>NZ_JBWKDK010000011.1:0-85403 GCF_056436005.1 Streptomyces sp. NPDC043854
ATCCACCGGAGTGGACGGGGTATCAACTTCTGGCGTTGATTTTTGGCACGCTGTTGAGTTCTCAAGGAACGGACGCTTCCTTCGTACTCACCCTCTCGGGCTTTCCTCCGGGCTTTCGTTCTTCGTTTCCGACTCTATCAGAGTCTTTTCCGTTCGCTTTCCGGGTCTCCGCTTTCGCGTTTTCCCTTTCGGCGATTCCGACCTTATCAGTGTCTTTCCCTTGCTCTGCAACTCGGCCGGTTCATCGAGACGACGAAACGACTGAGCACATGAGCTCAAGATCAGCAGCTGAAGGGTTGGTTCCCCGTCCATCGTCCGTTCGCGAGAAGTTCACATGGGACGTCCTGGCGGGAGTCACGACAGTACAGGCCTGGTGGTTCACAGGCAAATCGAATCAGGCGTATGGTCTAGTCCACTACGGTGTCGCGGGAGCGCGTCACGGCCCTCAGCAGGAGGTTCGTTTCGCGGAACCCGGACATCTCATGACATACCCTTCGAAAGTGCGCTGTCGAGGACAGGCAGTGACGGCGGCACTACGAAGCCCCACCCCTGGGAGGCCCCCATGACCAGCGTGACGTCCCCACTTGCCGGGCGTGCCATCGGACTCGCGGCTGTGCCGGATCCGGTGTTCTCCGGCGCGATGGTGGGTCCGGGCACCGCCGTTGATCCCGTCCGCGAGCTCTCGGAGGCGGTCTCCCCTGTCGACGGTGTGGTCGTCTCCCTGCACCCGCACGCGTACGTCGTCGTCGACGCCGAAGGACACGGCGTCCTCACCCACCTGGGGATCGACACCGTTCAGCTGAACGGCGAGGGCTTCGAGCTGCTCATCAACAAGGGCGACACCGTGACCCGCGGCCAGGCCGTCATCCGCTGGAACCCCGCTGCCGTCGAAGAGGCCGGCAAGTCGCCGATCTGCCCCGTCGTGGCGCTGGAGGCCACCGCCGACTCCCTCGGTGACGTCCGCGAGGACGGCGACGTCAAGGCCGGCGACCAGCTCTTCGGCTGGGCCTGACGCGTCCGGCGGGGGTGCCGGCGGTTCGGAGATCCGCCCGGCGCCCGGCCGGCCGCCCGCTCAATCGGAAGAACGGGTGAAGTGACTCCACCCACCGCTGAAGCGGCGGGCTTCCGACCCGAGGGTTGCGGTCCAGCCCGAACCGACCCCTTACGGGGTGTGAAAAGACAACTACAGGCCAGGGAAGACTGATGGAGACAACGCTGCGAGGCGTCGGCGTGAGCCATGGTGTGGCGATCGGCGAGGTGCGGCACATGGGAACGGCGGTTCTGGAGCCGCCGGCCAGGCAGATCACTGCGGACGAGGCGGAGCGCGAACAGGGGCGCGCCCGTCAGGCCGTGAGCGCCGTCGCGGCCGACCTGATCGCGCGCGGCCAGCTGGCGGGGGGCGAGGCACAGCACGTGCTCGAGGCCCAGGCCATGATCGCTGAGGACCCGGAGCTCATGGCGGACGTCGACCGGCGGATCGCCGTCGGCAGCACCGCCGAGCGCGGCGTATACGACGCGTTCGCCGCCTACCGCGACCTGCTCGCGGGGGCCGGGGAGTACATGGCGGGGCGGGTGGCCGACCTGGACGACGTACGCAACCGCATCGTCGCGCGCCTGCTGGGTGTGCCGATGCCGGGTGTGCCGGACAGCAACGAGCCGTACGTGCTGATCGCGCGGGACCTGGCGCCCGCCGACACGGCGCTGCTCGACCCGTCGCTGGTCCTCGGCTTCGTCACCGAGGAGGGTGGCCCGACCAGCCACAGCGCCATCCTCGCGCGGGCGCTCGGGGTGCCCGCGGTCGTGGCGCTGCCGGGAGCCTGCGAGATCGCCGAGGGCACCGTGATCGCCGTCGACGGTTCGACGGGCGAGGTCTTCGTCGAGCCGAGCGACGAGAAGAAGGCCGAACTGGAGGCCGCGGCCGCCGAGCGCAAGGCCGCCCTGGCTGCCTCGTCCGGTCCGGGCGCGACGTCCGACGGGCACAAGGTGCCGCTCCTCGCCAACGTCGGCGGGCCGGCGGACGTCCCGGCGGCCGTCGAGGCCGGGGCCGAGGGTGTGGGCCTGTTCCGCACCGAGTTCCTGTTCCTGGACGACAGCAAGAAGGCGCCGTCCGAGGAGAAGCAGGTCGAGTCCTACCGCAAGGTGCTCGAAGCCTTCCCCGAGGGCCGGGTCGTCGTCCGCGTTCTGGATGCCGGCGCCGACAAGCCGCTGGACTTCCTGACGCCGGCGGACGAGCCGAACCCGGCGCTGGGCGTGCGCGGCCTGCGCACCCTGCTGGACCACCCCGAGGTGCTGCGGACCCAGCTCACCGCGCTGGCCAAGGCGGCCGACGGCCTACCGGTCCACCTGGAGGTCATGGCGCCCATGGTGGCCGACCGGGCCGACGCGAAGGCGTTCGCCGACGCGTGCCGTGCGGCCGGGCTGCAGGCGAAGTTCGGGGCGATGGTGGAGATCCCCTCCGCCGCGCTGCGGGCGCGCTCGATCCTCCAGGAGGTCGAGTTCCTGTCGCTGGGCACCAATGACCTGGCGCAGTACACCTTCGCCGCCGACCGGCAGGTCGGTGCGGTGTCGCGGCTCCAGGACCCCTGGCAGCCGGCGCTGCTCGACCTGATCGCCCTGGCCGCCGAGGCCGCCAGGGCGGAGGGCAAGAGCTGCGGTGTCTGCGGTGAGGCCGCTTCCGATCCGCTGCTGGCGTGTGTGCTGACGGGTCTGGGTGTCACCTCCCTGTCGATGGGTGCCGCTTCGATCGCCTACGTGCGGGCGACGCTCGCCAAGTACACGCTGGCCCAGTGCGAGCGCGCCGCGGCCGCGGCGCGTGCGGCAGACAGCGCCGAGGAGGCACGGGTGGCCGCGCAGGCCGTGCTGTCCGGCGAGTAGCCGGTTCGAGCAGCCGGTTTCGGTGTCGGTGTGATGCCGGTCGAGGGGCCTTCGCCATGGCGGAGGCCCCTCGACCGTTCGGTCCTCCGCCCATGGGCTCCGGGGCCGGACGGCTACCTGTTTCGGTGGTGCGGGTCGGGGCCGTCCACCTCGAATCCGGGGCAGTACTCGACGCCGTGCTCCGGAGCCACGGGTTCCCCGGTGTCGGCGTCGGTGCAGTACGCATTGAAGACCGCTGCCGCGGAGAGCGGCACCAGGCGCCCCCGGTCGAGCCGCCATCCGTGGACACGGTCGCCGGGGCCGGCACCGGTGGTGCGCAACACCAGTCCCCCGGGGCCGCCGAGGGCGAGGCCGGCGGCCAGGACGGTCACGAAGTCGAGGCTCTCGCGGCCGTCGAGCCACGGTGTGCCGTCCGGGCCGTCCGGGCCTGCGGCCGCGGGTGGATGCCCGGGCGGCTCTGCGGAGGTCTCGGTGTGGAGCACCGCCACGAGCTGCTGGTCCTTGGTGGGGATGCTGCAGACGAGATGGTGGTGGCCCGGTCCGGCTCCCCGGACGAGGCGGGTGAGCACGTCGGCGGCCCGTTCGAAGGAGGAGCGGCCGATGTCCTCGCCGCAGTCGGCGCAGGTACCGAGATCGGCGAGGAGCATGGTGGCGTACTCCCAGGTGTCCTGGCGAACTGCCTCGTCGATCAGGAGCGGGACGATCTCCTCGATGGGGCGGCCGGTGTAGGGCAGTCCGGGGCCGGTGCCGGCGAGTTCGGCGGTGAAGCGGCTGCGGGATGCGGCGCTGTCCGGGTCGAGGCGCTGCTCGGCGCAGAACTCCGCGTACTCCTCGGCGTCGAAGAGGGCCACGGTGGTGTGGATGCCCTGGGCGGCGAGGGACCTGAGGAGGTCGTCGACGTGGCGCAGGTAGTCCTGGTGGTCGTCGAAGGCGAAGCTGCGGTAGCGGCGCATGGCCGCGAAATCCCCGGGGTCGGCGAGGAGGCCGACGGTGCCGGGGATCTCGCGGCGCAGCATGCGGCGCTTGGCCGAGCGGCTGGTGCGGTCGGTGGTGTCGTCGGTGGTGGTGCGGTGCGTGCTGGACATGCTTCCCCCTGAGTGCGCAGTCAATTGCTCACTCAGAGTAACGACGACCACTGACAGCGGGCTCAGGACCGGGCGCTGCTGCGGGTGCGGGCGAGCTCCTCGTAGAAGCCCAGGAGGTCGAGGTTGTCGACCGAGCCCGGGTTGACGGCCTTCTCCATGGGCGTGCCCTGGAGCAGGCGCTTGACCGGGACCTCGATCCGCTTGCCGGTGAGGGTGTGCGGGATGCCCGGCACCTCGATGACCTCGTCGGGCACGTGCCGCGGGGAGAGCTCCTCGCGGATGGTGGCCTTGATGCGGCCGCGCAGGTCGTCGTCGAGGGTGGCGCCGGGGGCGAGGTGCACGAACAGCGGCATCCAGTAGCCGCCGTTCGGCTCCTCCAGGCCGATGACCAGGGATTCCTTGATCTCGGGGAGGCGCTCGACGGCCTCGTAGATGTCGGCGGAGCCCATGCGGACGCCCTGCCGGTTGAGGGTGGAGTCGGAGCGGCCGTGGATGACCACCGAGCCGTGGTCGGTGAGGGTGATCCAGTCCCCGTGCCGCCAGATGCCGGGGAACATCTCGAAGTAGCTGTCGCGGTAGCGGCTGCCGTCCGGGTCGTTCCAGAAGTAGATCGGCATGGAGGGCATGGGGTTGGTGACGACCAGCTCGCCGACCTCCCCGGTGAGCGGCTTGCCGGACGGGTCCCACGCCTGCAGGTCCGTGCCCAGGCAGGGGGCCTGGAGTTCGCCGATGTGGACGGGGAGGGTGGGGACGGCGCCGGCGAAGCAGCTGCAGACGTCCGTGCCGCCGCTGACGGAGGCGATCCACAGGTCCATCGCGCTTTCTGCGAACTCGTCGTGCAGCCAGCGGAAGCCGTCGGGCGGCAGCGGCGAGCCCGTGGTCGCCACGCACTTCACGGCGGAGAGGTCGTGGTCGCGCGAGGGGTGGACCCCGGCCTTGCGGCAGGCCATGACGTAGGCGGCCGAGGTTCCGTACAGAGTGGCCCGGGTCCGCTCGGCGATGCTCCACTGGGCCCCGGTGTCGGGGTAGCCGGGGCTGCCGTCGTACAGGACGACCGTGGTACCGGTGAGCAGGCCGGAGACGAGGAAGTTCCACATCATCCAGCCGGTGGAGGTGTACCAGAAGAACCGGTCCTCGGGGCCGAGGTCGCAGTGCAGGCCGAGCTGCTTGAGGTGCTCCAGGAGGATGCCGCCCTGGGACTGCACGATCGCCTTGGGCAGACCGGTGGTGCCGGAGGAGTACAGCACCCACAGCGGGTGGTCGAACGGGACCGGTTCGAAGACCGGCTCGGTGCGGGCGGAGGTCAGGTCCGCCCAGGCCAGGGCGCCGTCGGGGGCCGGTGTGCCGAGCAGCGGGATGTGGACGACCGCGCGCAGCGAGGGCAGGTCCGCGCGGAGCTCGGCGACGGTGTCGCGGCGGTCGTGCTCCTTGCCGCCGTAGCGGTAGCCGTCGACGGTGAACAGGACGACCGGCTCGACCTGCTGGAAGCGGTCGAGCACGCTGCGGGCGCCGAAGTCGGGGGCGCAGGAGGTCCACACGCCGCCGACGGCGGCGGTGGCGAGGAGCGCGACGACGGCCTCGGGGATGTTGGGCAGGTAGCCGCTGACCCGGTCGCCGGGGCGCACGCCGAGGGCGCGCAGCTCGGCGGCGAGCGCGCCGACCTGGCCGCGGAGCTCGGCCCAGGTGATGGGGGTGGCCTCGTGCGTCTCGTCCACGTACAGCAGGGCGGCGTCCTCGGCGCGCGCCGGGTTCTCGGCGGCGCGCAGGGCGTGCTCGGCGTAGTTGAGGGTGGCGCCGGTGAACCAGCGCGCGCCCGGCATGGAGCGGTCGGCGAGGACGGATTCGTACGGGGTGGTGAACCGTACGTCGAACCATTCGGCGACGGCCCCCCAGAAGGTGTCGAGCTCGGCGACGGACCAGGCGTGCAGTGCGGGGTATCCGCCGTCCGCGGGGGCGCCGTGGCGCTCGGCGGCCCAGGCCTGGAAGGCGGTGATGCGGGCCCCGGCGATCCGGTCGGGCCCCGGGGACCAGAGGGGTTCCGGCTGGGTGGTCGAGGTCATGGGTCGGCTCCCGGTCAGTCTGCGGCTCGCGCGGGGTGCGCGCGGGATGTGCGTACGGTGCCATCGCGCGGTGGGTGTGCGCGCGGCGGCACACAGGGACGATGCCATGTGATCCACCTCCGCACCAGAGGTGCCAGGGAGGTGGATGGACGGGTGAACGGAAGTTGAACGCAGCCCGCGCGGTCGGCGGCCGGTGGCAGGGTGATCAGCATGAACGGTCGCGATCTGGTGCGTGCGGTGAAGGAGATCGGTACGGAGCGCGGGCGGCGCGCATGGCGTTCGGCGCTGCGCCACCGGCGCGCGGACGCGGTGGGGCTCCCGCGCCGGGGGCCGGAGCGGGCGCGCGTGCCGGGGGTGCTGACGGGTACGGAGCCGCGGCCGGGCGGCGGGGTGCTGCGGTTCGCCCGGTCGGAGCTGCTCGTACGGGTCGCGGCGGGCGGGGCCGTGTTCTGGGGTTGGGACGGGGCCGGGACGACGCCCTCGTACGCCGTGGTGGGCGACGGGCCGGAGCCCGACCCGCGGGCGGTGCTGGAGCCGGACACCGGCGGCGGCTGGCGGGTGGTGTCGGAGCGGGTGACGGTGGCGGTGTCCCGGCACGGGGCGGTGGAGGTGCGCACACCGGGCGGGGTGGTGCTGCGCCGGGAACTGCCGCCGCGGTGGTGGGAGCCGGTGGGGGTGGGGGCTGCGGATGATGCGGGTGATGTGGGCGGTGCGGGTCGTGCGGGTGGTCTGGGGGGTGCTGGTGGTACGGCAGGTGGGGGTGCTGTTGAAAGTGCCGGGGGTGAGGCGCGTTGGGCGGTGCGGGCCGAGGTGCCCGCGGACGCCCGGTTCTTCGGGCTCGGCGGGCGCGCCGCGGGGCCGCGGCTGCGCGACGGCGTGTACCGGCTGTGGAACACCGACCCCAAGGGCGGCTTCGGGCCCGGCGACGACCCCCTCTACATCACCATGCCCGTACAGATGGTGGTCGCGGACGCGGGAACGCACCTGGTGTTCCACGACAACCCGTGGGACGGGCGCGTGCTGCTCCGGGAGGGCGAGGAAGGCGCCGGCTCGGGTCCCGACCGGCCCGGGACGTGCGAGCTGCGGATGGACGGCGGGCCGTTGCGGTGCTGGGTGCTGGCGGGGACGCCGGCGCGGGTGCTCCAGGGCTGGTCGGCACTGACCGGCGCGCCCGCCGTACCGCCCGCGTGGGCGCTGGGCTACCAGCACGCGCGGTGGGGCTTCGGAAGCGCCGAGGAGGTGCGGCGCGTCGTGTCCGGCTACCGGGCGCGCGGGCTCGCGCTGTCGGCCGTACACCTGGACATCGACCACTACGCGCAGCACCGGGTGTTCACCGTGGACGGTGAGCGGTTCCCGGACCTGCCCGGGCTGGCAAGGGAGTTGCGGGAGCAGGGCGTACGCCTGGTGTCGATCGTCGACCCGGCGGTGAAGGTCGGCGACCCCGTGCACACCGCCGGCCGGGCGGTGGGGCCTGCCGGGGCGTTCGTGCGGGACGCCCGGGGGGAGGAGGTGCGGGGCGAGGTCTGGCCGGGCGCGTGCGCGTACCCGGACTTCACGGATCCGGCGGTGCGCGAATGGTGGGGCGGGCTGTACGCGGAGCGGCTGGCCCAGGGGTTCTCCGGGGTGTGGCACGACATGAACGAGCCCGTCTCCTTCGCCCCGTTCGGGGACGCGACGCTGCCCAGGTCGGCCCGGCACGCCATGGACGGGGCCGGCGGGGACCACCGGTCCGCGCACAACGTGTACGCGCTCGGGATGGCGCGGGCAGGGTGGGAGGGCCTGGTCCGGCTGCGGCCCGCCGAGCGGCCGTTCCTGTTCTCGCGGTCCGGGTGGGCGGGCATGCAGCGGTACGGGGGCACCTGGTCGGGGGACGTGGAGACCGGCTGGGAGGGGCTGCGGGCCTCGCTGGCGCTGGTGTTGGGGCTGGGGTTGTGCGGGGTGCCGTACTCGGGCCCGGATGTGGGCGGGTTCGGCGGTTCGCCGTCGCCGGAGCTGTACCTGCGGTGGTTGCAACTGGGGGCGTACCTGCCGCTGTTCCGGACGCACTCGGCGATCTGGGCGGGGCGGCGGGAGCCCTGGGAGTTCGGGCCCGAGGTGGAGCGGCATGCGGGGGCCGTCCTGGCGGAGCGGGAGCGGCTGCGGCCGTACTTCCTGACGCTGGCCCAGCTGGCCCGGCGGACCGGGGCGCCGTACGTGCGGCCGCTGTGGTGGGGGGCTCCGGAGGACCGGGCGCTGCGGGACTGCGAGGACGCCTTCCTGCTGGGGGACGCGCTGCTGGTGGCGCCGGTGCTGGAGCCCGGCGCGGACCGGCGGGCGGTCCGGCTGCCGCGGGGGCTCTGGTACGACTCCGCGACCGGGGCGGCGTACGAGGGCCCGGGCCAGATCCTGCTCGACGCCCCGCCCGGCCGGATCCCGGTCCTGGTCCGGGCCGGGGCCGTGCTCCCGGTCCGCGGGCCGGAGGGCGACGGGGTGGCCCTGGAGGCGTGGGCCCCGGCGCGGGGGCGCACGGGGGGCGGGGTGCTGATCCGGGACACGGGGCCGGGCTTCGAGCCGGGCGAGGTGGAGCGGTACACGGTGCGGTGGGTCGGGGATGCGGTGGTGGTGGAGGACGAGGGCGGGGGGCGGGTCGGGGGGGCTGTGGTGCGGGGGGTTGGTGGGCTTGGGGTCGGTGGGCGTGGCGGAGGCGGTGGAGTGGACGTCGTTGCGCGTACGGATACGGCTGGTGCTCTCGGCTACGGGCCTGACTCCGTGGACGATGCAGGTCCGCTATAGGTCCCCGGGGAACCTGCCCGAGCGCGGCGGACCGGCCGTGCTGCCGTCGGAGCGGTTCGATCAGGTCGATCCGGGGTTGGCCATGGTCTTGGCGGGCCCGATGAGGCCTGCGCGACCGTACGTCCCCAGGCTGCGGGCGTCACGGGGTGTAGGCGCCCGCGAACCAAGCCGCTGCCGCGCGGGTGTGCAGGGGGAAGGCCAGTGCCGTGGGGCCGCGGAGGATGTGCCAGCCCGTGGTTTCGGCCGTGGGCGTCGACGGTGGCAGGGACCTCACCGGGCGGGGTGGCAGGAGGCCGAAGAGGAGGAGGTGGCCGCCCGGGGAGCTCATGGCGTCGGCCAGGGCGACGTCGTCGGGCCGGGCGTGGACGCCCGTCTCCTCGCGGAGTTCGCGGACGACCGCCTCGCGCCAGTCCTCGCCGAAGTCCATGAAGCCGCCCGGGAGGGCGATCCCGCCCAGGGCCGGCTCGATGGTGCGGGTGATCACCAGCAGGCCGGTGCCGGAGGCGTCCTCGACCGGGAGCAGGGCGACGGCCACCGGCAGCGGGTTGCGGTAGGTGACGGCGCCGCAGGCGCCGCACGTGCGGGGCCAGTCGGCGGTGTCGAACGAGGCTCCGCAGGTGGAGCAGTGCGAGTCCCTCAGGTGCGCCGGCATCCCGCGATGGTATGCCAAGGGGCATGCGCATGGCGGTGGTTGCGGGGTGTGTGGCGGTGCTGGCCGGCGGGTCGGGCGCGCCGGGGTTCGCGGTGCTGGCGGATGTGGATCCGACCATCGGCCAGGACATCCGGTACGCCACCCCGCACAACTTCACCGGCCGTGTCGTCGAGGGGTACGAGGAGCCGGCCTGCCTGCTGGCCCGGCCGGCGGCCGAGGCGCTGCGGAGGGCTCAGCGGGTGCTGCTGGCGCGGGGGTACTCGCTGCTGGTGTACGACTGCTACCGGCCGCAGCGGGCCGTGGACCGGTTCGTGCGGTGGGCCGCGGACCCGGGCGACCAGGGTACGAAGGCGGCGTTCTATCCGCGGGTCGACAAGGCGCGGCTGATCCCGGACGGGTACATCGCCGAGCGGTCCGGGCACAGTCGCGGGAGCACGGTGGACGTGACGCTGGTGCGGCTTCCGCTGCGGCGTGCCGTGGACATGGGGACGCCGTTCGACCTGTTCGACCCGCTGTCGCACACCGACGACCCGCGGGTCCCGGCGGCCGCCCGGGCCAATCGGCAGTTGCTCAGGCAGGTGCTCGGGGCGGAGGGGTTCGTGAACCTGCCCGAGGAGTGGTGGCACTACTCCTTCAAGCCCGAGGCGTTTCCCGATACTTACTTCGACTTTCCGGTCGCTGTGCGTTCCGTGCGTGGCGTGGCAGACTCCTGACGGTTCGTCAGATAGCTCTGCGGCTCTTGGGAGGGGTCTTGGAACGCACACGCACACCCGTCGTGGACGGGTGGTTCACCGACCCGGGCGCGGAGGGCGGCTTCCGGCTGCTCGGCACCCGGTGCTCCGCCTGCGCCGCGGTGTTCTTCCCGCGCGAGGACGCGTACTGCCGCAACCCCCGCTGCCCCGGCGACGGCGTGCCGACCGAGGTGCCGCTGTCGCCGCGGGGCCGGGTGTGGTCGTACACAGACGGGCGCTACCGGCCGCCCGCACCGTACGTGTCGGATCCGGACGCGCCCTGGGAGCCGTACACCCTGGTCGCGGTGGAGCTGGAGGCCGAGGGGATGGTGGTGCTGGGGCAGGCGGCGCCCGGGGTCACGGTCGCCGATCTGGCGGTCGGGATGGAGGTCGAGGTGGTGGCCGGGGTACTCGACGGGGCCGGTGGGGACGGCGGGACCGGCGGGAGCGGTGGGGACGCCGGGGACGGTTGGACGACCTGGCGGTTCCGGCCCGTGGCCGGGGCCGGGCCCGGGGCCGGGCCGGAGGCGGTGGCCGGGCCCGGGGCCGGGGGTGCCTCGTGAGCGGGCCCGCCGACGTCGCCGTGCTCGGGGCCGGGATGCATCCGTGGGGCAAGTGGGGCCGCAGTTTCGTCGCGTACGGGCGGGTGGCCGCGCGGGCCGCCCTCGCCGACGCCGGGCTGGACTGGACCGACGTGCAGTCCGTGGTGGGGGCGGACACGGTGCGGTCCGGCTACCCGGGCTATGTGGCCGGCGCGACCTTCGCCCAGGCGCTGGGCTGGCAGGGCGCGCGGGTGACCAGCGTGTACGCGGCGTGCGCCTCGGGGGCCCAGGCCATCGGTGCGGCCCGGGCGCAGATCCTGGCGGGGCTCGCCGACGTGGTGCTGGTGGTCGGGGCGGACGCGGCGCCCAAGGGGTTCTTCGCCCCTGCGGGCGGGGAGCGGCCGGACGATCCGGACTGGCTGCGGTTCCGGCTGCTGGGCGCCACCAACCCGGCCTATTTCGCCTTGTACGCCCGCCGCCGCATGGCCATGTACGGGGACACGCCTGAGGACTTCGCCCGGGTCAAGGTCAAGAACGCGGCGGCCGGTGCGCTCAACCCCCTCGCCCGCTACCGCAAGGCGGTGACCGCCGGGGAGGTGGCGGCGTCGGCCGTGGTCGCCGATCCGCTGCGGCTGCTCGACATCTGCGCGACCTCGGACGGGGGTGCGGCGCTGGTGCTGAGCAGCATGGACTTCGCGCGTGCGCGCGGAGTGGCGGACGCGGTGCGGATCCGGGCGGTGTCGACGGTGACGCCGGTGTATCCGCGTACGTTCCTGGACCTGCCGGACATCGCCACCGACTCGGTGACGGGCGCGGCGCCGGCGCCCGGCTCGTTCCGGGCGTCCATCGCCCGCGCCGCGTACGAGGAGGCCGGGGTCGGGCCGGAGGACCTCTCGCTGGCCGAGGTGTACGACCTGTCCACCGCGCTGGAGCTCCAGTGGTACGAGGACATCGGCCTGTGCGGGGAGGGTGAGGGGGCGGCGCTGCTGCGCAAGGGGGTGACCGCGCAGGGCGGGCGGGTGCCCGTCAACACCAGCGGCGGGCTGGCCTCCTTCGGGGAGGCGGTGCCGGCGCAGGCGATCGCGCAGGTGTGCGAGCTGACGTGGCAGTTGCGCGGTACGGCCGGGGAGCGGCAGGTGCCGGGGGCGCGGGTCGGGATCACCGCGAACCAGGGGCTGTTCGGGCACGGGTCGGCGGTCGTCGCCGTACGGTGACGACCACCGGCCGAGGGTCGGCGGAAGGTCGGCGGAAGGTCGGCGGAGGGCCGCCGGAAACGAGTGCTGTGCTCGTGCTTGACGGCCCCCGGCGGCGGGTTCACACTCGCTCCACGGTCTCGCGCGGCAGACCCCGCAACCCGCCCCGGAACCCCCCATGAGAGCTGCGGCCCGTACCCCAGTCGGCGGGGGTACGGGCCGCCTCCGTACGCCGCGGGCGGGATGCCCGGCGCCCCGCGCTCAGGTGCCCGCGGGCAGGCTCCGGCGGCGGGCGCGGGCCAGGGACATCGCGTGCTCCACGACCCCGACGAGGACGTCCTTGACGGACTCCCGGTCGCGCGCGTCGCACAGCAGCACCGGCACCCCGGGCTCGAGGTCGAGCGCCTCGCGCACGGACACCACCGGGTGGCGTTCGGCGCCGTCGAAGCAGTTGACGGCGACCGTGAACGGGATCTCGCGGCGCTCGAAGTAGTCGACGGCCGCGAAGCAGTCGGCGAGCCGGCGGGTGTCGGCGAGGATCACCGCGCCGAGGGCGCCCTGGGCCAGTTCGTCCCAGAGGAACCAGAAGCGGTCCTGTCCGGGGGTGCCGAAGAGGTACAGGACCAGGTCCTCGCGCAGGGTGATGCGCCCGAAGTCCATGGCCACGGTGGTGGTGCTCTTGCTCTCCACTCCCCCGGTGTCGTCGATGCCGACGCCGGGCTGGGAGAGGTCCTCCTCGGTGCGGAGCGGTCTGATCTCGCTGACGGCGCCGACCAGGGTGGTCTTGCCGACCCCGAAGCCGCCGGCGACGAGGATCTTCAGGGTCAGCGGCTCGACCGGGGACACGGCGTGCATGGCGCCGGTGCGGCTAGAGCGCCCGAAGGCCATCGATCACCTCACGCAGAATGGATTCATCGGGCAGTTCGGCCGGCGGTACCGGCCGGGTCACATGGACCAGTTCCTCGTCGGCCAGGTCCCCGATCAGGACCCGTACGACGCCGACCGCGAGGTCGAGTCCGGCCGCGAGCTCGGCGACCGACTGCGGCCGCTCGCGGCACAGGTCGAGGATGTGGGCGTGCTCCGGGGACAGGGTCATCTCCCAGACCGGGTCGTCGGCCGCCGGTTCGGCGACGACGAGCGCGATCAGGTCGAGCCGGTGCCCGGCGGCGTGGCTGGTCCGGCCGCGGGTCATCGCGTACGGGCGGACGACGGGACCGGCTTCGTCGTCGAACCAGTGGGGGTGGGCGGGGTCCGGTGCGCCGCCCGCGCCGGGGGACCCGGTGGGGGCCGCGCCGTTGCCGCCGGGGCCCCCGTAGTCCCCGTAGTCCGCGTAGACCCCGTAATCCCGGTAGTCCCCGTGGTCAGTGTGGTCCGGCTGGTCCCGGTAGTCCGGGTGGTCCTGGCCTGGATCGCTCATACCGTCCGTTTCACCCCCCGGCTGGCAGCCCGGAGCGCGGTGCGGTCGACAGGTGGTCGCCCACCCGCTTGACCATCAAGGTCATCTCGTACGCGACCTGCCCCACGTCGGAGTCGGCGTCCGAGAGCACGGCCAGGCAGCTGCCTTCCCCCGCGGCCATGACGAAGAGGAAGGCCTCGTCCAGTTCGACCACGGTCTGGCGGACACCGCCGGAGTCGAAGTGGCGGCCGACGCCCTTGGCGAGGCTGTGGAAGCCGGAGGCCACGGCGGCCAGGTGCTCGCTGTCCTCGCGGGTCAGGTCCTTGGAGCTGCCGGTGGGCAGGCCGTCCCCGGAGAGGATCACTGCCTTGCGGATGCTGCCGACCCGGTCGACGAGTTCGTCGAGCAGCCAGTTGAGCTGACCGGAGCCGCGGCTCCGGGTGTCGTTGCCGGTCTGCGGTGCGGTCATCGACCGTCCCCCTCGTTCTCGTTCTCGCTCTTGTGCGCGGGACCGGTGGCGGCGCTGGTGCCCGTCCCGGCCTCGGGCTGCTGCTGTGCCTGCTGCTTGCGGCCCGCCGTCCAGCCTCGCTGGAGTGCGGACATGCGCGTACGTACTTCCTCGGCGTCCCGGTCGGCCAACGGGTCCGCGGCGGCTTCGGCGGCTGCCGCGCCCGGGGTCTTCTTCTTCAGCTGGGGCGCCAGGCTGGCCTGGCGGATGCGCTTGGGCAGCCCGCCGGGGCCGGTGGCCTGCCCGGGCGCCGGCTCGGGCTCGCCCGCGGGCCGCGGGTTCTGCGGGACCGCGGAGACCGGGCGGGGCTCCACCCGGCGGCCGTGTTCGGCGACGAGCGTCGGGGTGGGGCGGCGGCGCGGCAGCGGCACGGGGCCGGAGCCCCGGGCACCGTCCGGGCGGGAGCCGCGCAGCGGGTCGGAGCGGTGGCTGTCGAGCCGGACCGGGCCGGTGGGGGCCAGCGGATCCCGTTCGCGTTCGCGGTCGCGGTCGCGGTCGCGGGTCGTCCTGCGGTCGGGGTGCGACCGGTCGGCGGGGCGCAGGCCCAGCAGGGCGCTGCGCGGGGTGCCGTGGGGCGGGGTCTCGTCGTCGAGGGTGGCCATGGCGGGGCGGCCGCCGGCGCCGGTGCGTCCGCCGAGGCCGGTGGTCATCTCGTCCAGGGCGGCGGGGCTGTCGGGACCGTCGAGGCCGACCGCGCCGAGGGGGGCCTCCAGCTCGACCGGGCGGCGTTCGCCGGAGCGCAGGGGGCGGCCGGCGGCGGGGCCGTGCCGCAGGGCCGTCGGGGCCGTGCGGGCGGGCCGCTTGCCGGCGGCGCCGGGCGCGGTGCCGGGCCTGCCGTGCTTGCCGTCGCCGACGCGGAGGCCGGTGCCGTTGGTGTCGGGGGCTTCGGTCAGCAGGGCGGCGGGGAGGAAGACCACGGCGGTGGTGCCCCCGTACGGGCTGGGCTGGAGGACCACCTTGATGCTGTGGCGCTGGGCGAGGCGGCTGACGACGAACAGGCCGAGGCGGTCGGTGTCGGAGAGCTCGAACTCGGGGGTCTCGGCGAGCCGGAGGTTCGCGTCGAGCAGGGCCTCGGGGTTCATGCCGAGGCCGCGGTCGTGGATCTCCAGGGTGAAGCCGTTGGCGACGTGCTCGCCGTGGACCTGGACGGCGGTGTGCGGGGGCGAGAAGACGGTGGCGTTCTCGAGGAGCTCGGCGACGAGGTGGGTGACGTCGGCGACGGCGGGGCCGGCGATGCCGAGGCGCGGCAGGCGGCGTACCTCGATGCGCTCGTAGTCCTCCACCTCGGCGACGGCGGCGCGGACGACGTCCATGAGCTGGACGGGCTTGCGCCACTGGCGGGAGGGGGCGGCGCCGGAGAGGATCACGAGGCCCTCGGCGTGGCGGCGCATGCGGGTGGTCATGTGGTCGAGGCGGAAGAGGTCGGCGAGTTCCTCGGCGTCCTCGGTGCGCCGTTCCATCGTGTCGAGCAGGGTCAGCTGGCGGTGCAGGAGCACCTGGTTGCGGCGGGCGAGGTTGACGAAGACCTCGGAGACGCCCTTGCGGAGTTCGGCCTGCTTGACGGCGGCTTCGACGGCCGCGCGCTGGAGGGTGTTGAGGGCCTGGCCGACCTGGCCGACCTCGTCCTTCTCGTACTCCAGGCGGGGCGCCTCGGTCTCGACGTCGACGTGTTCGCCGGCGGCGAGGCGGCGCATGACGGCGGGCAGCCGGACGCCGGATACCTCGTGGGCCTCCTTGCGCAGCCGGGACAGGTCGCGGACGAGGTCGCGGCCGATGCGCACGGAGAGGATCACGGAGGTGAGGAGGGCGAGGAAGCCGAGGATGCCGGCGACGGCCGCCTGGAGGAGGACGCCCATGGCGACGGGCTCGACCCGCTTCTGGTAGCGGTCGCCCGCGGCCGTGCCCATGGCGGCGAGGTCGTCGAGGACCTTGTTCGCTGCCTCGTCCCACTGGGCGGGGGTGAGGCTGCGCAGGTTCTTTCCGGCGCCGCCGGCGAGGAACCGCTCCTCGGCGTCGCGCAGCGGCTTGGTCTGGGGGCCTTTCCAGTACTGCTCGAATATCTCCCGGTCGGCGGCGGGGAGGATGGCGAGGTTGAAGTCGTAGAGCAGGTTGCGGTTGGCGGCGAAGTCCGAGACGTGCCGGAGGTCGGCGGTGCCGACGTTGCGGGCGGCGAGGGCGGAGGCGATGACGGCGTCCTCGCGGGAGAGCGTCTCGCGGGCGCGGGTGATGCCGACGAGGGCGCGGCCCTGCTTGTCCATCTCCACGTTCTCCAGGGCGTGGAGGTTCATGAGGAAGTCGTAGCAGGGGTCGACGAGGCGGCTGTAGAGCTCGAGCGCCTGGTTGGGGTCGAGGGTGTTCTGGTCGACGGAGCGGCGCAGGGCGCCGATGCCGTGGAAGGCGTCGAGGATGGAGTCCAGCCGCTGGGCGGCCGGGGGTGTGAGTTCCTCGGCGACCTCGGGGTCCTTGGCGTTCTTGCCGATGCGGTCGACGAGTTCGTCGGTGGCGGCGCGCCGCTTGGCGAGTTCGGTGGTGGCGGCGGAGGCGCGGGGGTCGCCGATGACGACCAGGGTCTGGCGGCGTTCCTTCTGGAGGACGCGGACGACGTCCTCGATGGGGTAGCCGACCTTGTCGATGACGTAGGCGACGTCGAGGAGTTGGAGGGCCTCGCGGCCGGTGACGACGGTGGAGAAACCCCAGAGCGCGGTGAGGGAGACGAGCGGCACGAGCAGCAGCGCCACGATCTTCCGGCGGATGGACTTCCCGCGAAGCCGCATGGCCTCCCCCAGCCTCCCCCAGATCAACCCCCGTACAGGGAATTGGTGTTCCGTCGTTCAAACGGCGTGAGCCTACTACTGCCGCCCGACGGCTTCGAAGGCGTGTCCGGACGTTTTCGGCCGGACGCCTTGGCGAAGATCACGAGTTGTCCGATACTTCCGGTCAAGTGCGGCCCGTTATGTGGCAGATGACACTCCGTGGGGCCGCGGTTCCACCGAGGTGACGGATGGCTGGAATTCTTTGTTCCGGCGGGCTCGGCGGGGATCGGCGGGGTGGGAGGAAGTCCGCGATGCGGGAATCTCTCGGCGTCGTCGTACGTCTACCTGTTCGAGGGGATTCGTCGGGCAGGGGTCGTTCGGCCGGGGGCGGCCGGGTAGACATCACCGGCAGTGCGGAGGGGAGGGCGCGGGCCATGGGGATGTACGAGGGCACGGGCGCGGAAGCCGGACAGGGCGCCGGCGCGGGGGCGGCCGGGGGCGCGGGCCCGGGTGCGCCGAGGCCGTCGCTGTGGCAGGAGGAGCCGGTCGGGCGGCGACGGCTGCCGGATCCGGTGCGGGCGTCGGCGGTGCGGGCGGTGCTGATCGTGGCCGTCACGCTGACCGGGGCGACGATCACCTTCTTCCTCACGCTCACCGGTTCCTGGCTGGCCTTCCCGATGGCACTCGCGTCGATAGCCGGGACCGTGGTGGCGACGTGGTCCGTACTGGACGTGTTGATCACGCGGCAGATGTGGAACCAGCGGCACGGGGTCGTGTCGGAGCCGAGCAGCACGGCGCGGAGCTCGCGGCGCGAGGCGCGCCGGGCTCGGCGGGCGGCCCGGTCGGCCGACCGAATACCGCGGAACGGCAGGCCGCCGGCCGCGTGGCCGTCCGCGGCCGCGGACTCCCGCTACGGGGCGGCCGGCCGGGGCTGAGCCGCCGCCCGGCCGCAGGGGCGGCGGGGCCCGACCGTGCCGGGCGCGCCCGGCCGGCCCGTCGGCTGACGGGCCCGGTGCCGCGCGCGGGCCGGGCAGGCCGGCCCGCGGGCGGGGGCGCGGGTGGTCAGGTGGCCGCGCCGGTGCGGCGGAACATGCGGGTCGCCGTGATCTCGCCGTGGATCGTCTCGCCCTCGGCGGACGGCTGGGGCAGGCCGGGGCGCAGGTGCTCCTCGACGCTGATGTACTTCAGGCCGGCCCGCAGGTCCGCGTCGTTGCGCAGCCGGATGACCAGCGGGAACTCGGCGAGGGCCGTCGTGTCGAACAGGCCGGTGGTGTACAGCAGCTGGACGCCGAGCGCGTCGGAGACGGCCCGCTGGAGTTCCAGCAGGTAGGTGGCGTTGGCGCGGCCGATGGGGTTGTCGAGGAACAGCGTGCCCGCGTGGCGGTGCTTGTCGCGGCCGCGGTCGTTGCTGCGCAGCGCCGCCATGGTGCAGTACAGCGCGATCGCGGCGGTCAGCAGCTGGCCGCCGGAGAAGACGTCGCCCATCTGGCCGACGGGGACGCGCTCGGCGCGCAGCACGGCGTCCGGCTTCAGGATCTCCACCGCGACGCCCTTGGGTTCCAGGGCTGCCTGGACTCCGTGGAGCAGCAGGGACATGCCGTCGCGGCGGCCCTCGCCGAAGGCGGCGTTCTTCTTGACCGCCGAGCGGGTGGCGTCGTCGATGACCTCGCCGAGGCGTTCCGTGAGGGTGGCCTGGTCGGGTTCCTCGAAGCGGATGCGCAGGAACTCCTGGCCCGACCATTCGCCGAGGCCCTCGGGGAGGCGGGAGAGCCGCTGGGCGGAGTGCAGGGTGGCCAGGGCGGACTCCACCAGTCCGCGGAGCCGGTCGACGATGCTGTCACGGTTGCGTTCCAGCTGGGCGAGCTCGTCGGTGAGGACGCGCAGGCGGGGCGCGAAGGCGGCCGCCCAGGCCGCGGCGTGCTCGGGCAGGGCGGAGGCGGGCAGTTCGCGGATCTGCTGGCGCGCGGGGGTGCGTACCTGCTCGTAGCGGTTCGCGTTCGCGTGCCGGACGAGGATGTCGCTCGCCTCGCGGACGGCGGCCTCGGCGGCGGAGAGGTCCGCGGCCGCGGCGCGCAGCGAGCGGCGGGTCTCGGCGGCGGACTGCCGGGCCTCCTCCAGGGTGCCGGGGTGGGCGGTCGGCTCCTGCTCGTCCTCGTGCGGGGTGTGGTCGCGCAGCAGGTCCCGCAGGAGGGCGGCGGTCTCGTCGAAGCCGCCGGCGCCGTCCTCGGCGGCGCGGTGGGCGCGCAGCAGGTCGGTGTGGGCGGCGCGGGCCGCTTCCACGGCGGCGGTGTGCGCGGCGAGCTGCGCGGTGGCGGTGCGCAGCAGTACCTGGGCCTGTTCGACGTCCTCGGGGATCATCTCCTCGGGCAGGTCGGTGTGGGCCTCGCCGTCGGCGGGTGCGTGCCGTTCGGCCTCGCCGCGGAGCCTGCCGAGCTGCTCACTGGCCGTGGAGGCGCGGCTCTCCAGCATCTGGACGAGGGCCTCGGCGCGGGCGGCGGCGGCCTGGCGGGAGGGGCCGTCGGCGCCGTCGGTGCCTTCGAGGAGCTGGGCGGCGCGGGTGCGGACCTTGTTGGTGAGCCGGTCGAGTTCGGCGAGGGCGGCGCTCTCGTCGCTCTCGGCACGGGCCTGTTCGGCGCGCAGGTCGGCGCCGACGCCGACCTTCTCGTAGAGCCGGGAGGCGGCCCGGTAGGCCTCGCGGAGGTCGGGCAGCGGGCGCTGGCCGTCCTGGGCGGCGGTCTCGTCCTCGGGGAGGGTTTCGGGGGCGCCGGCGATCTCGGCCCGTTCGGCGCGCAGGGCGCGGGCCGTGCGGCGGGCGTCGTCGGCGGCGCGCTGGGCGGCGCGGCGGTCCTCGTCGGCGGCGCGGGCCCGGTCGAGGCAGATATCGGCGCGGGCCTCGCACTCGGCTGCCTCGTCGGCGAGTTCGCGGGCCTTGGCCTGCCAGCCGGCGCGTTCGCGCAGGCGGAAGGCGAGGCCGGCGAGGGCGTCGGCGGCGCGGCGCGCGCGCTGGGCGGCGTCCTGGCGCTCGTCGCGGACGCGGGCGGCGTCGGCGGCGGCCTCCTCGGCCTCGGCGCGGGCGGTGCGGGCCTCGGCGAGTTCGGCGTCGGCCTCCTCGGCGAAGGTGCGGGCGGCCGTGGCCTGCTCGGCGAGTTCGGTGAGGCGGCCGGGCGGGCAGCCGGTGCGCCAGGAGGCGAGCCGGGCGGCGAGTTCCCGGTCGCCGGCGAGGCGGGCGGCGAGGTCGCGGATCTCGGTGTCGCGCGCGGTGGCGCGGGCGCGCAGGGCCTGGCGTTCCTCGTCGGCGGCGTGCTCGTCGTGCATGGCCGGGTTCGGCGGGACGATGAAGATGCCGGAGGCGCTGCCGGCCGGGTCGGCGCCGGCCGGGGGGACGGGGGCGAGGAGGGCCGCGGCGGTGCCGACGGCGACGGTGGAGCGGGGCAGCAGGGCGGCGCCGCCGAGGACCTCGCGGGCCCGGGAGTGGGTGTCGGGGTCGGTGATGATGACGCCGTCGACGAGTTCGGGGCGGGCTGCGAGGACGGCGGCGTGGTCGGCGGGGTCGACGGACTGGGCGAGGTAGCGCCAGCCGGGCAGGGCGGGGATCCCGTGCTCGCCGAGGTATTCGACGGTGGCGAGGACGTCGGGGCCGGGCGGCAGGAGGCCGCCGTCGCCGAGGGCGCCGAGGATGCGGGCGTCGTCGGCGGCGGCGGTGCGCAGGTCGAAGAGCTGGCGTTCGGCGGAGGCGACGGCGTCGGCGAGGAGGGTGCGGAGGTCCTCGGCGTTCCGGTCGAGATCGGCGGCCGAGAGTCCGCCGGAGGCCGGGTCGTGGGCCGGGTCGGTGTCGGTGGCGGCGGCCGGGGTGCCGTCCGCGCCGCGCGGGCGGGGGACGGTGGCGGGCCGGGCGGAGGACGGGAGGCCGAGGAGTTCGGCGAGGCGGGGGGACTCGGCCAGGGAGGCGGCGGCCAGCTGCTCGGCGGCGTGGGCGGCCTCGGCGGCGGCCGCGGCGTCCGCGGCGCGGGCGGCGGTGAGTTCGGCGCGGGATTCCGCGGCGGCGGCCTCCCGGGCGGCGTCGGCGGCGGTGCGGGCGGCGTCGCGGGCCTCGTCCCAGGCGGCGACGGCGACGGTTTCGGCGTCGCTGGCGGCGAGGGCGGCGCGGGCCGGGTCGGCGTCGGGCGCGGAGTCGTCGAGCCAGCCGGCGCGGACGGCCTCGGCGGTCTCCTGCTGGACCTCGGCGAGGCGGGCCCGCAGGTGTTCGGCCTCGCTGCGGGCTCGCTGGGCGGCGGTGGCGGCGGCGGTGGCGTCGCGGTGGGCGGCCTCACCGGCGGCCTGGAGGGCGGCGGAGCGTTCCTCCTCCTCGTTGGCGACGTTCTCGCCCTGTTCGGCGGCGGTGTGCAGGGCCCGTACGAGGGCGGCGGCGGCCGAGGCACGGGCGGCGAGGGCCGGGGCGGCGTCCCGCTCGGCCTCCAGGATGGCGGCGGCGACGCGGGCGGAGCGGTCGGCGGCGGCGCGGTGGCGCAGCACGATCTCGGCGGCCTGCCAAGCGGCGTGCAGGGTGCGGGCCTCGAGGAGTTCGCGGCGCTGGGCGGTGGCGGCCTTGTCGGCGACGGTCAGGGCCAGCGAGGCGTGCCGGTAGGCGAGTTCGGCGGCGATGGCGGCGCTGCGGTCCCGGGCGGCCTCGGCGGCGGTGACGGCGTGGGCGGCGCCGGTGACGCGCTGGGCGAGGTCGGCGGCGCGGCCGCGTTCCTCGGCGGCGCGCGCGGACAGCCGCCGGGCGAGGGTGCGGGTGCGGCGCTCGGCTCCGGCGTGGATGTCGCGGAGCCGGGAGCGGGTCTCCGCAGCCTCGACGATCTTGGTGAGGAGGTCCACGGAGCCGGCGGTGAAGTCCCGTTCCGCCATGAGCTCGGCGCGGCGGCCGAGCTTGTTGCCGAAGCCGTGGACGAGGTCGGCGAGGCCGTCTGTGTCGCGGGTGTCGGTGACGGCGCGCAGCAGGAGGTCGGTGAAGTCGGAGTCCTTCTTGACCGCGAAGAGGCCGGCGGCCTCGCCCTCGTCGGCGTTCATCTCGCGCTGGTAGCGGAAGAGTTCGGGGTCGAGGCCGAGTTCGGTGAGGTGCTCGTTCCAGCGGTCGTGGATCTCCTCGAAGTACACCTCGAGGTGCGGGTACGCCTTGCCGGCCTCGGTGAGGGCGTCGCGGAAGCCCTTCATGGTGCGGCGGCGGCCCTGGGCTCCGGAGGCGCCCTCGACGGGCGGGCGGACGGCGGTGGACTCGGCGACGGGCAGGTTGTCGAGGCTGAGGCCGGGGCCGGGGCGGAAGGAGTACCAGGCCTCGGCGAACTTGCGGGGGTCGTTGGACACCTGGCGGCCGCGCCATTCGCTGACCTTGCCGACGACGACGCATTCGCCGGTCAGGGTGTGCTGCCATTCCAGGGCGACGTGGCCGCAGTCGTCGGCGAGCAGGAACTTGCGCAGCACGCCGGAGCTGGCGCCGCCGAGGGTGTTGCGGTGGCCGGGCAGCATCACCGAGAAGATCAGTTTGAGCAGGACGGACTTGCCGCCGCCGTTCTCCAGGAAGAGCACGCCGGCGGGGGCGGGGCGGCGCGGCGGGCCGACGGGCTCGTCCTGGAAGAACTCCGCCTGGGTGGGCGCCGGGTGGGGCACCGGCTCGCCGACTCCGCGCAGGTCGAGCACGGTGTCGGCGTAGCGTGCGCCGGCGGGCCCGATGGAGTAGAGGCGGATCCGGGACAGCTCGTACATGGCGGCGGGGCTCTCGTGGTGTCTGGTGGGCGGTACGGGATGTGCGGCGGGGGGGCGGGGCCCGGGCGAGCGCGGGGCTCAGGCGTGGAAGGGCAGGCCGGCGTCGGGGGCGAGCTCCAGGTCGTCGCCCTCGGGCGGCGGGAGGAGGCTGGCGGTGCCGTCGCTGACGGGGACCACGCCGAGTTCCAGGAGTTCGGCCATGGCCGCGCTGCCCGCCATGTCGCGGACCTGGAGCTGGTAGCGGGGGGTGGTGCGGTAGGTGCCGCCGGCGTCGTCGCCGGTGCGCTGGAGGAAGCCGGAGTCCGTCAGGAAGGCGGCGGCCTTGCCGATGATGCCGGTGGTGGAGCCGGCGAGGCGGCGGGCGTCCTTGGTGGCGCCGGTGGCGCTGCGGCGGGCGTAGACGCGCCAGGCGGCTTCCAGGCCGGGGGCGTCGGTGGCCGGGTCGGTGTTCTCGCCGGTCTCCTCGGCCCGTTCCTCGAGGCGGCGGCAGGCCTGGCGGACGAAGGCGTCGACGCCGTTGACGGTGACGCGGCCGATGTAGCCGTCGTCGGCGAGGTCCTCGGGACGGGGGAAGGCGAGGGCGGCGAGGGCGAGGTGGGCGAGGCCGTGCAGGAAGCGGTCGCCGGAGTCGGCCGTGGTACGGCGGGCGTAGTCGCCCATGCGGACGGCGAAGACGGAGTCCTCGCCGGCGGCGACGGCCATGCCGGCGCGCGGGGACACCTCCAGGACGATGAGCCCGAGGCCGGTGGCGACGGCGTCGGCGAGGCGGCCGAAGGCGGGGTCCTCGCGGTAGCGGCGCAGCAGTTCGGCGTATTCGGCGTCGCGGGCGGGCAGCAGCTTGGGCTGGAGTCCGAAGGCGACGAGCCGGGCCGCGTCGGCGGCGTCTGCGGGGGTCATGGGTGAGCGGGCCGGGGCGGACGGCGCTGCCGGGGCGTCGGCGTCGCTCCACGCGGGGTGCTCGGCGTGGTGGTCGCTCACGGGTACTGCCTCTCGTGGTGTGCGGTGGTGGTGCGGGCGCGCGGGGCGGCCGGGTCGGCGGCGTGCGGCCGGTGGTGGTGCGGGACGACGGGGCGGGACGGGGCGGGGGTGCGGGGCCGGGTGCCGGCGCGGGACCGGATGCCGCCGCGGGGGGTCATGCGGCCTCCGTGCGGTCCGCGGTCATCGCCGCCGCGTCGAGCAGGGCGGTACCGACGATCAGGTCGGCGCCGCCGAACTCGGGGTCGTCGAGCTCGGTGCCGTCGTCCACCGCGAACAGGAGCCGCTCCTCGCCCTGCCGGTACGCCGTTCCGACGGCGGGGCTCGCGGCGTGGACGGCGAGCAGGGCCACCAGGTAGGGCAGGTCGGGGTCGGTGCGGCGGGCCTCGGCGAGCAGGCCGGACAGGCGGCGCGGGGCGTCGTGCGGCAGGTCCAGGAGTTCCGTCGCGGCGGCGAGCTGCTCCTCGCTGAAGCGGCTGTCGTCGGGGGTGGCGATGAGGTCCGGCTCGGGCATCTCGGCGCCGAGGTGCTCCCGTTCGACGGGCGGGGTCAGCAGGATGTCGACCAGGTCGGCGACGCGTACGGAGACGGGGGTGCGCAGGCCGGTCCCGGAGGCGAAGAAGGCGTCGGTGACGCGCGTCGCCTCGGCAACGGGGAGCGGCAGCAGCGGGGCCACCAGCTGCCCGTGGAGGTCGATCCCGGAGCGCGGCGCGGGGGCGGCGAAGGCCTGCCGGTCCTGCTCGGCGCGGAACAGCGGGCCGGCTTCGAGCAGCCGCGACTGGAGCTGGGTGTGGCGGCGGATGCAGTCCTTGACGATGTCGACGAGTTCGGCGGCGCGCCGCTTGTTCTCGGGCTCCTCGGCCTCGTCTCGGACCTTGCGGATGTTCGTCAGGATGGCGTTCTCGTGCCGGTAGCGGTCGGCGACGTGGTCGAGGGCCTCCTCGATCATGTCGGGCACGAACTGGAGCCAGTCGACGGCGCGGACGTTGCGCCGGGTCGCCTCCAGGGTGCGGCGCAGGGTCTCGGCGTACTGGACGGTGCGGTACCGGGCCTGTTCGGCGGCGAGCTGGGCGTCCGCGAGGCGGCCGCGGCTGACCAGGACCTCGAGTTTGACCTCGGCGGCGATCTGGGCGCTGGTGACGTCGGTGTCGAGGGCGCCGACGAGGACGTTGACGGCCTCGTCGGTGGTGCGCAGGTAGACGGCGCCGCCGTGGCCGGGGACTTCCTCGAGCAGTTTGAAGTCGTAGTCGCGGCGGACGTAGACGCCGTCGGGGCCGAAGGTGCCGTAGATCGCGCGGAAGCCGCGGTCGACGCTGCCGACGTTGATCAGGTTCTCGAGGACCCAGCGGGCGACGCGCTCGTGCTCGGCCGTGGGGCGGTCGGGGGCCTGGGCGGCCACGCGCGGCAGCAGCCGGGCCATTATCTGGTCGTGGTCGGCTCCGGTGTCGAAGTCCATGTGGAGGGTGACCAGGTCGATCGCGGCGAGGGCGACTTCGGCCATCGCGTAGATCCCGTACTCGCCGGCGAGGTTGGCCTTGCGTACGTCGAGGTCATGGAGCGGGGCGGTGCAGGCGAGCGCGCGCAGCCGCCGGGCCAGGCCCTCGTCGGCGGCCGGGCCCGGCGCCGGGGACGGAGGGGTCTTCGCCGGGGCAGGGAGAGTCACGGACAAAGATTAGGCGCTGACAGGGACAACAGCCCAAACGGCATGGTTCGGCGTGATCCGGTCGGTCCCCGACCGGGGTGCGCCGCGGCCGGCGCCCGCGGACGGCGCCCCCAGCAGGGCCCGCAGCACAGGCCGCAGGGGGGCCGCCGCACCGGGCGGGCCTGCTCTAGGCTCACGCCATGGCTTCCATGACCACACCCCTGATCGATCTCAATGCCGACCTGGGTGAGGGGTTCGGGCGCTGGGCGCTCACCGAGGACGAAGCCCTGCTGTCCGTCGTGACCAGCGCGAACGTCGCCTGCGGCTTCCACGCCGGGGACCCGTCCATCATGCGCCGGGTGTGCGAGCTGGCCGCGCAGCGGGGGGTGCGGATCGGCGCGCAGGTCTCGTACCGCGATCTGGCGGGCTTCGGGCGGCGCGCGATGGACGTGCCGGCGGACGAGCTGGCGGACGAGATCGCCTACCAGATCGGGGCGCTGGAGGTGTTCGCGCGGGCGGCCGGCTCCCGGGTGTCGTACGTGAAACCGCACGGCGCGCTGTACAACCGCACCGTGCACGACGCCGGTCAGGCGGCCGCGGTCGTCGCCGGTGTCCGTACGGCGGCGGGGCCGGAGGGCGACCTGCCGGTGCTGGGCCTGCCGGGGTCGCTGCTGCTGAGCGCGGCGGAGGCGGCCGGGCTGACGCCCGTCGCGGAGGCGTTCGCGGACCGGGCGTACACGCCGGCCGGGACGCTGGTGCCGCGCGGGGAGCCGGGGGCGGTGCTGCACGACCCGGACGCGGTGGTCGCGCGGGCGGCGGCCCTGGCCGCCGACGGCGCGGTGGCGGCCGCGGACGGCTCGCGGATCGCGGTGTCGGCGCGCTCGCTGTGCCTGCACGGGGACACCCCGGGGGCGGCCGGGCTCGCGCGGCGCGTGCGGCAGGCCCTGGACGCGGCGGGCGTGCGGGTGGAGGCCTTCGCGTGAGGGCCCTGGTGGCAGGCGGCGAGGCGGTGCTGGTCGAGCTGGACTCGGCGGCGGAGGCGGCCGCGCTCCACGCCGAGGTGCTGCGCCGGCGCGACGCGGGCGGGCTGGGGCCCGTGCGGGACGTCGTACCGGCCGCGCGGACGGTCCTGCTGGACGGGGTGCGGGAGCCGCGGGCGCTGGCGGAGCGGATCGTGCGCTGGGAGGTGCCGCCGCTCGCGGAGGCGGAGGGGCCGCTGGTCAGCGTCCCGGTGCGGTACGACGGGCCGGACCTGGCGGAGGTGGCCGGGCTGTGGCGGATGCGGGAGCGGGAGGTGGCGGAGGTCGTCGGGTCGGTCGTCTTCCGGGTGGCGTTCTGCGGGTTCGCGCCCGGGTTCGGGTACCTGACCGGGCTGCCGGAGCGCTTCCACCTGCCCCGGCGGGAGACGCCGCGCACCGCGGTCCCGGCGGGTTCGCTGGCGCTGGCGGGCGAGTACGCCGGGGTGTACCCGCGCTCCTCCCCCGGCGGCTGGCGGCTGGTCGGCACCGCGGACGCGGTGCTGTGGGATCCGGCGCGGGAGCCGGCGGCCCTCTTCGCGCCGGGGGTGCGGGTGCGGTTCGAGGAGGCGGCCGGGTGAGCGGCGCAAGGGCGCTGGAGGTGGTCCGGCCGGGGGCGCTGACCACGGTCCAGGACGCGGGCCGGCCCGGGTACGCGCACCTGGGGGTGCCGAGGTCGGGCGCGCTGGACGCGGCCGCGTACGCCCTGGCCAACCGGCTGGTGGGCAATCCGCCGGACGCGGCCGTCCTGGAGACCACCCTGGACGGGGTGGGGCTGCGGGCCGGGTCCGCGGGTGCGGTGACGGTGGCGGTCACGGGCGCGCCCTGCGCGGTACGGGTGGCAGGCCGCCCGGTGGCCTGGGGGGCGCCGGTCCCGGTCCCGGCGGGGGCGGTGCTGGAGGTGGGCCGGGCGGAGTCGGGGGTGCGCAGCTACGTGGCCGTGCGGGGCGGCTTCGCCGTGCCGCCGGTGCTGGGCAGTCGCTCGACGGACCTGCTGTCGGGGCTGGGCCCGGCCGCGCCGGCGGGCGGGACCGTGCTGCCGGTGGGACCGGCCGGGCCGGATCCGGTGTGCGGGGCGGACGTGCTGCCGGTGCCGGGGGCTCCGGCGGAGCTGGTGCTGCCGCTCCGCCCGGGCCCGCGGGCGGACTGGTTCGCGCCGGCTTCGCTCGCCGCGCTGTGGCGTTCGGCGTACCGGGTGTCTCCGGCGTCGAACCGGATCGGGCTGCGCACGGATGCAGGGGCGCCGCTGGCCCGCGCCCGCGCCGGGGAGCTGCCGAGCGAGGGCATGGTGCTGGGCGCGGTGCAGGTGCCGCCGGACGGGCTGCCGGTGGTGTTCCTGGCGGACCACCCGGTGACAGGCGGCTACCCGGTGGTGGGCGTGGTCCCGCCGGGCCCGGCGCTGGATGCCGCGGCGCAGGCCCGGCCGGGGGTTCCGGTGCGGTTCGTGAGGCAGGCGTGGTGAGCCCCGCGAGGGGGTGACCGGGGGCAGGGTGGCCGGGGTGAGGCGAGGGGAGGCGGGGGGAGGCTGGGACGGAGCGACCTCACGGCAGGCTCCGTGAGGTGTACGGGGTTTCCCGGCCGCTTATTGTCCTTCCGGTTCGGGCCGGCCCGTCAAGGGCGCTCCTCCTTCGTCGTCGCGTCGCTTCGCGATGGCCTTCGGCCACCCTTGACGGGCCGGCCCGAACCGGAATGCCAACAGACTGCCGGGAAGCCCCGAAGGATGGCCAGGGGGCAGAGAAGCCGGAAACGGCCCATCAGAGAAGCGGGCCGCGGCTGCGCCTTGCCGCGCCCCCTGCGTCCGGGACCGGCGGGCGCGGTCAGGAGCGGGGCAGGCCGACCCTGCAGGAACTGTCGACCAGAGGCCCGGCGGCACACACCACACGCCCCAGATCGCTACGCGCTCCTCTCTGCTCGGCGACTGACGGCCGTCCGGGGCCGGGAAGCGCCCCGGATTGCTACCTGCTCTCCATGTCTCAGCGGCTTGCCGCCGTCCGGGGCCGGGAAGCGCAGCAGATTGCTACGTACTCCCCATGTCTCAGCGACTGACGGCCGTCAGGGCCGAGAAATGGGCTTGTAGCCGACATCGCGCCTGCTGCCTGCTCCAGCAGCCAGACACCGAGCCGAACGCGTTAAGGCGCGTTCTCGCGTACCGCTTGCTCGGGACGGCCGTCGGACACAGGGCATAGCGATCTGCTTGCCCCCGGCCCCGGACGGCGGTCGGCCGCCGAGGGGTGAGGAGCGCGTAGCGAACTGTCGCGTTCCCTGCCCGGGACGATCGTCAGTCGAGTCGCTGAGGAAGGGGACGTGCCCAGCGATCTGCCGCGTTCCCCGCCCCGGACGGCGGTCGGCCGCCGAGCGATGAGGAGCGCGTAGCGATCTGGGGCGGCTGGGTGTCCCGATGGGCTTCTGATCGACATTCCGTGCAGGTTGGCCCCACTCCGACCGCGAGCGGCCCCCATATCCGTTCCGCGAACGGCTTTTTCGTGCCCGGGCCCCGGCGCCGACCAAGCCCGTCAGTCCCGGGCGCAGGGGGCGCGGCAAGCCGCAGCAGGGGCCCGCTTCTCTGACGGGCCGTCCCTGAAGGGTCCCCCTGGCCATCCTTCGGGGGTTTCCCGGCAGTCTGTTGGCATTCCGGGGCGGGTCGGACTGTCAAGGGTGGAGAGCAGCGACATCGCGAAGCGACGCGACGACGAAGGAGGAGCGCCCTTGACCGGCCGGCCCGAACCGGAAGGACAATGGGCCGCCGGGAAACCCCCGGATACTCCTCCGACGCCGGTCGATCATGCCCCCGCCCCTCGGCTCCCGCCTCGCGGGTCGTTCCCGACCGCGGGCCGTTCGACCCTGCTCCTGCTCCTGCTCCTGCTCCCGCCCTGCTCCTGCTCCCGCTCCCGCCCTGCTCTCGCCCCCGCCCTGCTCTTGCCCCCGCCCCGCTCCCGCTCCTGCCCCCGCCCCTCCCCTCTCGCTCCGCTCGGCCCCACCCCTCACTCCCACCCCTCACTCCCGCCCCGCTGGACGCGCATGGGCGGTGCCCGCCTTGTCGGGCGGGCACCGCCCATGACGGCGGCGTGGGGCCGGGGTGCTGCTACAGGGCCGTCTCCGGGGCGATGCGGCTGCGGACGGCGGACTGGACGTCCTCCTCCTCCGCCGGATCGGAGGCAAGGCGGCGGAGCCTCGGGGCGACGCGGGCGTCGGCGGTCTCCGCGTGGAGGGCCGCCACCTCGCGGGTGGTCTCCTCGCAGTCCCACAGGCACTCCACCGCGAAGCCCGACGCGAAGGTGGGGTCCGTGCCCGCGAGGGCGCGGGCCGCGCGGCCGCGGAGGTGGGAGGAGGCCGTCTCGCGGTAGATGTGCCGCAGCACGGGCGCCGCGCAGCCGATGGAGAGCCGGCCGGCGCCGTCGACCAGGGCGTACAGGCGGGGGGAGTCCGGGCCGGAGCCGCGGACGGTGGAGCGGAGGGCGCCGAGGACCAGGCCTGCGTCCTCGGTTTCGCCGTGGGCGGCGAGGAGGGCGGCGGCGGCCTCGCCGAGGGCGTCGGGGCGCTGGATCCAGCTGCGGGCCCGGTCGAGGGCGGCGGGGCCGGTCATGCGTTCGTAGGCGGCGACGGCGGGTTCGTCGGCGGCGGCCTCGATGAGGTCCAGGACGACCGGGTTCTCCGGCTCGGCGAGGACGAGGTGGTGCAGGGCGGTGGCCCGGGCGGCGGGGCCGGCGGCGCCGGCGGCCGCGGCGAGGATGGTGCCGCGGTCCTCGGGGGAGGCCACGGCGGCGAGACAGCGCGCGGCGGGCACGTGCAACGGGGTGCCGCGGCGCAGGCCGTCGGCGGCCCAGTCGAAGACGGCCTGGACGCCCCAGCCGGGGCGGGGGCCGTGGGGGGTGAGCTGGCGCTGCCAGCGGTCGAAGGAGCCCTGGCGGCGTGCCGCGCCGAGGCGGGCGCCGTACTCGGCGGTCTCCTCCCACAGGCGCCAGGGGCGGGGCTCGTAGGCGTCGCGGACGGTAGCGGCCAGCCGCGCCTCGCCCTCCGCCGTGGCGGGGAAGCGGGCGAGCACGGGCGCGGCCAGGGACAGCAGGCCCTCGTCGTCGTCGCGCAGGGCGAGCTCGTCGAGGGCCCAGGCCCAGTTGGCGCCGGAGGCGGCGTACCGGCGCAGCAGGATGAGTGCGTCGTCGCGTCCGTACGAGGCCAGGTGGCCCAGGACGGACAGGGCGAGGCCGGTCCGGTGATCGCTGTCGTCGACGAGGTCGTCGGCGCTGAAGAGGTGGCTCTCGATCTCGCCCAGGAGACCGTCGAGGTCCAGGTACAGGCGGGCGTAGTACAGGGAGCGGTTCTCCACCTGCCAGTCCTGGCGCGGGTCACGGAGCACGCACTGGTTGAGGGCCTGGAGGGCCTCGGCCCGGGGGGCCGCGAGTGCGTGCAGGGTGCCGTCGCCGCGGCCCCGCTGGAGGAGCCCGAGCAGGGTGCCGCTTGGCGCTATGACTGGTTCGAACATGGGAATGGCCTCAAATCAAGCTGGGGACGCAACCGGGAATCGGGATTCACAGGGCCGCGTAACAGCATGTGAGGACGTCCGCCGTCGTCTTGTTCCGCTCGATGTAGACCATTGCCTTCTCACTCTCGTCGGTGCTTCGCGACCAGGGCCGGCCGGGGGGGTTCCGCAGGGGGTGGGCCGGGACACGGTCGTCGTGTCCTGCCCCCTCCTGCCCGTCCGCCGTGCTCGCGAATCGAATCCGACGCCATGATGACCCAGCCGCTTTGTGCGCCGCGACCACATTTACGGCCGCCGTGACCAAGCCATGAGGTCGGTGCCGGGTCACACCATGCCAGGTCACGACCGAAAGCGGACTACTTGACTCCGAAAAGTTCGAGCAGGTCCGCCTTGGCGAACATGCGCGCGGTGTCCACGGCGGAGGGGGTCCCGGCGTGCGGGTCGGCGCCAGCGGCGAGGAGGGCGCGGATGACGGCCTCCTCCCCCTTGAAGACCGCTCCGGCGAGCGGGGTCTGGCCGCGGTCGTTGGCGCGGTCGGCCTCGGCACCGCGCTGGAGCAGTGCGGTGACGGTGTCGGCGTGGCCGTGGTAGGCGGCCAGCATGACGAGGGTGTCGCCGCGGTCGTTGGTGAGGTTGGCCGGGACGCCGGCGTCGAGGTAGGCGGCGAGCAGGGCGGTCTCGCCTTGGCGGGCGAGGTCGAAGACCTTGCTGGCCAGCTCGATGACGTCCGCGTCGGGGGCGTCCTCGGGGCCCCTGTCGGTGGGCTGGTGCTCGCTCATCGGTCGCGTTCCGCCTTCCACTCGTTGCTCACGTGCGCACCGGCTCCCTGTCCGCCGGCTCCGCACTCGTCGGCCCCGTACTCGCCGGCTCCGCACTCGTCGGCCCCGTACTCGCCGGCTCCGGGGCCGTCGGCTCCGGGCGCCGGGTTCCGTGCGCGTCCATTCGGGTGAATCGCCAGGGTAGCGCCCCGACCTGCGCCGACGGGGTCCGCGTCCACGGCACGGGCGCCCGCCGGCCGGCAGGGACGCCCCGCGGAGGGCCGGTTCACCCCTCGGGCTGAGCCGGTCAAGTGAAAGAACAGGAATTTCACCCGTACGCACCTTTTATCGCATTGATACTTCCTGTGAGCCTGGGACAACTGATGGTGACTGTCCCCACTCACCAGGAGAAACTCTCATGATCCTCTCCATTTCGGGCGTCGTCCTGCTCGGTGTGATCGCCTTCCTCTTCTTCAAGAAGGACGGGATGAAGCTCAGCCACGCCTTCGTCTGCGCGCTGTTCGGGTTCTTCCTCGCCGGTTCCGCCATCGCCCCCAGCATCACGGCGAGCACGGCGAGCCTCGCGAGCCTGCTCGGCGGGATCAAGCTCTAGCCGCCCCCGCCCCACCGCAGATCCAGGAGACGCCCGTGGCCCGGCGCCCACTCCCCCGCCTCTTCGGCAGCGGCATCCTGTCGCCCGCCCGGGGACGCGAGTTCGCCCGAACGGCCGCCGTCAGTGCCACGGACGTCCTCCATCCGCTCCTGGTCATCGGGCGCGGCCTGCGCATCCTGGCCGCGGCCGCCCGGCGCAGATGGGCCGCCGCCCCCAAGGACAAGCGCGGCCCCGCCCTGTTCCTGGGCACCGCCGTCATCCTGGTCCTCGTGCTCGTCCCGTACGGGCCGGTGCTCGGCCTGGCCGCCCTCATGGCGGCCGCGGCCTGGCAGGGACGCGAGCGCACCCCGGTCAAGGCCGGGCCCGGCGCCGCCGAGCTCGAGCGTCTCGGCTCCCTCTACCAGGCGCTCGTGCCGTACTTCTCCACCCCGGAGGACCCCAGTCCGCTCTTCGCGCACGGCGGGGAGTGGCAGCAGGCCTTCAGCGGATACGCCTTCGACGAAGCAGGCCGGATCACCCAGCTCCGGATCCGCTACCCGGCGTACTTCACGGACGGCGAGCCCGGCTCCCGGGCCCGGATCGAGGCCCTGCTGCACGCGAAGTCCGGGCGCGGCCGGGAGTACCTCTTCGACTGGGACGAGGAGGGCAACCAGCTGGACCTGAGGGTCCTGGAGCCCCTGCCGACGGGCATCCCCGCCCAGCCGTTCGTCACCTCGCCCGGCGAGACCGTGCTGGGCTTCACCGACGCGGACGGCGTGCAGCGCACCCTGCCCGTGGTGGAGGGCGGCGAGCAGCGCGACGTGCCGCCGGTGATCTGGCGCACCGGGCCGCGGTCCCCCGAGCCGCACCTGCTGGCCGTCGGCCGGCCGGGCAGCGGCACGTCCACCCTGCTGCGCTCGATCGCCCTCCAGGCACTGCGGCACGGCGGCGAGGTCCTGGTCGTGGAGGGCGGCGGCAGCGGCGAGTTCGCCTGCCTGTCCGGCCGCTGCGGCGTACCGGCCGTGGAGTGCGGGCCGGCCGGGGCGCTGGCCGCACTGGAGTGGGCCGCGCACGAGACCGAGCGCCGCCTCGTCGCCACGCATCGGGCGCGCGAGGCGGGACGCCCCGTCCCCGAGGACGTCCGGCGCCCGCTGTGGATCCTGCTGGACCGGCCCGGTGCGCTGGCCCATGCCGCGGCGGCCGAGGGGGCCCCCGACCTGTTCGTCCGGCTCCAGGTGCCGCTGCGGCACGGCCGCGCCGCACACGTCACGGTGGTGGTGGCCGAGCAGTTCGACCACCTGGAGCTGCTGGGCGACGCCGTCTGGCAGCACACCCGGGCCCGGGTCGTGCTCGGCCCCGCCCCGGCCCGGCAGATCGGCGAGGTGCTGGGGCTGCCGCCGCACACCACCCCGACCGCGCAGGTGCCGCCGGGCCGCGGGTACGCCCGGCTCGGCTTCGGGCCGGTGCACCGCCTTCAGGTGCCCGCGGCTCCGGACCCGTACGACGAGGACGCGGACCCGGCGCACCGGCAGGCGGTCCTGGAGCTGCTGCCGGCCCGCGCGCAGACGCCCCTGGGCGGCGGCAACCCGGGCGGCCGGCCGCCCGCCCCGGCCAGGTCGTTCCAGGTCCAGCCCCCGGCACAGCCGCAGGGACCGGAGGCCGACACCGCGGACCGGCCCCCGGAGGTCCCGGCGGAGGCTCCGTGAGCCGCTGAGCGGCTTCGGTCGTTCACGGCCCCTCAGCCGGGACCCGCATCACCCGTCCACGGCCCCGGGACAGAACACCGGGGCCGCTCAGGCCACGAAGGTGCGCGGGGGCTCGGTCCCGCTTCCGCCCGCGCCCGTGCCGACCAGCCGGGCCGCCGCCGCGAGCCGGACCGCGGCCTCGTCGGCCACCGGCCCGCCGACGGTGAAGGGCAGCCGGACGTAACCCTCGAAGGCCCCGTCCACACCGAACCGGGGGCCCGAGGGGACGCGTACGCCGACCCGCTCGCCCACCTCGGCCAGCCGCGAGCCGGACAGCCCGCCGGCCCGGGCCCACAGGGTCAGCCCGCCGTGCGGGACCTCGAACTCCCAGTCGGGAAGCTCCCGGCGCACCGCGGCGACCAGCGCGTCCCGGTTCTCCCTGGCCTGCTCGCGGCGGAGCCGCACGGCCTCCTGCCAGCCGCCGGTCCGCATCAGCCAGTTCAGGGCGAGCTGCTCCAGCACCGGTGTGCCCAGGTCGGCGTATGCGCGGGCCGCGACGAGGCTGCGGATGACGTCGGGGGCGGCGCGGACCCAGCCGATCCGCAGGCCGGCCCAGAAGGCCTTGCTGGCGGAGCCGACGGTGACCACGGTGGAGCCGGACGGGTCGAAGGAGCAGACGGGCCGGGGCATGTCCAGGGCGGGGTCCAGCCGCAGCTCGGCCATGGTCTCGTCGACGACGAGCACGGTGCCGGCGGAGCGCGCGGCCTCCACCATGGCCCGGCGCTGTTCCGCGGAGGCCAGCGCGCCGGTCGGGTTGTGGAAGTCGGCGACGACGTAGGCGAGGCGGGGGGCGGCGTCGCGCAGGACCTGCCGCCACACGGCCAGGTCCCAGCCGGCCAGCCCGTCGGCCATGGCGACCGGTACGAGCCTGAGGCCGGCGGCGCGCATCAGCTGGAGGATGTTGGCGTAGGAGGGGGACTCCACGGCGATGCGCTCGCCGCGCCCCGCGAAGAGGCTGCAGATGGCGTCCATGGCGCCCATGGCCCCGGTGGTGACCATGATCTGCTCGGGCATGGTGGGGATGCCCTGCTCGGTGTACCGGTCGGCGAGCATCCGCCGCAGGGCGGGCAGCCCGGCCGGGTAGTCGCCGTGGGTGTGCGCGTACGGGGGCAGTTCCTCCAGTGCGCCCTGTACGGCCTTGGTGAGCCAGGGCTCGGGGGCCGGGAGCGCGGCGCAGCCGAGGTCGATCATCGAGCCGAGGGACTCGGGCGGCAGCGGTTCCAGGCCGCGGGCGGGCAGCGGGTTGCCGGCCGGGACGGAGGTCCAGCTGCCGGCGCCGCGGCGGGATTCGAGGAAGCCCTCGCCGCGCAGGGCCTCGTAGGCGGCGGCGACGGTGGTGCGGGAGACGGAGAGGGCGACGGCGAGCTCGCGCTCGGCGGGCAGCCGGGCCGCGACCGGCACGCGTCCCTCGAGGACGAGCAGGCGGATGCCGTCGGCCAGGGAGCGGTACGCGGGCGGCTTGCGCGTGCCGGGGACGCCGGGCCGCTGCTGCTGGGAGGTGATGAGCCGCGCGAGCTGCGCCGCACCCACTGCCGAGGTCCACTCCGCCATTGCGTCCGGTCCACCTTCCTCGGATTGGCCCCTCCGGGGGCGGGACCGCCCCCGGATTGGATTGCCTGTGAAGCCTCAGGGTGCCACGGGCGGTCCGCCCGGGCCAGGGCCGGGTGCCGGTCCCGGCCCGGAGGCCTCCCGTCGGCGGGGGCCCGCACCCGGGAGCTGCCCCGGCGTTCACCGGGGCTCCACGGCACGGCTGCCGGGCCGCCGTGAGGAGGGGGCATACTGCGGCAGTGACGCACGCAAGCCTTCGCCATCCGTATCTGGACCACCCCGCTCCGATCCCCTTCGCCCACCGGGGCGGGGCCGCGGACGGGCTGGAGAACACCGCCGCCGCCTTCCGGCGGGCCGCCGAGGCCGGGTACCGGTACTTCGAGACCGATGTGCACGCCACGGCCGACGGCAAGCTGGTCGCCTTCCACGACGCGACGCTGGACCGGGTGACCGACGGCCGGGGCCGGATCTCGGAGCAGCAGTGGAAGGGCCTGCGGCGGGTCCGGGTGGGCGGCAGCGAGCCGCTCGCCCTGTTCGAGGAGCTGCTGGAGGAGTTCCCCGACGCCCGGTGGAACGTCGACATCAAGGCCGAGTCGGCGCTGCACCCGCTGGTCAACCTGATCGCCCGGGCGCGGGTGTGGGACCGGGTGTGCGTGGGCTCGTTCTCGGAGAGCCGGGTGGCGCGGGCCCACAAGATCGCCGGGCCGCGGCTGGCGACCTCGTACGGGGTGCGCGGGGTCCTCGGGCTGCGGCTGCGCTCGTTCGCGATTCCGGCGGCGCTGCGGGCCGGCGCGGTGGCGGCGCAGGTGCCCGAGACGCAGGGCGGGATCCGGGTGGTCGACCGGAGGTTCGTCCGCGCCGCGCACGAGCGGGGGCTCCAGGTCCACGTGTGGACCGTGAACGAACCGGAACGTATGGAGACTCTCCTCGACCTGGGGGTCGATGGCATCATGACCGACCGGATCGACATCTTGCGCGCGGTGCTGGACCGGCGTGGGGCCTGGGCCTGACAGGGCTGCGGGGCCGCCGCGCGGGCCGGTGGGGCCGCGCGTCACGGGGACCAGCAAGGGGGCACTCATGAGTGCGCAGACGGCAGACGGGGCGGGAACCGGTTCCGAGGACGGCAGACCGGCCGCAGCGGCGACCGCCGCGCGCAGGCGCGAACAGCAGGGCTGGTACTTCTACGACTTCGCCGTGTCGGTGTACTCGGCGAGCGTGCTGACCCTGTTCCTCGGGCCGTACCTGACCTCCGTGGCGAAGGCGGCCGCGGACGCCGAGGGGTTCGTGTACCCGCTGGGTATCCCGGTGCGGGCCGGCTCGTACTTCGCGTACACGGTGTCGGCGTCGGTGGTCCTGGCGGTGCTGCTGATGCCGCTGGTGGGGGCGCTCGCGGACCGGACGGGCCGGAAGAAGCCGCTGCTGGCGGTCTGCGCGTACGTGGGCGCGACGGCCACGACCGGCATGTTCTTCCTCGAGGGGGACCGCTACCTGCTGGGCGGGCTGCTGCTGGTCGTCGCGAATGCCGCGCTGTCGGTGTCGATGGTGCTCTACAACGCGTACCTGCCGCAGATTTCCACCCCGGACGAGCGCGACACCGTCTCCTCGCGGGGCTGGGCCTTCGGGTACACCGCGGGCTCGCTGATGCTGGTCGCCAACCTCGCGCTCTACCTGGGCCACGACTCCTTCGGGCTGTCCGAGGGCACGGCGGTGCGGATCTGCCTCGCATCGGCGGGCCTGTGGTGGGGGGCCTTCGCACTGATCCCGCTGCGCCGGCTGCGGGACCGGGCGGTCGTGCCGGAGCCGGGTGCGGCTCCGGCGGTCAGCGGCTGGAAGCAGCTCGTCGCCACGCTGAAGGACATGCGGCGCTATCCGCTGACCCTGTCCTTCCTGCTGGCGTACCTGATCTACAACGACGGGGTGCAGACGGTGATCTCGCAGGCCTCGGTCTACGGCGCGGAGGAGCTGGAGCTGGAGCAGTCCACCCTGATCGCCGCGGTGCTGCTGGTGCAGGTGCTGGCGGTGGCGGGGGCCCTGGCGATGGGCCGGCTGGCGGTGCGGTACGGCGCCAAGCGCACGATCCTGGGTTCGCTGGCCGCGTGGGCGCTGACGCTGGGGGCCGGGTACTTCCTGCCGGCGCGGACCCCGGTGTGGTTCTTCGCACTCGCCGCGATGATCGGGCTGGTGCTGGGCGGCAGCCAGGCACTGTCGCGGTCGCTGTTCTCGCACCTGGTGCCGGCGGGCAAGGAGGCGGAGTACTTCTCCGCGTACGAGATGAGCGACCGCGGGCTGAGCTGGATCGGGCCGCTGGTGTTCGGGCTCACGTACCAGGTCACAGGCAGCTACCGGGATGCGATCATCTCGTTGGTGGTCTTCTTCGCACTGGGTTTCGTGCTGCTGGCTCGGGTGCCGGTGCGGCGCGCGGTCGAGGCGGCGGGCAATCCTGTTCCGGAGCGGATCTGAGGGCGGCGGCCGTGATCAGGACACGGCCGGGGCCCGTCCGGCAGGCGGTCGGAGGCCGGATCTTCATGCGATTTCCGAACGGATTTCGACGTTGCAGCGAAGGGCCGGTAGTGTACGCCTTTGGCCTGCCAGGCGGACCGTTACTGCGTGCTGAAGAAGTGAAGACGTTGGGTGACATCTGCTGCCAGATGTGACAAAACGGGCATTGGTGGGTACAACAAGGGGCGGCACGACGGGCGACGCATCACCCGGAGCGGGAATCTATACCGCCGACCGGACGTTGACCGGATGACGACGACAGCGACACCTGTCCTGTGGGCGACAAGCCCGGGAGGCACGATTCATGAGTGAGCGAGCTCTCCGCGGTACGCGGCTCGTGGTTACCAGCTACGAGACGGACCGCGGCATCGATCTGGCCCCGCGCCAGGCGGTGGAGTACGCATGCCAGAACGGACATCGATTCGAGATGCCGTTCTCGGTTGAGGCAGAGATTCCGCCGGAGTGGGAGTGCAAGGCGTGCGGCGCCATGGCACTCCTGGTGGACGGGGACGGGCCCGAGGAGAAGAAGGGCAAGCCTGCGCGAACGCACTGGGACATGCTCATGGAGCGGCGCACCCGCGAGGAGCTGGAGGAGGTGCTGGCCGAGAGGCTGGCGGTCCTGCGCTCCGGTGCCATGAACATCGCCGTGCATCCGCGGGACAGCCGCAAGTCCGCCTGACGGCCGGACGACACGTCCGCCGCCTGACGTCGGACGAGGAGAACAAGCCGAGGGCCCCCGCCACATCTGGTGGCGGGGGCCCTCGGCTTGTTCCGTCTCCGGCTTGTTCCGTTTCTCTGCCCGCTGAGGTCGTGGCGGCGGGCCCGGTATTACAGCGGCCGGGCCCGGTATTACGCGGATCAGGGCGCCAGCGGCGGCCGGTACCCCGTGTCGGAGCCGGGCCGGTCCCGCTCGTCCGTCCGGTCCTCGCGGATGACCTCGCCCTGGACCACCTTGCCGTCCGGCTGGTGGATGCGGGTCTGCTGGAAGGCGTCGGCGAGGCTGCCGGGCCGCGCCGCGGCCATCCTGCGCTCCAGGAGGCGGCCGGCGCGGCGGCCGATCCACTTCCGGACCGGCGGGGTCAGGCACAGCAGGGCCGCGACGTCGGAGAGCAGGCCCGGCAGGATCAGGAGCAGGCCGGCCAGCATGGTGAGGGCGTTGCCCGTGCCGGACTGCCGGGCGGCGGGCGGCTGCCCCTGCTGGGCCTGCTGGAAGGTGTCGGACAGGTTCTTGAAGGCGCGGCGCCCGGCCCGCTTGATGACCACGGCGCCGAGCACGATTCCGCCGGCGATCAGCGCGGCGACGGTGAGACCGCCCGCCGCGTCGGCGACCAGGCCGAGCAGCCAGACCTCCAGGATCAGCCAGACGGCGATCGCCAGGGGCAGGAACGTACGGGCAGGCGAGCGCCGCCGGTGGGCCGTCGAAGTGGGTGCGCCGGTCGTCATGTCATCCAGTCTGCCCCGACCTGCGTAAAAGCGGGCTCAGCCGGAGGTACCGGGCTTCCCCTAGGGGCTGCCCGGCGAGCGGGCTGCCCGGCGGGCAAGCGGCAGGCCGCCGGCGCCTCAGGGCCTGCCCTTGCCCCGGGAGCGGCCCCTGTCCAGGCCCGTCAGCTTGGCCGCGTGCGACTGGATGCCCCACTGGGTGACCCGCCACAGGGCCTCGACCACGATGTCCCGGCTCATCTTGCTGTCGCCGAACTCCCGCTCGACGAAGGTGATCGGCACCTCCACGACGCGGAAGCCGGCGCGCACGGCCCGGCGCGCCAGGTCCACCTGGAAGCAGTACCCGGCGGAGGCGACCTGCTCCAGGCCCAGCCCCTCCAGGGTCTCGCGGCGGAAGGCGCGGTAGCCGCCGGTCACATCGCGGATCGGGACGTCCAGCATCAGCCGGGAGTACGTCGAGCCGCCGCGCGAGAGGAACTTCCGGCTCTTGGGCCAGTTCACGACCCGGCCGCCCGGCACCCAGCGCGAGCCGAGCACCAGGTCGGCGCCGGCCAGTGCGGTGAGCAGGCGCGGCAGCTCCTCCGGCTGGTGGGAGCCGTCGGCGTCCATCTCGACGAGGACGCCGTAGTCGCGCTCCAGGCCCCAGGAGAAGCCCGCCAGGTAGGCGGCGCCCAGCCCCTCCTTTCCCTTGCGGTGCAGGACGTGCACGTGGTCGTCGCCGGCCGCCAGCTCGTCGGCGAGCTTGCCGGTGCCGTCGGGGCTGTTGTCGTCCGCGACCAGGATGTGGGCGTCGGGCACGGCCGCGCGCACGCGGGCGACGATCGGCCCGATGTTCTCCGCCTCGTTGTAGGTCGGGATGATCACCAAGGTCGTGCCGAGCGGTCCGTGGCCTCGCTGTCCGCCGTCGCTCACTGGGTCCGCCTTCGTGTTCTTGTACGTCCTGTCACAGGGGATGACTTTAGAACAGTGGGCGGGGCCCGCGGTCCTTCGGGCCGGTACGGCTCCCGCCGGCTGCGGGCGGGCCCGACCGCTGTCCACTGGACCGCGGGGCCCCCGGCACGGGCCGCCCGCCGCCCGGCGGAACCTTCGGCCGCCCCCGGGGTGCGGGCGCACGGGGCAGGGGATCCGCCGGGTCACCCGGACGTGCGGTGGCGGGCCCGGCCGAACCTTTCCGGGCCGGGCGGCGCCCACGAGCCGGGGACCGGCGGATCACCCCTGTGACCGCACGAATACCTCACGGCCGCCGACGACGGTCGCGAGGCACACCGGGAGGTCCCGGCCCGGGGTCAGGTCGGGCAGCCCGGGGGTGCCGGAGCGGGGGTCGGTGGACCAGCGGGCGACCCGGTCGTCGGGGGCCTGGACGATCAGCTCGCCGGTCTGCCAGACCGCGTAGTCGGCGGGGGCGCCGGGCACCAGCACGCCCGCTCCGTCGCGGCCGAGGGCCCGCCAGCCGCCCCGCGTGTGGGCGGTGAAGGCGGCGCGTACGGAGATGCGGTGCTCGGGGGTGCGGTGGAAGGCGGCGGCCCGGACGGTGCCCCAGGGGTCGAAGGGGGTGACGGGGGCGTCGGAGCCGAAGGCCAGCGGCACCCCGGCCTTGAGCAGGGCGGCGAACGGGTTGAGCGTACGGGCGCGCTCGGCGCCGAGCCGGTCCGCGTACATGCCGTCCTCGCCGCCCCAGGCGGCGTCGAAGGCGGGCTGCACGGACGCGGTCAGGCCCAGCTCGGCGAACGCGGCGATGGTCTCGGGGGTCATCATCTCGGCGTGCTCGATGCGGTGCCGTGCGGCGCGGACGCGGGCCGGGCCGAGCCGGTCGGCGGCCGTGCGGAAGCCCTCGACGACCGCGGTGAGGGCGGCGTCGCCGATGGCGTGGAAGCCGGCCTGGAGGCCCGCCTCCGTGCAGGCGGTGACGTGCTCGGCGATCTCGGCCGCGTCGAGGTAGCCGGTGCCGGTGGTGTGCGCGGCGTCGGCGTACGGGTCGTGCAGGCAGGCGGTGTGGGAGCCGAGGGCGCCGTCCGCGAAGAGGTCGCCGGCGGCTCCGATGGCGCCGAGGGCCTTGGCCTGCTCCAGGTCGCGGTCGGCCCAGTAGCCGAAGACCCGCGGTCCGGGCCGCTCCCGGGCGAGGCCCAGAAGATCGGCGAAGTCCTCGGCGGAGGAGATGTCGGGGCCGCCGCACTCGTGGACGGAACCGATGCCGAGGGAGGCGGCGTGGTCGAGGGCGGCCCGCTGGGCCTCGGCGCGCTGCCCGGGGGTGACGGCGGCGAGCGCGGCCTTGCGGACGGCGTGGTGGTCGTCGCGGGTCAGCGGCTCGTCGCCGCGGACCGTGACGGCCGGGACGAGGTCCAGCAGAGCAGTGGTGACGACGGCGGAGTGCACGTCGATGCGGCTGAGATAGAGCGGGCGGCCGCCGGCGGCCTCGTCGAGCTCGGCGCGGCGGGGGGCGCGGCGCTCGGGCCAGCGGGCGGCGTCCCAGCCGTGGCCGAGCAGGACGCGGTCGCCGGGGCGGCGGGCGGCGTAGGCGCGGACGAGCCGGAGGGCCTCGGCGAGGGAGGCGGCCGCGGAGAGGTCCAGCCCGGTCAGGGCCAGGCCGGCGGAGGTGGTGTGCACGTGCGCGTCGGTGAACGCGGGGGTGACGAGCGCTCCGCCGAGGTCGACGACCTCGTCCACGCCCTGCGCGAAGGCGTCGGCGGCGCCTTCGGAGCCGACCCAGGCGATGTGGCCCCGCTCGACGACCATCGCCGTGGCGAAGGGGTCTGCGGGGCTGTGTACCTCGCCGCCGCGCAGGAGGACGGTCCGGTCGGGGGCCGAGGCGGATGCGAATGCTCCGGCGTCGTCGGCGGAGTGGGCGGTGCGGTCAGTCATGCCCACCAGTCTCCCGGTTCGCGGGGGCCGGTTCGACCGCGCCCCCCTGCGTCCGGGCCCGCTCCCCCTGCGTCCGGGCCCCCGCCCCCTGCGTCCCGGCCCGCTCCCCCGCCGGCGGGCCGCCGGTTGCGGCTAGATGCGGGGCGGGCGGGCCTCGTACGGGGTGGACAGGACGACGGTGGTGCGGGTCGAGACGTGGGCGAGGGCGCGCAGGCGGCCGAGCAGGTCCTCGAGTTCCAGCGGGGTGGCGACCCTGACCTTCAGGATGTAGTTCTCGTCGCCGGCGACGCTGTGGCAGGCCTCGATCTCCGGTACGCCGGCCAGCCGGTCGGCGATGTCGTCGGGGGCGCTGGGGTCGAAGGGCTTCACGGAGATGAAGGCGGTGAGGGGCAGGCCGACGGCCTCGGGGTCGACCACGGCCGCGTAGCCGCGGATCACGCCGCGCTGCTCCAGGCGGCGCACCCGCTGGTGGACCGCCGACGTGGACAGTCCCGTGGCCTTGCCCAGGTCCGTGTAGCTCATCCGCCCGTCCCGCACCAGCAGATCCACGATCTGGCGGTCCAGCTCCTCCATAGCGCTCATAGCCGCTCAACCTACGGCCCGAAAGCGCTCCGGGCACAGTACTGTCCGCCCACAAGTGGCACCTGCGGCGGGCATGTGACCAAAGCCACAAGGGTATGTCCTACTGCGCCGGGTTGTTGTGGTTACTCGTGCCGCGCGACGGGAAGTGCTTGCTGTGGCCGAGGCCGAAGAACGTTGCCCGCCCGGCCCACCCAAGGGGGAGTACATCCATGCAGAACACCAAGCGCACCGGTCGCACCGAACCGGAGCCCCTGGAACCCGGCGCGGTCGGCTACGCCGACGACGCCGACTACCTCGACGACGGCGAGGGGTTCGAGATCCGCCACGCGATCTGCCCCGACTGCGGCCGGTCGATCGCCCTCGTCGCGGACGAGGAGTACCTGCCGGAGCACGCGCTCTGCCTGAGCCCGTGGAATCCGTTCGGGCTGACCGTCTGCGCGGGCACGGGCCGCCCGGCCGCCGACGCGCCGCCCGCCGTGGACGCGGGCGCGGAGTCCCCCCCGGAGCTGGGGGTCGTCATGCTGACGCTGCCTCAGGGCCTGGACTGGCGTACCCAGCCGTTCTCGCACGTGGGCGGTCCTGGCTCGCGTCCGGTACGGCTCGGGGCCGCGGTTCCGCTGCAGCGGAGCCGGCACGCGCAGGCCGCCTGACCGGGGCGGGAGGGTCTGCCGCGCGGTCGCGGCGGGCCGATGACCGGGCCCGGGCCGCTGCGGCCCGGGCCTCAGCCGTGTGGAGGGGCTACCAGTACGCGCCCCGCACCATGGCCTCGAGGGTGGCGTGGTGCAGGATCAGCCGGTCGGGGTCGGCCGGGACCTCCACCTCCCCGAAGTGGGCCTGCCGGTAGGCGATGCGCAGCATGACGATCCCGTGCCGCAGGGCGGCGTACAGGGTGTGGAACTCCATGTCGCGCGGGGTGTGCCCGGTGAGTTCGGCGTACCGGCGCTCCAGGTCCTCGCGGCGCAGGAAGCCGGGCAGGCCGCTCTGGCCGAAGCCGGCGGTCAGGTCCTGGAAGAAGCGGTGGAGGTAGACGGTCCAGCCGAGGTCGACCTCGCGCGGGGCGCAGGCGGCCATCTCCCAGTCGAGTACGGCGACCGGCTCGAAGCCGTCGTAGACGATGTTCCCGATGCGGGCGTCGCCCCAGTTGAGGACGGCGGGGCCCGCGTCGGCGGGCCACAGCTCCTCCAGGCGGTCGAAGCAGCGCTCCAGCAGCGGGGACGGGGCGTGTCCGTCCACCACCCAGGCGTAGTAGGCACGTTGGGCGTCGACATGCTGGCGCAGCGGGCTGCCGGACCCGTCCGGGATGAGGAACTCCGCTTCCTCGGCGGGGAATTGGTCGTGCAGGCGGGCGAGGAGGGAGATGCTCGCCTCCTGGAGGGCGGCGCGTTCCGCGTCGGTGGCGTCGTGCAGCCAGTTGCCCTCGTAGGTGTAGGGCATCACGTCGGGCGGGACCCGGCCCTCGGCGCGGGTCATGACGAAGAAGGGGGCGCCGAGCGGTCCGGGGTCCTCCTCCAGCCAGAGCACACGCGGGACCGGCACGTCGGTGTGGGCGGCGACCAGGCTCATCACCCGGTGCTGGCGGGGCATGTCGTAGGCGGGGAAGACGGTGTAGGCGGCCGGGTCGGCGGCGAGGCGCAGGGCGCAGGCGCGGGCCGGGGTGTCGGGGTGCTCGATGTCGAAGAGCAGGGTTTCGCTGGACATGCCGTTGGAGGCGGGAACGCGGACGCCGGACACGCGGGCGCCGGGGAGGCGGCCGTCGAGCCAGGCGGTCAGGCGCCGGGCGAGTTCCTCGGGCTGCCGGGTGGAGGTGCGGGGACGTGGTGCCGGTGCTGCTGCCATGACTCCCCCTCTTCCTGTGTGCTGCTGCCGGCTGTCGTTACGGGGCGACCGAGGCGTAGTCGGTGAAGCCGCTGGGGTCGTGGCGGCCGAAGCTGCCGTGTTCGAAGATGCCGTGGCCGGTGCGCCCGTCGAGGGTGAAGCGGGCCGCGTGGTCGGTGACGCCGTAGGCGGCCATGGGGTGGGCGGCGGGGTCGGAGAGGTCGAGGACGCGGCGGTCGGTCCAGCCGCGGCCCTGCCAGGTGCCGTGCTGCCAGTCGGCGGCGGGCGGGTAGCCGGCGCCGACGGCGAGCGGGGAGGAGCCGAGGATCTCCACGCCGAGTTCGAGGGGTTTGCGGGCGGGGTCGGTGAGGTGGACGACGGCGCTCTCGGGGTGCCGGGTGCCGGGGCGGTAGCGGATGTCGGTGCGGGGCCAGCCGAGTTGGACGTCGGGGCGGCCGCTGCCCTCGGGGAAGACCTGGACGGCCTCGTTGAGGGTGCGGTGGCCGTCGGCGTCCTCCTGGACGATGACCATGACGAACCGGTCCGGGAAGCGGACGGGGATCCAGAGCCAGTGGAAGCCCTCGGTCCGGTGTTCCTCGGCGGCCCGGCCGCCGTCCTCGCCGGGGATCGGGCGGACGCCCCAGCTGCGGTCGCGGGTGCCGGTCCACGCGTCGGGGGTGAGGATGTGCTCCTCGCCGTCCGCGCGCAGGGTGCCGGTGACGTGGCCGGCCTGGACGAAGCGGCGGCCTTCGAGGATGAGCCGGTCGCCGCGCCGCTGGGTGTGGTGCGGTTCCCAGACGGCTGGGAACTCGGCGGTCCAGGTGAGGTCGAAGGAGAGGCCGTCGGGGTCGGCGGGGTCGGGGTCGCAGTGCAGGCCGATCCGCTGCAGGGGTTCCTCGACGGTGATGCGCAGCGGGCCGACGGCGAGGTTCATGCGGTCGTCGGCGAGGGCGTCGGAGGCGCGGACGGCGAGGAGCCGGTCTCCGGTGCGGAGGGTGGCGTAGGCGTCGATGACGCCGGTGTTGGGGTAGACGCCGAGGCCGGCGATGAGGACGGCCCGGCCGGCGTGGTCGAAGACGTGGAAGATGCAGCGGTCGTAGGCGTTGCGGTCGCCGGTGACGACGTGCTTCATCGACAGCGGGGCCTGGTGGATGGGGTACTCGTCCAGGGGGATCGGGCGGTCCACGGGCATGGCGCAGCTCCAGGGGCGCGGGGGCGGGGCAGTGCGCTTCAAGGGATTTGACGGTACGTCAGAAACCATGCCCGCGCCCACACTTCTGTCATTCCCTGACCCCCGGCACGCCTGGCCCCGCCTCCGTATGCCGCGCAAGGCCGTACGGGGACACCTCGAACGGAAACCCGGAGGGCGGGCACGGTTACCCGCCGGTCGGGCGGCGCGTTGGTCCGGGTATGACCGCAGTCGACACGCCCGCACCGAGAACGGCCCGACGCCGCCACCCGGCGCCCCGCACCGCCGGAGAATCGGTTCGGCACCGGCAGTCCGACCCGCCGATCTACCGCGCGCTGCTGGCCCTCTGGGCCGAGGACGGGCGCACCCTGCCGGGCTACCGCGACCCGGAGTGGTCCCGCGTCGCGACGTCCCCGATCTGGCCGACGGGGCCGTTGTTCGAAGCGTGACCCAAGCCGGTGCCGAGCGCGCGGGTCCACCTCGGCGGCGGAAGTCCGCTCACCCGGTGGGGCGCGTTGCGGACGCGCTCCCCGGACGGAGCAGGCCCGGCCGGACGGCGGCCGCGAACAGCTCGTTCGCGCCGCTCGGGGCCGGGCACGCGTCCGGGGGGCAGGGGCGGCGTCAGCGGGTTTCGGGGCCGGCCAGGTGGCGGGCGATGACCATGCGCTGGATCTGGTTGGTGCCCTCGACGATCTGGAGCACCTTGGCCTCGCGCATCAGGCGCTCCACCGGGAAGTCCTGCGTGTAGCCGTAGCCGCCGAGGACCTGGACCGCGTCCGTGGTGACGGCCATGGCGGCGTCCGTGCAGAACAGCTTGGCCATCGCCGCCTGCCGGGAGAACGGCTTGCCCGCGTCGCGCAGCCGCGCCGCCGCCAGGTACAGGGCCCGGCCCGCCTCGATCCGGGTCGCCATGTCGGCGAGCATGAACCGCAGCCCCTGGAAGTCGGAGATGGGGCGGCCGAACTGCGTGCGGCCCTGTGCGTAGGCGAGGGCCTCGTCCAGGGCGGCCTGGGCGACGCCGATGGCGCAGGCGGCGATGCCGAGGCGGCCGGCGTCGAGCGCGGCCAGCGCGATGGTGAAGCCCTGGCCCTCCTCGCCGATGCGGCGGGCATCGGGGACGCGGACGCCGTCGAAGTGCAGCTGGGCGGTGGGCGAGCCCTTCATGCCCATCTTCTTCTCGGGGACGGCCGCCGAGAGGCCCTCGACGTCGCCCGGCACGAGGAAGGCGGTGATGCCCTTGGGCCCCTCGCCGCCGGTGCGGGCGAGGACGGTGTAGAAGTCGGCGACCCCGCCGTGGGTGATCCACGCCTTGGTGCCGCTGATGATCCAGTCGTCGCCGTCGCGGACGGCCTTGGTGGCGAGGGAGGCGGCATCGGAACCGGCGGCCGGCTCGGAGAGGCAGTACGCGCCGAGCAGTCCGCCGCCGAGCATGTCGGGCAGGTGGGCGGCCCGCTGCTCCTTGGTGCCGTAGCCGGCCAGGCCGTGGCAGGCCAGGGAGTGGACACTGACGCCGAGGCCGACGGTCAGGCGGGCTGCGGCGAGCTCCTCCAGGACCTGGAGGTAGACCTCGTAGGGCTGGTCGCCGCCGCCGTACTCGCCGCCGTACGGCAGACCGAGCAGACCGGACTCCGACAAAAGGGTGAAGACCTCGCGCGGGAAGCGCCCGGCCTCCTCCTCTTCGGCGGCCCGGGGGCTAATCTCCCGCTGGGTGATCTCTCGTACGAGCGCGAGGAGGTCCCGGGACTCCTCGGTGGGCAGCTGACGGTCCACCGGCTGCGGGGCGCGGTCGGTCATGGCGGCGCTCTCCTCCCTCGTGGGCGCGGCGGCGACGCGTGAGGTGTGGGACGCGCCGCCGGGTAACGGTGCTCTTACAGCCGATACTGCCCTCCCGGATCGCGGAAGGGGCAGTTCAGTGGCTGCGGCGGCATGAGTATGCCCGATCAGGGGCTTCCCGTCACCGGGGCAAGATCACCGGAGAAATCGCAGGTAGCGGGCGGTTGCGGACACTCCGGGACGAACCCGCGGCAGCCGCCGGCGACGCCGGGGCGGGGTGACGGGCCCCTCCTGTCCGACAGGCCGGGAAGGGCGACCGATCCCGGGCGGTACGGGCCGCCCGGGGCGCCCGTCCGTGCGGGGCGCGTGACGGGGGGCGCGTGACGGGGGCGCGGCGGACAGCAGCCGTGCGGCGGGCGGGAGTTCGGCCTTCCAGGGCCGGCATCACGCGCGGCGGTCCGGGGCGGGTGCGGGGCTCCGCAGGCCCTGCGGGGGCCCGGGTCGGTCAGAGCCAGCCGAGCTGGGTGACGAACATGGCGACGACCACCACGAGGGTCCAGCCGAGCACGTGCTCCAGCCAGGAGGAGTCGTCCTTCGGGCCTCCGGCGCGGACCCGGGTCCGGACGGGGGCGGTGGGGGCGGCGCTGTGTGCGGTCATGCCGTCCAATGTGCCAGCGTTCGCGGCTTTCGCGGTAGAGACGAGGGTCACTGGTGGCGCGCGTCACGTCGCGCATCGCGCCGCACGTCATGTCACACGTCCGGCACGTCGCACGGCAGCTGGTCGCATCTCATGTCCCGCGCCCTGTCCTGCCTCACGTCGCCGGGCCCCGGCCGTCGGACGGCCGGGGCCCGGTGTGCCGGTGCGCCCGGTGTGCCGTGTCGGCTGCCCGGCGCCGGGGCGTCCGGCGCCGGGGCCGGACGGCTCAGGCGCGGTTGCGGCCCGCCATGCCTGCCATGGCCAGCGCCAGCAGCAGGGCGACGCCGCCCGCGATGACGTTGCTGACCACGGTGCGGGTCGTGTCGACGTTGCCGGAGATGGCCCACGGGGCCAGGATCGTCCAGGCTCCGATCGCGACCGCCGTCCACGCCATGGCGTGGGTGCGTTCGTAGGCCGAGCCGAGCCCGCTCATGCACAGGCAGTAGGCGAGGCCGGCTATCAGGTTGTTCACCGCCAGCGAGGTGAGACCGCTGAATCCCGCGATCCACGGCGATGCCGCCAGGTACAGGCCCGTGACGAGGGCCAGCGCCTCCACGGCCTGGGCTGCCGGCGTGATGGTGACCCGCTCGAACCGCGAGCGCATCTCGGCGAGGTCGGGGTGGTGTTCGATGCTGTGGGTGGTCATGGCGGGCCGCCTCCTGTAGAAGACTTATGTGCCCTTTATGTCTTTATGTTGCGCTTGTCCTTTCTCCAGGTCAACGGGGAGCGGCAGCCCTCTCGGGGGTCGCTCTCAGAGCACCCCGACCGCCTTGAGGGCCAGGATCTGGGCGGGGGACGGGCGCGCCGGGGCGTAGAGGTAGCAGACCCCTCCCGAGCCGGAGACGACCTTGCCCGCGGCGTTGTGGCGCTGGGTGCGCAGCCAGATGTTCTCCCACTCGCGGCGCTCGTACACCCGGCGCACGGCGGCGTTGTCCCGCGAGTTCGGGTCGTTGGCGACGATGTCGCCGGCCTCGGTGAAGCCCACGACCGTCATCAGGTGGCCGGCGGTGCCGTAGCCCGCCCCGGTGAGCTCCTCGGCGCGGAAGGACTGCGAGGTGATCACGGGGATGCCGGAGCGGATCAGCGTCTCCAGATCGGCGAGGGAGCGGAGCCGGGTGACGACACCGGCGAGCCCGTCGTAGGTGGCGGCGTAGGCGGCGTTGAAGGGCCAGTTCCCGCATCCCCGGTAGGCGCTGTCATACGTGGCGCGGGCCGCGTGGCAGACCTGCGGGTCGCTGTAGCCGCGGTCCACCCACTCCAGGTCCTTCGCGGAGGGCGCGCGGCCCCAGTACTCGATGACCATCTGGGAGGAGGTCGGGCTGCACCAGGCCTCCCCGCCGTTGTCGTACTCGGGGTACCGGCCGGCGTGCACCTCCTGCGAGTAGCGCGGCACCTTCAGCTCGTGGGCCCGCCCGGAGGGGGTGGAGGCGGCCACGGTGAAGCGCTCCGGGACGTCCGAGGTCATGGCCCCGGCCAGCCACACCGTGGGTCCCTCCGCGGCGCCCGGCTTGCGGTGCAGGGTGAGGCGCAGCTGCGAGGCCGCGATCCGCAGTCCGGCCGCCCGGGCCGGGGCGTCGACGGCGAGGGTGTCGGTCCACACGGTGGACCGGCCGTCGGTCTGCCCGTCGACGGAGGTCCGGCGGATGTCCGCGTCGCCGGAGGCCCAGCAGGCCATGACGTACCAGGGGCTCGCGGAGCCGTCGCCGTAGGTGGCGCGGAGATCGGCCCGGATCCAGGTGCCGGCGGGGGTGGCGGCGTTCCAGGAGGCGATGACCTCGGTTCCGGGGACGGCCGAGCGGTGCAGCGGCGAGGTCCACACGGCGTACTCCCAGGTGGCCTTCCTCCCCGTGTGCGGGTCGGCGTACTCGGTGCGGCCGGCCGGGGCCGCGATCCGCAGGCCGGGGCGGGCGCCGGCCAGGGCGGCGGTGCCCTGGTGGGTGCCGGCCTGCCAGTGGCCGAGGGAGAACCAGAACCGGTTGTCCACGGTGGGGCCGGCGTCCCCGGCATCCGCCCGGGCATCGGCCCGCGCCTCGGCCCCGGAGCCCGCCGCGGCCTCGCCGGCGGCCCCCGCGGCGTCGGCGGCCCCGGCCCCGGCGGTCGGCTGCGCCGTGCCGCGCGGGCTCCCGGCGGCCGCCGAGGCCCTGCCGCCGGGCACGGTGGCCGCGGCGGCGGCCGCGAGGGCGATGGCCAGGACGGCCCTGCGTGGTGTGGGTGCGGTCATCGCGGAATCCCCCAGTGGGTCGGTGAGGCGGATCGGCTCCTCCACCCTTCCAGTTCCCGGCGGCCCGGCGCCGACGCCCGGGGCCCGTGTCGGGGTGAACCCGTGTGCGGCGGGTCCGGCCGTACGCTGGCCGGGTGGAGTCACACCAGCCGCTCGCGCCGCTCGCGCGCGAGATCAGCGCCCTGCCCCCGTCCCTCGGCCCCGTACGGCTGATCGGGATCGACGGGCACGCCGGGTCCGGGAAGAGCACCTTCGCCGGGCGGCTCGCCGCGGCCCTGGGCGGGGCGCCCGTACTGCATCTGGACGACGTGGCCACCCACGAGGAGCTCTTCGCCTGGCCGGACCGGCTGCGCGCGCAGGTGCTGGAGCCGCTCGCCGCCGGGCGCCCGGCCCACTGGGCCCCGTACGACTGGGTGGCGCGGCGCTTCGGTCCCGAGCGGGTGCTGGAGCCGGCACCGGTGCTGCTCGTCGAGGGCGTGGGGGCCGGCCGGCGCGCGCTGCGGCCGCACCTGGCCCGGCTGCTGTGGATGGAGACCCCGCGCGTCGAGTCCTGGGGGCGGGGGCGGCACCGGGACGGGCACGAGCTCTCCGATTTCTGGGACGGATGGGAGCGCGCGGAGCGCGCACACTTCTCGGATGATCCTTCGCGCCCCTTCGCGGACACGCTGGTGCGCCAGAGTGGTACGGGATACGAGTGGTCTTCCGGGGCGGGAGTGACCGTCGGAAGGACGGCTTCCGTCACTGAAGGTGACGGACTCCCCCGGGCCTGAGCCCCGCTGGAAAACCGCTTGCGCAGGCGTTCACCGGCCTGCTTGACCTGGGCCCCACACCGGCCTTACGTTCTGAATGCGTGGTCTTTCCAGGCCGCAGCGGACGCGAAGCCCCCGATTGTTCCCCCGTGATCGGGGGCTTCGTTCTGTCCCGGCCGCGTTCCACGCCCCCGCCGCCGCGCGCGGACTCCCCGGGATCTTCACCCTGAGTCACATCGGGCCCGGCCGGGACGCTCAGGACCCGTACCCGCCGCACCCTACGTAAGGTGCGTCGCCGCAGGTACGATGCAGCCCTGATTTCATCGGCACGGCGGACAACTCGCTGAAGCGAAGCGGGGGTTGCCGGGCACCACGGGGGCAGGCTTGTGGGGGACGTGATGGATTTCGGGACGCCGGGCAGTGTGCACGCCCCGGCCGAACTCGCCTGGCTGCGCGGGGTGGACGCCTGCACCATGGGCGCCTACCCGCAGGCCGAGGAGGAGTTCCGGGCGGCCGTCCGGCTCGATCCCACAATGGCCGATGCCTGGCTCGGCCTGCACGCACTGCGCGTGGACACCACGACCGCGTTATTGCGCATGTACACCCACCGCGACCGCTTCGGCGAACAGCGGGCCAGGCACCGGCGGACCCTGAACTCCTGGTACTGGCTGGGCTGGTGGGTCCAGCCGGTGCTGGAGAGCAGGCGGGACCTGCTGCTGGCCCACGCCTCCCACTGGCTGGACGGCCGCCACGTGCCCGAACTGGACCAGGCGCTGGCTGCGCTGCCGCCCGTGGACACCGATCCGCAGGTCCGCTTCCTGCACGCCTGCCGGGCCTATCTGGTCAAGGACTGGGAGCAGTTGGTCCGGCACACCGAACCGCTGGTCGACGATCCGCTGCTCGGCATCGAAGCCGGCCTTTTCGGCGGGATGGCCCGCGTCCGGCTGGAGATGTACGGGCAGGCCGAGCCGATGCTCTCGGCCGCGCTGATGCGCTGCCGCAGCGAGCAGCCGCAGCGCAAGGAACTGCGGTACTGGCTGGCCCGGGCCCACGAGGGAACCGGGCGCAGCGCCGCGGCGCTCCCGCTGTACCGGGCGGTGCACCGGGTGGACCCCGCGTTCATGGACACCGCGGCGCGGCTGACGGCCATCGAAGACAGCGAGGACTGCGACGGGTACGCCGGGTACGCCGGAACGGGCAGCTGGGAGGCGTACGGCGGCCACGGCGTGACGCAGGCCGGCGGCTTCGCGGCGGTGACCCTGGGCGGCGGCCCGGTCCAGGACCTGGGCGTCGCCGCCGACGGGCAGCCGGAACCGCCGGACCCGCTCGCCGTCCCCGACCCGCCGGGACCGCCGTTCGGCGGGCCGGCCCCGGGCCGGGGCGAGGGCGTACGGCGCAAGGTGTCGCTCCCCGCGCAGGGCGTGCCGGGAGGGCTGCCGGCCGGGCCGGCCGATCCGGAGCTGCTGGCCGAGGCGCTCGCGGAGCTGGAGCGGATGGTCGGCCTGGAACCGGTGAAGCGGCAGGTCAAGGCGCTGTCGGCGCAACTGCACATGGCGCGGCTGCGGGCCGGCCAGGGGCTGCCCGTGCAGCCCCCGAAACGGCACTTCGTGTTCTCCGGCCCCTCCGGCACGGGCAAGACGACCGTGGCCCGGATCCTCGGCCGGGTGTTCTACGCGCTCGGGCTGCTGGGCGGCGACCACCTGGTCGAGGCCCAGCGGGCAGACCTGGTGGGCGAGTTCCTCGGGCAGACCGCGGTCAAGGCCAACGAGCTGATCGACTCGGCGATCGGCGGGGTGCTGTTCGTGGACGAGGCCTACAGCCTGTCCAACTCGGGCTACAGCAAAGGCGACGCGTACGGGGACGAAGCGCTGCAGGTCCTGCTGAAACGGGCCGAGGACAATCGGGACCACCTGGTGGTCATCCTGGCCGGCTACCCCGCCGGAATGGACCGGCTGCTGTCCACCAACCCCGGCCTGTCCTCGCGGTTCACCACCCGGGTGGACTTCCCCAGCTACCGGCCGCCGGAACTGACCGCCATCGGGGAGGTGCTGGCCGAGGCGAACGGCGACTGCTGGGACGAGGAGGCGCTGGACGAACTGCGGAGCATCAGCGCGCACGTGGTGGAACAGGCCTGGATCGACGAGCTGGGGAACGGGCGGTTCCTGCGCACGCTGTACGAGAAGAGCTGCGCGTACCGGGATCTGCGGCTGGCCGGGTTTCCCGGCGAGCCGTCGCGGGAGGATCTGGCGACACTGCGGCTGCCGGACCTCATGCAGGCGTACGGGGAGGTCCTCTCGGGCCGCGGCCCCCAGGACCGCGACCGCCCGGAGGCCCCGCCCCCGCCGCTGTAGCTGCCGCACCTGCCGCCGCCGTGGCGCCGGGGCGCCGGGGCCGCTGCGCGGAGCCGTTCCCCACCCCCGCCCCTTCCCGGAACCGGGGGCGGAGCCCCCGGACCCCGCGCCTCAAACGCCGGCGGGGCCGGATACATACAGCCGGGGCAGCCCCGCACAGGTCGGGTCAGGCGGTCAGGGCGCGTTCCTGGCGGGGGCGGGGGCGGCGGGCCGGGATGCGGTGGGCGGGGTCGCGGACCTCGCCGACCAGCATCTCCAGGACGTCCTCCAGGGCGACGAGGCCGAGGATCCGGCCGGTCGGCTCCGCGACCTGGGCCAGGTGGGTGGCGTCGTGCCGCATGACGCTGAGGGCGTCGTCCAGCGGGAGCGTCGACGACAGCGTCGGCATCCGCCGCCACACCCGCTGCGGCACCGCCCGCTCCCGCTCCTCCAGCTCGAGGACGTCCTTCACGTGCACGTAGCCCATGAAGGCGCCGCCTTCGGAGCGGACGGGGAAGCGGGAGTAGCCGGTGCGGACGGTCAGCTGCTCGATCTGCCGGGGCGTCGCCCCGGGGCCGACCGTGACCAGCCGGTCGCGGGCGAGCAGGACGTCGGTGACCGGGCGGCTGCCCAGTTCCAGGGCGTCCTCCAGGCGCTCCTGCTCCCTCGGTTCGAGGAGCCCGGCCTGCCGGGAGTCCTCGACGAGCCGGCCGAGCTGGGCGCTGGTGTAGACGGCTTCCACCTCGTCCTTCGGCTCGACCTTGAAGAGCCGGAGGACGACGGCGGCGCAGGCCCCGAGGGCGGTCGTGATCGGCCCGCACAGGCGGGCGAAGGCGACCAGGCCGGGGCTGAACCACAGGGCGGTCCGCTCGGGGGCGGCCATCGCGAGGTTCTTGGGGACCATCTCGCCGATGACCAGGTGCAGGAAGACCACGGCGGAGAGCGCGACGGCGTATCCGAGGGGGTGGATCAGGCCCTGCGGGATGTGGGCGGCGTGGAAGACGGGCTCCAGCAGCCGGGCCACGGTGGGTTCGGCGACGGCGCCGAGGGTGAGCGAGCACAGCGTGATGCCGAACTGGGCGGCGGCCATCATCCGCGGCAGGTTCTCCAGGCCGTGGAGGACCTGGCGGGCCCGTTTGGACTCGGCTGCGAGGGGCTCGATCTGGCTGCGGCGTACGGAGACGAGGGCGAACTCGGCGCCGACGAAGAAGCCGTTGGCGAGGACCAGGAGCAGGGCGAACAGGAGTTGGAGCGCGTTCACCGGCCCGCCGCCTCGAGTTCGGCCGGAACGGCCGGACTGGGCGCGGTGCGCACCAGGCGGACCCGTTCGGCGCGGTAGCGGCCGACCTGGCGGACGGAGAGCTTCCAGCCGGGGAGTTCGGCGCGGTCCCCGGGGGCGGGGATGCGGCCGAGGAGGTCGGCGACGAGGCCGGCGACGGTCTCGTACGGGCCGTCGGGCACCTCGAGGCCTATGCGGCGCAGGGTGTGCACGCGGCAGCTGCCGTCGGCCTCCCAGGAGGGCCGGCCGTCCTCGGCGGGTACGGCGGCGAGTTCGGGTCCGCCGTCCTCGGCGAAGTCGTGCTCGTCGCGGACCTCGCCCACGAGCTCTTCCACGATGTCCTCCAGGGTGACCACGCCGGCGGTGCCGCCGTACTCGTCGACGACCACGGCCATCGGCTGTTCGCTGCGCAGCCGCTCCAGCAGCGGCTGCACCGGCAGGGAGCCGGGCACCAGCAGCGGGGGGACGCAGATCCGGCCCACGGTGGTGCGGGCGCGTTCGGCTTCGGGCACGGCGAGGGCGTCCTTGAGGTGGACGACGCCGGTGACCTCGTCGATGCGTTCGCGGTACACCGGGAAGCGGGACAGGCCGGTGGCGCGGGTGAGGTTGAGCACGTCGGCGGCGGTGGCCGTGTGCTGGAGGGCGCTGACCTTCACCCGGGGGGTCATCACGTGCTGGGCCGTGAGCTCGCCCAGCGAGAGGGTCCGTACGAAGAGGTCGGCGGTGTCCTGTTCGAGGGCGCCGGCCTGCGCCGAGTGGCGGACCAGGGAGACCAGTTCGCCGGGGGTGCGGGCGGAGGCGATCTCCTCGGCCGGTTCGACGCCGAGGGCCCGTACGAGGCGGTTGGCGACGGCGTTGAGGCCGGCGATGACCGGCCGGAAGGTGCGGGAGAACAGTGTCTGCGGGCCGGCCACGAAGCGTGCCACCTGGAGCGGCCGGGAGACCGCCCAGTTCTTCGGGACGAGCTCGCCGACGACCATCTGGACGGCCGAGGCGAGCAGCATGCCGATGCCCACGGCGACGCCGGGGACGGCCCCGGAGGGCAGGCCGGTCGCCGCGAGCGGCCGGGCCAGCAGTGCGGCGAGCGCCGGTTCGGCGAGCATGCCGACCACGAGGGAGGTGATGGTGATGCCGAGCTGGGTGCCGGAGAGCTGGAACGACAGCTCCCTCAGGGCCGTGACCACCGTTCGGGCACGGCGGTCCCCGTCGGCTGCGGCGCGTTCGGCCTCGGGCCGCTCCACCGTGACGAGGCCGAACTCGGCCGCCACGAAGAAGCCGTTGGCGAGGATCAGGGCGAAGGCCGCAAGGAGCAGGAGTAGCGGGATGGTCATGCGGCCGCCTCCGCGGGGAGGGCGGCGCGGGTACTACCGGACGGTCCGTCCATTGCCGGAGGGAGTCACTCCTCGAGTTGCAGGTGCCCGCGGGCCTCGGGGTCCCGGGGCCGGTGGGAGGGCGCACGGCTGCGCCCGCCACCAGGGTAGTCATTGAGATCGCCGCCGCAATGGGACGCAGCGGTCCGCTTGTCGGCGGCGGCCGTCTCAGTGGTCGTGGCGCCCGGTTCCACGGGCTTCGGCGAGGGCGCGCAGGGCGCGGGCGTCGCCGATGGCCTGCCGCTTGGCCACGCCGGGCTGGATGCCCAGGGCGGGCAGGCTGGTGCCGTCGCTGAGGTCCAGGAACACCCAGGGGTCACCCGGGCGGAGGTTGACGCGCAGGATCTGCGCCCACTCCAGGCGCCGGGTGGTGGTGAGGTTGACCACGGTGACGCCCGTCTCGTCCGCGACCACCTTGGGGCGGCTGAGCAGGACGAGGACGGAGGCCATCAGGGCGGCGGTGAAGATGAAGCTGATGCGCTCCCCGCCGCTGAGGCTCTCCAGCAGGAGGGCGATCGCGGTGATCGTCGCGAACATGGCGAGCCCGACGCTCAGCAGGACGACCCGGGTGCGGGTCGGCCGGAAGGTGACCGGCAGGTCGGGCAGTGCGGGCTGGGCGGCGGACTCGGCCATGGTGCTGGAGGTGCCTTCTTCAGGGGGCGTACGGGTCGGGCGACGGCGTACGGGTGGGCGTACGGGTCTGCGTACGCGTCACAGGCGGCAGGCGTGGATCGAGGTGGTGAGGATCGCGCGGGCGCCGAGCTCGTACAGGTCGTCCATGATCCGCTGGGCGTCCCTGGCGGGGACCATCGCGCGGACGGCGACCCAGCCCTCGTTGTGCAGCGGGGAGACCGTCGGGGACTCCAGGCCCGGGGTGAGGGCGACGGCGCGCTCCAGGTGCTCGGCGCGGATGTCGTAGTCCATCATCACGTAGCTGCGGGCGACGAGGACGCCCTGGAGGCGCCGCAGGAACTGCTGCACCTGCGGGTTGTCCGTGTCGGCGCCGCCCTGCCGGATGACGATGGCCTCGGACTTCAGGATCGGCTCGCCGATGACCTCGAGGCCGGCGTTGCGCAGGCTGGTGCCGGTCTCGACGACGTCCGCGATGATCTCGGCGACGCCGAGCTGGATGGCGGTCTCGACCGCGCCGTCCAAGTGCACGACGGAGGCGTCGATGCCCTGGTCGGCGAGGTGCTTGGCGACGATGCCCTCGTAGGAGGTGGCGATCGTCATGCCGTGGAAGTCCTCGGGGCCCTTCGCGGTGCCGGGCTTGGTGGCGTAGCGGAAGGTGGACCTGCCGAAGCCGAGGGGAAGGATCTCCTCGGCGTTGGCGCCCGAGTCGAGCAGCAGGTCGCGGCCGGTGATGCCCACGTCGAGCCGGCCGGAGGCGACGTAGATCGCGATGTCCTTGGGGCGGAGGTAGAAGAACTCCACCTCGTTCTCGAGGTCGACGACCACGAGCTCCTTGGACTCCTTGCGCTGGCGGTATCCGGCCTCATGGAGCATCGCCGACGCCGCTCCGGAGAGTGAGCCCTTGTTGGGGACGGCGATGCGCAGCATGAGGCTTCCTTCAGTGCGAGATGCGATGGGTGTGTGTGCTGTGGGTGGGTCTAGAGGTGCTTGTAGACCTCGTCGAGGGAGATCCCGCGCGCCACCATCATCACCTGGACGTGGTACAGCAGCTGGGAAATCTCCTCGGCGGCGGCTTCCTTGCCCTCGTACTCTGCGGCCATCCAGACCTCTGCGGCCTCCTCGACGACCTTCTTGCCGATGGCGTGGACGCCCTTGGCGACCAGTTCGGCGGTGCGGGAGGTGCCGGGATCGCCGGCAGCGGCCTTGGCCTGGAGCTCGGTGAAGAGCTCTTCGAAGGTCTTGAGGGGTTCGTTCGCCATGATGGTCCTCAGAATACGGGGTTGTCCGCCGTGACTCAGCGCCAGGGTTCGCTGACGGACCGCAGGGTTGCTGCGGTGGAGACGGCGGCGATGACCGCTTCGTGCCCCTTGTCCTCGTTCGACCCCTCGAGGCCGGCGCGGTCCAGCGCCTGTTCCTCGTTGTCGCAGGTCAGGACGCCGAAGCCGACGGGGACTCCGGTGTCGATCGACACCTGTACCAGGCCCTGGGTGACGCCCTGGCAGACGTAGTCGAAGTGCGGGGTGCCGCCGCGGATGACCACTCCGAGGGCGACGATGGCATCGTAACCGCGACCGGCGAGTACCTTTGCCACGACCGGGAGCTCGAAGCTGCCGGGGACGCGGAGCACGGTGGGCTCGTCGATGCCCAGCTCGTGCAGGGCGCGCAGGGCGCCGTCGACGAGACCGTCCATGACCTTCTCGTGCCACTGCGCCGCGATGACGGCGATCCGCAGGTCTCCGCAGTTCCTCACGCTCAGTTCGGGTGCGCCCTTGCCGCTCACTGCTGTGCTCCTCGGTGGTTCGTGTTTCGTGGGTGATGGTGCGTGGTCCGGGTGTAACGGGTGTACGGGTGTACGGGTGTCGTCCTACTGGTTGCCGCAGGCGGCCGGCACGGTCTCGCCCAGCCAGGGCAGGTCGTGGCCCATGCGGTCCCGCTTGGTGCGCAGGTACCGCAGATTGTGCTCGCCCGCCTCGACGGGCATCGGCTCCCGGTCGTTGACGGCGATGCCGTGCCGGACGAGGGCCGCGGACTTGTCGGGGTTGTTGGTCAGCAGCCGGACGCTCTTCACGCCGAGGTCGGCGAGGACCTGCGCGCCGGCGGCGTAGTCGCGGGCGTCGGCCGGGAGGCCGAGTTCCAGGTTGGCGTCGAGGGTGTCACGGCCGCGCTCCTGGAGCTCGTATGCACGCAGCTTGGACACCAGTCCGATGCCGCGTCCCTCGTGGCCGCGGAGGTAGACGACGACACCGCGGCCCTCCTCCTTGATGCGGGCCATGGAGGCGTGCAGCTGGGGGCCGCAGTCGCAGCGCAGGGAGTGGAAGATGTCGCCGGTCAGGCATTCGGAGTGGACCCGGACGAGGACGTCCTCGCCGTCGCCGACCTCGCCGTGGACGAGGGCGACGTGCTCGACGCCGTCGACGGTGGAGCGGTAGCCGTACGCGGTGAAGTCGCCGAAGGAGGTCGGCAGGCTGACCTCGGCCTCGCGGCGCACGGTCGGCTCGGCGGAGCGGAGGTAGTCGATCAGGTCCGCGATGGAGATGATCGACAGGCCGTGCTTGCGGGCGAAGGGGATCAGCTCGGGCAGGCGGAGCATGACGCCGTCCTCGCCGGCGATCTCGACGATCGCGCCGACGGGGCGCAGGCCCGCGAGGCGGGCGAGGTCGACGGCGGCCTCGGTGTGGCCGTTGCGGACGAGGACGCCGCCGGGCTTGGCGCGCAGCGGGAAGATGTGGCCGGGGCGGACGAAGTCGGAGGGCTCGCAGGCGCCGTCGGCGAGCAGGCGCAGGGTGGTGGCGCGGTCGGCGGCGGAGATGCCGGTGGTGACGCCGTGGGCGGCGGTCGCGTCGACGGAGACGGTGAAGGCGGTCTTCATCGACTCGGTGTTGTGCTGCACCATCTGGGGCAGTTCGAGCCGGTCGAGTTCGGGGCCCTCCATGGGGGCGCAGATCAGCCCGCGGCACTCGCTCATCATGAACGCGACGATCTCGGGGGTGATCTTCTCGGCGGCGACGACGAGGTCGCCCTCGTTCTCGCGGTCCTCGTCGTCGACGACGACCACCGGCCGGCCGGCCGCGATGTCGCGGATGGCCTGCTCGACCGGGTCGAGCCGGAAGGACTCCTCGAGGAGGGCGTCGAAGTCGGGGACGGGCAGATGGGTGGTCATGCCGTTGCTCCTTCCAGGGCCGGGGCGGTGGTGGTGCGCGAGCGCTGGTACCAGTCGTGGGCGCCCCACAGGACGAGCGCGAAGTAGACGACGTAGACGAGGCCGGAGAACGCCAGCCCGCCGGTGAAGGCGAGGGGGACGCCGACGAGGTCGACGAGGAGCCAGGCGAACCAGAACTCCACGAGGCCGCGGGCCTGGGCGACCATCGCGACGACCGTGCCGACGAAGATGTAGGCGTCGGCCCACGGGCTCCACGACAGGTTCGGGTAGAGGGTGAACAGGCCGCCGACGGCGAGGGTGCCGAGGGCCGCTCCGGCCAGGAGCAGTCCGCGCTCGGCCCAGGTTCCGGTGCGCACGGCGAGGGTGCCGTCCTGGGCCTGCCGCTTGCCGAGGTGCCAGGCGCGCCAGCCCCAGGCGGCGACGCCGATGACGAGGAGCTGCTTGCCGATGCCGCCGGCGAGGTGCGCGGAGGCGTAGGCGGCGACGAGGATGAGGCCGGACAGCAGTTGGGCGGGCCAGGTCCAGATGGAGCGGCGCCAGCCGAGGGCGAGGGCGGCGAGGCCCATCAGGTTGCCGATCATGTCGGACCAGATGACCTTCTGGCCGAAGACGGTGAAGGCCTCGGCGTTGAGCCAGCTCAGGGCGGTCACCGGTGCGTCTCCTCGGCTTCGTCGGCGCTCGCGGCGAGGGGGTTCACGCCGGCGGCGAGCAGGCGCTCGACGTACTTGGCGAGGACGTCGACCTCCAGGTTGACCGGGTCGCCGGGCTGCTTGATGCCGAGCGTGGTCAGCGCGAGGGTGGTGGGGATGAGGCTGATGGTGAAGTGGTCGGCGGCGGCCTCGACCACGGTGAGGCTGACTCCGTCGACGGTGATGGAGCCCTTCTCCACGACGTACCGTGCGAGGTTCTCCGGGAGGGAGACCTTGACGATCTCCCAGTGCTCGGAGGGGGTGCGGGAGATGATGGTGCCGGTGCCGTCCACGTGGCCCTGGACCAGGTGCCCGCCGAGGCGTCCGCCGAGGGCCATGGGGCGCTCCAGGTTGACGCGGGAGCCGGCTCGGAGGGCGCCGAGGCTGGAGCGGTTGAGGGTCTCCTGCATGACGTCGGCGGTGAACTCGCCCTCGGCGGTGTCCACGACGGTCAGGCAGACCCCGTTGACGGCGATGGAGTCGCCGTGCTTGGCGCCGTCGGTGACGAGGGGGCCGCGCAGGCGGAAGCGGGAGGCCTCCGAGAGCTGCTCGACGGCGGTGACCTCGCCCAGTTCTTCGACGATTCCGGTGAACACTCAGTGCTCCTTGGGGGCGGTGGTGGGGACGGCGATGGTGGGGACGGCGGTGATGCGCAGGTCGGTGCCGGTGCGGACGGCCTCGGTGATCTCGAGGCGGACTGCGCGGGCGATGGTGGTGATGCCGCCGCCGGCGAGGGCGGCGGGGCCGGCGCCGAGGAGGGCCGGGGCGATGTAGCCGACGACGCGGTCGACGGCGCCGGCTTCGAGGAAGGCGCCGGCCAGGGTGGGGCCGCCTTCGAGGAACAGGGCGCGGACGCCGCGGGCGTACAGCTCGGCGAGCAGGTCGTGGATGCCGATGCGGCCGTCGTGCAGGGGCAGCCGGAGCACGTCGGTGCCGGGCAGGTGCCGGGTGTCGGCGTCCTCGCCGACGACGAGCAGGGTGGGGGCCGCGTCGTCGAGGATGCGGGCGGTCGGCAGGAGGGTGGCGCGGGTGTCGAGGGCGACGCGCAGCGGCTGGGTGGCGCCGTCGACGCCGCGGACGGCGAGGTGCGGGTCGTCGGCGCGCAGGGTGCCGGCGCCGACGAGGACGGCGTCGGACTCGGCGCGCAGGCGGTGCACGTCGGCGCGGGACTCCGGGCAGGTGATCCAGCGGCTGGTGCCGTCGGCGGCGGCGCTGCGGCCGTCAAGGGTGGCGGCGTACTTCCAGGTCACGTGGGGCCGGCCGAGGCGTGCGGAGGTCAGCCAGGCGGTGTTGCCGGCCTCGGCCTCGGCCCGGAGGAGCCCGCCCTCGGCGGGGATCCCGGCGGCGCGCAGCGTGGCGGCGCCGCCGCTGGCCTGCGGGTTCGGGTCGGGGACGGCGTAGACGACGCGGCTGACGCCGGCCTCGATCAGGGCCCGGGCGCAGGGTCCGGTGCGGCCGGTGTGGTTGCAGGGTTCGAGGGTGACGTAGGCGGTGGCACCGCGGGCGGCGGTGCCCGCCGCGCGCAGGGCGTGGACCTCGGCGTGCGGGCCGCCGGCGCGCTGGTGCCAGCCCTCGCCGACGACGGTGCCGGAGGCGTCGGTGATGACGCAGCCGACGACCGGGTTGGGGCTGGTGGAGCCGAGGCCGCGGGCCGCGAGTTCGACGGCGCGGCGCATGGCGCGGGCGTCTGTGTCCGCGTCGTGCGGTGCGTGCGCGGCGTGGGGTGCCACCGGGTCCTCCTGCCTCATCGGGCACGGACTCCGGGGTCTGCCGGGCTACGACAGATGAGCGGTACAGGCACGCGGGGACGCCGAGGCCGGAGAAACGGTCCGCTCGGCACGTGTCCCGGGGGGACACGCACGGGGACCGCCGACGGCGGCGTACCGGTGTGACTGCCCGCCGCGCACTGCCTCCCATCCGGACTTTAACCGTCGGTCCAGGAATTTCACCTGGTCAACCGGCCGCTGGCTGCGGACGGGTCGCGGACTATACCGCCGGTTCGGAATTACACCGACCCCGGAGTGCGCTGCTTGTACTGGTACTCCTGCCAGTCTGCCACGGGCGATCGTGGGCCATGCAGGAGAAATGCTGTGGCCTGAGTCACAGGCGGGCGGTTCGGCCCGACTCTGTCAAGTACCCCCGGGATTGGTCCAGACCTATTGACGCGTTGGTCTAGTCCTCTTAACGTTCCCTTCACCCTCCCCGGGAGACAGCCCGTCAGATGTGCGCACGTCGCGGGCCAACACGCACCACTTCCCTGCCTGTTGTGTCCTGCACTCCTCCCTTCCCCAGGAGGCACCATGCTGTCCCCCACACGTACGAGAGCGCTGCTCCTGGCAGCCGGCGCGGCGATCGCCGGACTGCTGGCGGGCGGGCTCTCGGCGGGCGTCTCACACGCGGCCGACAACGAGGCCTGCCGGCCCGACGGCCTCCACCGGACCCCCGGCGTCGACGTCCCGTACTGCTCGGTCTACGACACCGAGGGACGCGAGAAGATGGGCGCCGACCACCAGCGGCGCGTGATCGGTTACTTCACCGGCTGGCGCACCGGCAAGAACGGCCAGCCCGCCTACCTCGCGAGCAACATCCCGTGGGACAAGATCACCCACATCAACTACGCCTTCGCGCACATCGGCGGCGACAACAGGATCTCGGTCGGCGCGGACGGCCCGGACAACGCCGCCACCGGCATGACCTGGCCGGGCGTGGCCGGGGCCGAGATGGACCCGGCCCTCCCCTACCAGGGCCACTTCAACCTGCTGACCAAGTACAAGAAGCAGCACCCGGACGTGAAGACGCTGATCTCGGTGGGCGGCTGGGCCGAGACCGGCGGCTACTTCGACGGCAACGGCACCCGGGTGAACTCCGGCGGCTTCTACTCGATGGCCACCAACCCGGACGGCTCCGTCAACCAGGCGGGCATCAACACCTTCGCCGACTCCGCCGTCGCCTTCGTCAAGAAGTACGGCTTCAACGGCGTCGACATCGACTACGAGTACCCGACGTCGATGAAGGACGCGGGCAACCCGCTGGACTGGTCGCTGGCGAACCCCCGCCGGGCCGGTCTGGTCAAGGGCTACGACGCCCTGATGAAGACCCTCCGCGAGAAGCTGGACCGGGCCGGCGCCGCCGACGGCAGGCACTACCTGCTGACCGTGGCCGCCCCGTCCTCGGGCTACCTGCTGCGCGGCATGGAGACGTACCAGATGCAGAAGTACCTGGACTACGTCAACATCATGTCCTACGACCTGCACGGCGCCTGGAACGAGTACGTCGGCCCGAACGCCTCCCTCTTCGACGACGGCAAGGACGGCGAGCTCGCCGCCGCCGGGGTCTACGGCTCCCAGCAGTACGGCGGCATCGGCTACCTCAACACCGACTGGGCGTACCACTACTTCCGCGGCTCCATGCCGGCCGGCCGGATCAACATCGGCCTGCCGTACTACACCCGCGGCCACAAGAACGTGCAGGGCGGCACCGACGGCCTGTGGGGCAAGGCGGCCGCCACCAGTTGCCCGGCCGGCTCCGGCCTGGCCAAGTGCGGTGACGGCGCGGTCGGCATCGACAACCTGTGGCACGACAAGGACGCAGGCGGCAACGAGTCCCCGGCGGGCTCGAACCCCATGTGGCACGCCAAGAACCTGGAGAAGGGGATCGTCGGCGACTACGTCGGCCGGTACGGCTTCCCGGCGGACACCACGCTGACCGGCACCTACGTCCGCAAGTACGACGCGACGCTGGTCGCGCCGTGGCTGTGGAACGCGCAGAAGAAGGTCTTCCTGTCCACGGAGGACGAGCAGTCGGTCGCCGCCAAGGCCGACTACGTGGTCGACCGGGGCATCGGCGGCACCATGGTGTGGGAACTGGCGGGCGACTACGCCTGGAACGCGGCCAAGGGCCAGTACGAGACGGGCTCCACGCTCACGTCGCTGATGTACGACAAGTTCAGGGCCGCGACCCCGTACGGGGCGAAGAAGGCCGGCGCCACCGCGCTGCCGGGCCGGGCGGTCGACGTGAAGGTGGAGTTCACCGACTTCAAGCTCGGTGACTCGAACTACCCGATCACCCCGAAGATCAAGATCACCAACAACACGAAGAGCGCGCTGCCCGGCGGCACCGAGTTCCAGTTCGACTACTCGACCTCGGCCCCGGACAACGCCTCCGACCAGTCCGGCTTCGGCACGAAGGTGATCAGCAGCGGCCACACCGGCCACAACGTGGGCGGGCTGAAGGGCGACTTCCACCGGGTCTCGCTGAAGCTGCCGGCCTGGCAGTCGCTGGCCCCGGGCGGCTCCGTCGACCTGGCGTTCAACTACTACCTGCCCGTGTCCACCCCCTCCAACTGGACGGTGAACGTCTCCGGCACGACCTACGCCCTGGCCGGCGACCTGGCCCGCGGCACCGCGGTCGGCGAGCCGGGCGGCGGTTCGCAGCCCTCGACCGGCCAGCCGCCCACCAGCCAGCCCCCGACCAGCCAGCCCCCGACCAGCCCGCCGCCGACCAGTCCGCCGCCGGGCGGCACGTGCACCAACCCGGCGTACGTCGCGGGCGGCGTCCACACCGGCGGGACGGTCGTCTCCCACAAGGGCCGCAACTGGAAGGCCCAGTGGTGGACGCAGAACGAGGAACCCGGAACCACCGGCGAGTGGGGCGTCTGGAAGGACCTGGGCGCCTGCTGACACCCGTGTGACACGGCCGGGACGGCCGGCGAGAACGTGAGGACCCGGTGGCCCGGCGGCCACCGGGTCCTCGCCCGTACCCTGCTGCGGTGATCACTTCTGCCGCCGCCCGCACCGCGGACTTCGAGGAGCACCGGTCCCGGATGTTCGGCATCGCCTACCGAATGCTCGGCTCCGCCGGCGAGGCCGAGGACACCGTCCAGGACGCCTGGCTGCGGTGGAGCGCCGCGGACCGCGGCGACGTGGAACGCCCCGGCGCCTGGCTGGCGAAGGCCGTCACCCACCTGTGCCTGAACCGCCTCACCTCGGCGCGCGCCCGGCGCGAGGAGTACGTCGGCCCCTGGCTTCCGGAGCCCGTCCTCACCGACGGCGGCGCGCTCGGGCCGCTGGAGTCGGCGGAGCAGCGCGACAGCGTCTCGATGGCCCTGTTGGTGCTGCTGGAGCAGCTCACTCCGGTGGAGCGGGCCGTGTACGTGCTGCGCGAGGCCTTCGCGTACGGCCACCGGGAGATCGCCGGGCTCCTGGAGCTGTCCGAGGCCAACTGCCGGCAGCTCTACCGGCGGGCGTCGGCCCGGGTGGCGGAGGGCCGGGCCGCCGAGGGCCGGTCGGCGGCCTCGGAACGCAGGCGCTTCGAGGCGGACCCGGAGCGCTGGCGCGGGCTGGTGGAGGTCTTCCTCGCGGCGGCCCGGGACGGTGACCTGGTCCGGCTGGAGGGCATGCTCGCCGCCGACGTGCGGTACGTGTCGGACGGCGGCGGCGTGGTGAGCGCGGCCCGGCGGCCGGTCGTCGGCCGGGACCGGGTGGCCCGCTTCCTGGCGGGGGCGCTGCGCAAGTACGCCGCCGGCCTCCCGCTCGACTTCGCCGTGGTCAACGGGGAGCCCGCGCTGGTCGTCGGCGGGGCCGGGGTGCTGCTGGTGGAGTTCGAGGAGGGGCTGGTCAGGGGCGTGCGGGCGGTGGTCAACCCGCACAAGCTGGAATTCCTGCAGCGGCAGCTGTCACATTCCTGAGCGCTGTCCAATCCCAGCCGGTGAAGGCAATTCCCCGGAGAAGGAACGGACGGACACCATGAGCACGATCCTCGTCACGGGCGGCACCGGAACCCTCGGCACCCTGGTCGTCGCCCGGCTGCGGGCGGCGGGCCACGACGTGCGCGCCCTCAGCCGGCACTCCCGGGAGCACCCGGTCGACCTGGTGGACGGCCGCGGGCTGGACGCGGCGATGGCGGGCGCGGAGGTGGTCGTGCACTGCGCGTCCAACCCGCGCGGCGGTGACGACGTGGCCGCCGGGCACCTGATCGACGCGGCGCGGCGGACGGGGACCGTCACGAACATCGTCTACATCTCGATCGTGGGCGTGGACGTGGTCCCGCTCGGCTACTACCGGGTCAAGCACCGGGTGGAGCAGATGCTCCTGGAGTCGGGGCTGGGCGTGACCATCCTCCGGACGACGCAGTTCCACGAACTGGTGGCGATGATCACGGAGACGGTCGCGAAGGTGCCCGCGCCGGTGCCGGTGCCGCTGCCGAAGGGGGTGCGGGTGCAGCCGGTCTCCGTGGCGGAGGTCGCCGACCGGCTGGCGGAACTGGCGGTGCCGACCCCGGCGGGCCGGGTCCCCGACATGGGCGGGCCCGAGGTGCGCACGCTGGTGGAGCTGGGGCGGGCGTACCTGGACGCGACGGGCCGCAGGCGCCGGGTGTTCGCGCTGCCGCTGGCGGGCAAGGCGTACGCGGGGTTCGTGCGCGGCGGCAACCTGGCCCCGCGGCACGCGGTCGGCAAGGTGACATTCGCCGACTTCCTGGCCGAACGGGCCTGACCTGCACGCCGGTTGGACTCCTTCGGGCCCAGTCAGCCCCGGTCGGGCCCAGGCGGCCCCGGTCGGACCCGGTCGGCCCCAGGCGGGCTCCAATCGGACCCCGGCAGGCTCCGGTCGGACCCGGGCAGGCTCGGCCCAGGCGCCGGCCCGAGCCCGCCCGAGCGCCGGCCCGGTCCGGTCAAGCGCGGGCCCGAGTCCGCCCGGCCGCCGGGCAGGCACGCCCCGGGCGCCAGGCCGGAGCCCGGTCAGGCGCCGAAGAGGACCGCCTGGGCTGCGTCGGCGGCCGCGAGCCGGGCGCCGGCGAGGACCGCCGGGTCGCCGAGGGCGGTGGCCCGGACGGAGGTCGGCACCGGGGTCAGGGCGGCGAGACGGCGGGCGACCCGGTCGGCGAGGGCGGGGCCGCCCGCATGGCCGATCCCGCCGCCGAGCACCACGCACCCGGGGTCGAGGACGGCGGTGACCGCGGCCGCGCCCAGGGCGAGTCGCTCGGCGAGGGCGTCGAGGAAGGCCTCCCCCGCGGCTCCGGCCACCGCGTCCCGCACCGGCCCGGTGAAACCGTGCGCGGCGGCCAGCTCGGCCACCGCGGCCCGGCCGGCCAGGCTGTGGAAGCCGCCCGAGCAGTCGGTGCCGGACGGCAGCGCCCCCGTGCCCGGCACCGGAAGGAAGCCGATCTCGCCCGCGCCGCCGGAGGCCCCCCGGCGCAGCCGGCCGTCGAGGACCACGGCCGCGCCCACACCGGCGCCGAGCCACAGCAGGACGAAGGAGTCCGCGTCCCGGGCCGCGCCCAGGCGCTGCTCGGCCAGCGCGGCCAGGTTGGTTTCGTTCTCCACGGCGACCTGCGCGGGCAGCCGCCGCTGGAGGGCGGCCACCAGGTCCCGGTGCCAGGCCGGCAGCCCGGCGGTGCTGCGCAGTTCCCCGCCGGCCCGGGCGACCAGCCCGGGGGCGCCGACCACCACCGTGTGCAGCCGGTCCGCGCCGGCTTCGCCCGCCAGCGCCTCCAGGGCGTCCACGGCCTCCTCGACCGCGTCGACCGGCAGCGCCTGCTCGGCCAGGGGGCGGCCGAGCAGGTCGGTGACCACGGCGGTCGCGCTGTCGGTCCGTACGTCCAGGGCCGCCAGGTGGGCGCGGCGGGCGACGATCCCGTACACGCGGGCGTTGGGGCCGCGGCGCTGCTCGCCGGACTCCCCCACGACCTCGATCAGCCCGGCCTCGGTGAGCCGCTCGACCAGGTCGGCCACCGAGGGGCGGGACAGGCCGGTCAGCGCCTTGAGCTGAGCGGCCGTCAGGGGTCCCTCCTCGCACAGCAGGCGCAGGGCGAGGCGGTCGTTGATGGCCCGGGCCGTGCTCGGCGAGGCGGGGGACGGGGCGGCGGAGGGCCGGACCTTGGCAGCAGTCACGCGCCCATCCTAAAAGCCCTCCCTTACCATCAGGCAGCCTTCCTGATAGTTTCGTGTCCATGACCGGGGAACCCGACCTCAGCCCTGCGCGCCGCGCCCGCCTCGCCATCGCCGCCGTCTTCTGCGTCCACGGGGCCGTCACCGGCTCCTTCGCCACCCGCATCCCGTGGATCCAGGACCACGCCCAGCTCGGGTCGGGCGCCCTCGGCCTCGCCCTCGCGTTCCCCGCCCTCGGCGCGGCGCTCGCCATGCCGCTGGCCGGGCGGGTCAACCACCGCCTCGGGGCCCGGTCCGCGCTGCGCGTGATGCTGGCCCTGTGGACGCTGTCGCTCGCGCTGCCCTCCCTCTCCCCCGACCTGCCGGCCCTGTGCGCGGCGCTCCTCGCCTACGGGGCCGCCTCCGGGATGTCGGACGTGGCGATGAACGCGCTCGGGGTGGAGACCGAGAACCGGCTCGGCCGCTCGATCATGTCCTCGCTGCACGGCATGTGGAGCGCGGGCGCCCTGCTGGGTTCGGCCGCCGGTACCGCCGCCGCCCACGCGGGGGCCGGTGCGCAGCTGCACCACCTGCTCGCGGCGCTGGTGCTGACCGCCGCCGGGCTGGCCGCCGTACGGGGCGTGCCGGACCTGCGCAGCGGGGCGGACGAGCCGGCTCCGCCGCACTTCGCCCGACCTCCGGCGTCCGTGCTGCTGATCGGCCTGATCGGGTTCTGCGCGGTCTTCGCGGAGGGGGCGAGCCTGGACTGGTCGGCGGTCTACCTGCGGGACGTGCTGGGCGCGGACGCCGGGCTCGCGGCCGCGAGCACCACCGCCTTCGCGCTCACCATGACGCTCGCCCGGCTCGCCGGGGACCGGGTGGTGGACCGGTTCGGGGCCGTACGCACGGTCCGGGCGGGCGGGGCAGTGGCCGCGGCGGGGGGCCTGCTGGTGGTGACGGCCCGCCACCCGGCGGCGGCCATGGCGGGCTTCGGGCTGATCGGGCTCGGCGTCGCGGTGGTGGTGCCGCTGGCCTTCGCGGCGGCCGGGCGCAGCGGGCCGGCGCCCGCGCAGGCCATCGCGGGGGTGGCGACGATCACGTACACCTCGGGACTGATCGCCCCGTCGGCGATCGGCGCGGTGGCGGACGCGACCTCGCTGGTGGTGTCCTTCGGGCTGGTCACCCTGCTGGCGTTCGGGCTGACGGTGGGGGCCTCGGCGCTGCGGCCACGGCCGGCGGTCGAGGGTGCGGCCACCGCCAATCGGGACGAACCCACTGGTATGCGGCCGTAATATAACGCGGGCCTCGGCGGGATCACCGGCCTGCCCCGGCCAGAATGCTTGATCGACCGGCGCGATGGAAATGGTGGGTGGGACATGGGCCTCGGCGTGCGCTGGAACCTGCACGGAGACGGGCGGACTCCCGCCCCCGGCGCGGTGGTGCGGCCGGACGAGCGGCTGTCGTGGCCGCGCACGGCGGGGCTCGGCGCCCAGCACGTCGTGGCGATGTTCGGCGCGAGTTTCGTCGCTCCGGTCCTGATGGGCCTGGACCCCAACCTGGCGATCATGATGTCGGGTCTTGCGACGATCGTCTTCCTGCTGGCCACGCGCGGCCGGGTGCCCTCGTACCTGGGCTGCTCGCTGTCCTTCGTGGGCGTGGCGGCGGCGATCCGGGCATCGGGCGGGGACAGCGCGGTGGTCACCGGGGCCCTGTTCAGCGTGGGCGCGGCCCTGTTCCTGGCCGGCCTCGCGGTGCAGCGGTTCGGCGCGCGGATCATCCACGCGGCGATGCCGCCGGTGGTGACGGGCGCGGTGGTCATGCTGATCGGCTTCAACCTGGCGCCGGTCACGGCCTCGACGTACTGGCCGCAGGACCAGTGGACGGCGCTGCTGACCATGCTGTTCACCGGGCTGGCCGTGGTCTGCCTGCGCGGGTTCTGGTCGCGCATTGCGATCTTCCTCGGCCTGGTCTTCGGGTACGCGGTCTCCGCCCTCTTCGACCTGGTCTTCGGCAAGATCCACTCGCCGGCCGGCGGGACCGAGGCCGTGGACCACTGGCGGCTCGACCTCTCCGGGGTCGCCGAGGCCGACTGGATCGGCCTGCCGGCCTTCCACGCCCCGCAGTTCGAGTGGTCGGCGATCCTGGTCGCCCTGCCGGTGGTGATCGCCCTGATCGCCGAGAACACCGGGCACATCAAGGCCGTCGCCGAGATGACCGGCGACCCGCTCGACGACACCCTCGGCACGGCCATCGCCGCCGACGGCGGCGCGTCCATGCTGTCCACCGCGGTCGGCGGCCCGCCGAACACCACCTACTCCGAGAACATCGGCGTCATGGCGGCCACCCGGGTCTACTCGACGGCGGCCTACTGGGCCGCGGCCGGCTTCGCCCTCCTCTTCGGCCTGTGCCCCAAGTTCGGCGCGGTCGTGGCCGCGATCCCCGGCGGCGTGCTCGGCGGGATCACCGTCATCCTCTACGGCATGATCGGCCTGCTCGGCGCGCAAATCTGGCTGAACGGCCGGGTGGACCTGCGCAATCCACTGAACCTGGTGCCGGCCGCGGCGGGCATCATCATCGGTGTCGGCGGGGTGAAGCTCCAGCTCACCGAATCCTTCGAGCTCGGCGGGATCGCCCTCGGCACCCTCGTGGTGATCACCGGCTACCACACGCTGCGCTCCTTCGCCCCCGCGCACATGAAGGAGCAGGAGCCCCTGCTCGACGCGGGCACCTCCACGTACGACGAGGCCGCCGGGACCGGCGGCGGCGCGGACGGGCGCTCCTGAGCCGGTTCGCCCGAACCGGCGAAGCACACGGCCAAGTTCCCCGGAGCCGCGCCGCCGGCTGGGACCCTGCCTCCCGTGGAAGAAGTGCTGGCGCGGATGCGCGCCCTGGACGAGCGGCTCCCCGCGCGGGACGGCGTCGCCGTCTTCAACCGGGTGTACCTGACGGTGACGCAGACGCTGCACGAGCGCATCCGCCGCGGGGAGTTCCCCGCGCCCCGGCAGGCGGAGACGCTCAGCGTGCGGTTCGCGCAGCGGTACCTGGCCGCGGTGGAGTCGGACCGGGCCCCCGCCTGCTGGCGGCCCCTGCTCCAGTACCGGCGCCACCCCGGGGTACGGCCGCTCCAGCACGCCCTGGCCGGGATCAACGCGCACATCGGCCACGACCTGGCGCTGGCGGTGGTCGCCACCTGCCGGGCCCTGGACTGCGAACCGCGGGCGCTGGAAGCCGACTTCGACCGGGTCGGCGACTCCCTGGTCAGCCTGGAGGAGCGCATCCGGGAAGACCTGATGCCTGGCCCCGACCTGCTGGAGGTCGCCGACCCGCTGACGCACCTGCTCGGCTCGTGGAGCCTGGAGCGGGCGCGCGGCGCCGCCTGGTCGGCGGCCCGCCTGCTGTGGGGGCTGCGCCGCTCCCCCGACCTGGCGGAGGAGTTCACCGAGTCACTGGACGCGGGCGTGGGCCTGGTCGGCCGCTGCCTCCTGACCCCCACGGCCTGACCCCCACGGCCTGACGCCCTCCCCGGCCGGCGCGTGGCCGATGGAGCTCGCCCCCGGGCCCGCGCGGCGAGGCTGGATGGCCGGACTCCCGCCACAGCCGGCGGCAGGGCCGGATGTGCCGAGCTCCCGTCACACGAGGCGGCCGAGCCGCAGCCGAGGCCGGAATTGTCGGACCCCCGGCTCAAGTGACGGGCATGAAAACGGGCCGCCGCCGCGCTGAGTACGCGGGGGCGGCCCGTGGTCACGGGGAGCCGGGGGTCAGTCCTCCGGTAGCTCGACCGGGGCGATCTCGTCGTAGACGTCGCCCGGGCCCGGGTTGGTGGCGTCCGTGGAGCCACCGAGGTGGTGCATGACGCCCCAGACCGCGTTCAGCGCCGTCTGCACGGCACCTTCGGCCCAGCCGGCCGTCCAGGAGATGTCGTCGCCGGCGAGGAAGATGCCGCGCTTGTCCTCCGGGAGGCGGTCCTGCATGAAGTGGGTGAACAGGCGCCGCTGGTAGCGGTAGTGGCCGGGGAGGTTGGCCTTGAACGCGCCCATGAAGTAGGGCTCGTTCTCCCAGGAGACCGTCACCGGGTTGCCGATGATGTGGCGGCGGATGTCGACCTTCGGGTATATCTCGCCGAGGGACTTCAGCATGACCTCCATCCGCTCGTTCGCGGACAGCGGCAGCCACTTCAGGCTGTCGTCGCACCAGGTGTACGACAGGCAGATCACGGCCGGCTGGTCCGGGCCGTTGTCCAGCAGGTAGGTGCCGCGGGTCATCCGGTCCGTCAGCGTCATCGACATGACGTCGCGGCCGGTCTCCTCGTCCTTGTCCAGCCAGAACGGCCGGTCCACGGGGATGAAGAGCTTGGAGGACTCCATGTAGTGGGTGCGCTCGATCGCCGTCCAGTGGTCGATCGGGAACAGCGAGTCGTCGCACTCGATCTTGGAGAGCAGCATCCAGGACTGGGCCGTGAAGATCGCGGCACGGTACGTGCGGATGTCGCCGGAGGCGTCGGTCACCGTGATGCGGTTGCCGGCCGTGCGGTGCAGGCGGGTCACCGCCGGGCGCGGGGTGCCGTCGTGGAGGGAGGACAGCGAGGTGCCCTGCGCCCAGTGGACGATCTTCTCGGGCTCGCGCTCCCACAGGCGCAGCGGCAGCTGCTGGGAGCCGCCGACGATGCCGCGGTGGTGGTCGTCGGCCTCGGTGTAGACGACGCGCAGGATCTCCAGGATGGAGTTCGGGAAGTCGGTGTCCCAGCCGCCGGTGCCGAAGCCGACCTGGCCGAAAATCTCGCGCTTGCGGAAGGACTGGAAGGCCTCCGACTCGCACAGGTAGCCGTAGAAGGTCTGGTTGTCGAGCTTCTCGACGAGCTTGGCCCAGATTTCGCGGATGCGCGGGACGTCGCGCTCGCGCATCGCGGTGTTCATGTCGGAGAAGTCGGCGCCCTCCTCCAGGCAGGCGTTCCACGCGTCGGCGACGTCGCGGTAGACCTGCGGGAGGTCGGCGATCGTCTCGGCGTAGTGGGTCTCGCCCTTGAGGTCGACGACGGTGGAGGGGGTCGCCTCGGCCAGCGGGTTCGGGAACGGCTCCGTCTTCAGGCCGACGAGGTCGATGTAGTGCTGGAGGGCGGTGGAGGAGGGCGGGAAGCGCATGGCGCCCATCTCCGCGGTGAGCCCCTCCGTGCCGGTGCCCTCGAAGCCGACGGTGCGCAGGCGGCCGCCGATCTGGTCCGCCTCGTAGACGACGGGCTTGAGGCCCATCTTCATGAGCTCGTAGGCGGAGATGATGCCGGACAGGCCGCCGCCGATGACCGCGACCTCGGTGCCGTGCTCGGTCGCCGGTATCTGGCCCAGGCCCGCCGCGTGGGCGAGGAAGTCGTCGTAGGCGTACGGGAAGTCCGGGCCGAACATGGTGATCGGCGGCTGGCCGCCGCTGTGCGGGACGGCGGTGGTGGGCACCGTGGACGTCATGGGGGTACGACTCCTTGCAGGGTGGGGCAGAGGGGGAGGGCGGAGCGGGCCGGGGGGCCGGGGGCCGCGTGGCTCAGACGAGGGAGGAGTAGAGCCCGGGGCGGCGGTCGCGGAGGTAGGGGTTGTTCTCGCGCGAGTTCCGCAGCAGCTCGGGATCGGCCTCGCCGATCACCATCTCCTCGCCGCGGCCGGCCCGGGTCCGGGTGACCCCGTCCGGGGAGGCCAGGCAGCTGAGTCCGACGAACTCGAACTCGCCTTCCGGGCCGGTGCGGTTGACGTACGCGATGTACATCTGGCTCTCGAAGGCCCGTACCGGGACGAGCTGTTCGGCGACGAACTGGAACGGGTGCATCTGCGCGGTCGGCACGAGGAGGAGGTCGGTGCCGGCCAGCGCGTGGGCCCGGACGTTCTCCGGGAACTCCACGTCGTAGCAGATCATGATGCCGATGCGGAGGCCGTTCAGGTCGGCCTGCACCACCTGGGTGTCGCCGAGCGTGAAGGCCTCCTGCTCGAAGCAGCCGAACAGGTGGGTCTTGCGGTAGTTCGCGAGGCGGGCCCCGTCCGGGCCGATGAGCTGCGCCGAGTTGTAGACCGTCGCGCCGTCCCGCTCCGGGTAGCCGTACAGGACGGCGAGCCCGTGGCGGCGGGCGATCTCGCCGATGGCGCGGGCCGACATGCCGTCGGCGGCCTCGGCGAGGGAGGCGATGTCCTCGACCGGCAGTGCGTAGCCGGTCAGGAACATCTCCGAGGTCACGAGGAGGCCTGTGCCTGCCTCGGCGGCGCGGGCCGCGGCCTCGTCGAGCGCCTTCAGGTTCACGGCGGTGTCGCCGAGAACTCCGGAGCTCTGGAGGAGAGCGGTGCGCAGCGGGGGCATGGGCGTACCTCTGTGGCAGATGGGGTGGGGTGTCCTATGAAGGTACGGTTACGCGTTCGACCCGGACAAGCCGTGACCGTTGCGCTGCGCGCATCGAATCGTTGCGCGTTTGCCGGGCGTGGCGGCGATTCGTTGCGCGGAGGGCCGCGGGGTTCCCCGCCCCGGCGGGCCGGAACGGGCCTCGGGCGCCGGTCCGGGAGGCCGGGCGGGCGCCGAGTCGGCGCAGGTCATCGAGGATATCGGCCGTCGCGCCGCCGGCGGTGGGCCCGTCCGTTCCTCCCCCGGGGCATAAAGACACCCGCGACCGTTGCTGACCGTGGTGACCGTCGTACCGAGCAGTCTGTCGGCGGTGCGCGGGGCCGTCATGACGCCGTCCGGGGCCCGGGGCGCGCCGCCCCCGGAGAGGAGTGCACCGCCCCGTGTCGCCCGAAACCGAGACCGCAGCGCCCGTCCACGTCCTGGACAACCCGGTCTGGGCCGCGCTGAACGGCCCGAGCGGCGGTGCCTTCGCCGAGACCGCGCCCGGCGGGCTGGCCGCCCGCTACACCGCCGACACCTCGCCGTTCGGGGCATTGGCGGACCCGCAGGATCCGCGCGCCTGGGCCGACCTGGCGGAGCTGCTGGGGCCGGACGCGCCGGTGTGGGTCACCGGGGTGCTGACCCCGCCGCCGGGGTGGACGAGGGTGCAGTCGGTCGAGGGGGTGCAGCTCGACGGCTCGGCGGTACGGGCCGAGCCCGCGCCGGAGGCGGTGCGGCTGGGCCCGGCGGACGTGCCGGAGATGCTGGAGCTGGTGGAGCTGACGAAGCCGGGGCCGTTCCTGGACCGGACCGTCGAGCTGGGCACCTACCTGGGCATACGGCGCGGGGGGCGGCTCGTCGCGATGGCGGGCGAGCGGATGCGGCCGCCGGGCTGGTCGGAGATCAGCGCGGTGTGCACCCACCCGGACCACCGGGGCCGGGGGCTCGCGGCGCGGCTGATCCGGGCGGTGGCGGCGGAGGTCGCGGCCCGCGGCGAGCGGCCGTTCCTGCATGCCGCGGCGGACAACGCGGGAGCGATCGCCCTGTACGAGTCGATGGGCTTCACCCTGCGCCGCCGCCCGTCCTTCATCGGCCTGCGGACCCCGGCGGCGCCGCAGGGCTGACCGGCTCCGGGGGCGGTCCCCGGCCCGGCAGGGGCGGAATCGCGCCATCCGGCGCGCCTCGCGGCAGCCGGCAAGTTTGGCGGGGCGCCGAGCGGTCACACGCGGACTCGTCGACGACAGGAGGTACACCGCCATGAACGACGTCTCACGGCTGCCGGGGGCCGCGTACCACCACTGGCAGTGGCAGCTGCGGGCGGCCTGCCGGAACCTGGGCCCCGGCCGCTTCTACCACCCGGCCGGCGAGCGGGGTGCGGAGCGGGAGGAGCGCGACGAGGCGGCGAAGCGGGTGTGCGCGGTCTGCCCGGTGCGGGCCGCGTGCCTGGAGCACGCGCTGCGCACGCGCGAGCCCTTCGGGGTGTGGGGCGGGCTGACGGAGGAGGAGCGACGGGCGCTGCTGGCCCGCCGGGAGGCCGTCGGGGCCGGCCGCGCGCTCTCCGCCGGGGCCCGCGGCGGCCGGTGAGCCGCGCCCCGCCGCTGCGGTGCAGCGGGCGGGCCGCCGGGTCGGCCCGGCGCGGTGTGGCGAGCCGGTCGCCGGGGCGGGCCGACCCCTCATGGCGCGGCGCAGCAGGTACGACCGAAGGCCCCGGCACGGGGATGCCGGGGCCTTCGGTCGTACCTGTCGTGGGCCTGCCGCTGCGGTCCGGGCGGCGTGGACGGGCGGGGGCCGTTCTGCGGCCCGCCCTCTTACGCGGGGGCGCCGGAGGTGAAGCGGCGCAGGAGCGGGGAGAGGACGAGCACCGACTTGGTGCGCTCCACGAAGGGCTCGCCCGCGATGCGCTCCAGGACCCGCTCGAAGTGCCGCATGTCGGAGGCGAAGACCTGGACGAGGGCGTCCGCATCGCCGGTCACGGTCGAGGCGGACACCACCTCCGGGTACCGCTCCAGTCCTCGCCGGATGTCGTCCGGGGAGGTGTTGTGGCGGCAGTAGATCTCGATGAACCCCTCGGTCTCCCAGCCCATGGCGGCGGGGTCGACGCGGACGGTGAAGCCGGTGATGGCCCCCTCGCTCCGCAGCCGGTCCACGCGCCGTTTGACGGCCGGGGCCGAGAGGCCGACCTCGGAGCCGATGTCCGCGTAGGAGCGGCGGGCATCCTCGGCGAGGGCGTGCACGATGCGTTCGTCGAGATCGTTCAGTCGCACTGCGGGTGGATCACATTTCTGCTGTGGCCAGTCGGGAGCGGCGGACGCCGTACAGGAAGTACACCACGACACCGACGACCATCCAGAGACCGAACGCGATCCAGGTCGGCATCGGCAGGCTGTACATCATGTACGCGCAGGCGATGAAGCCGAGGATCGGGGTGACCGGGAAGAGGGCCACCTTGAAGGTGCGCGGCATGTCGGGCCTGGTGCGGCGCAGGATCACCACGGCGACGTTGACCAGGGCGAAGGCGAAGAGGGTGCCGATGCTGGTGGCGTCGGCCAGGTGGCTCAGCGGGATGAAGGCCGCGAGGGTGCCGCAGAAGACGGAGACGATGACCACGTTGGCGCGCGGGGCGCCGGTCTTCTCGTCGACCTTGGCGAAGACCTTGGGGACGAGGCCGTCGCGGGACATCGCGAAGAGGATGCGGGTCTGGCCGTACAGGACGGCGAAGACGACGGAGGCGATGGCGACGACGGCGCCCGCGGCGAGGACGACGCCCCAGAAGGAGTGGCCGGTGACGTCGGTCATGATCTGGGCGAGCGCGGCCTCGGTGCCCTCGAAGTCCTGCCAGGGCATGGCGCCGACGGCGACGAAGGCGACGAGGCAGTACAGGGCGGTGACGATGCCCAGCGACAGCATGATCGCGCGCGGCAGGTCCTTCTTCGGGTTCTTGGCTTCCTCACCGGCGGTGGAGGCGGCGTCGAAGCCGATGTAGGAGAAGAAGAGGGTGGAGGCGGCGGTGCTGATGCCGGCGATGCCGAGCGGGGCCAGCGGGGCGTAGTTGCCGCCCTTGATGCCCAGGACGCCGATGCCGATGAAGAGCAGCAGCGTGACGATCTTGACGACGACCATGATCGTGTTGATGCGGGCGCTCTCCTTGGCGCCGCGCATCAGGAACACCATGGCGAGCAGGACCACGACCAGCGACGGCAGGTTGATGAAGCCGCCCTCGCCCAGCGGGGCGGAGAGGCTCTGGGGGATGGTGAAGCCGAATATCCCGTCGAGGAGCTCGTTGAGGTACTGGCCCCAGCCGACGGCCACGGCCGCGACGGAGACGGCGTACTCCAGGACCAGGCACCAGCCGCAGACCCAGGCGACGAACTCGCCCATCGTGGCGTACGCGTACGAGTACGAGGAGCCGGAGACGGGCACGGAGCCGGCCAGCTCCGCGTAGGAGAGGGCCGAGAAGAGCGCGGTGAGGCCCGCGATGATGAAGGAGATCGTCACGGCGGGGCCGGCCACGGGGGCCGCCTCGCCGAGGACCACGAAGATGCCGGTGCCCAGCGTGGCGCCGATGCTGATCATCGTCAGCTGCCACATGGTGAGCGAACGCCGCAGGACGCCGCCCTCACCCTGGCCGCCCTCGGCGACGAGCTGCTCCACGGGCTTGCGGCGGAGCAGCGGGTTCACAGGCCCCCGCGACTCCTTCGAGAGCGGCGGCGCCTGGTCGTGGTCGAGCACGAGGGGACTCCTTTGACACTGCGGATGGGGGGTTGAGGCATCGACCGCAGCGATCCGGAGCAGGACACAGACATGCGTCTGGGCATGGGGCGGACCGCCGAGCAGGCGGTCCGCGCCACTCCACGTACAGCGAGTGAGCCTACGAGCTGAGAGATACCGCCCGTAATGCGCCATCCTTGCACATTGGCGCACGATCGTTGCACGGATCCGTTCCGGATGGCCCTTTGTTGCACGCAGATGATCGATCAGTGCGTGAATCGCCCAAACCGCCCTTCTTGACAGCCCGTCAGAGTTGCCGCAGCGTGCCGCCATGGATGCCGATACCGCGGCCACTGCCTGGCTCGATCCGCAGCCCTTCCTGCGCGGGGTCGCCTGGCTCGATCGGGGCCGCCCGGTCCGGGCCGATCCGGCCGACACCCTGCGGCTGCCCTGGGACACCCGCGAGCGGGCCAGGCTGCCGATCGGGGTGCGGCTGGAGTTCACCGCGGGGGACGGGGCACAGGCCGTGGACATCCGCTACCGGGCCACGGTCCCCGGCCCCACCGACGCCCTGCGCGACCTCGCCCACGGCTTCGCCCTGTGGGACCGCCACGGGGTGGTCCGCGAGGTCTGGACCGACCCGGCCCCCGAGGCCGTCGTCCGCATCGGCCTGCCCGGCGGGCCCGGCCCCTTCACCGTCCACCCGCCCGAGGCGCAGTCGCCGCGGATCCTGGGCCTGCGCGGGGTCGGCGGGCCCGTCGCCCCGGCCCCGGCCGCCCCGCGCTGGGTGGTGCACGGCGACTCGATCACCGAGGGGTGGTGGTCGACCCGCCCCGCCCACGGCTGGCCGGCCGTCGCCGGACGGGTCCTCGGCTGGGACACCGTCAACCTCGGGTACGCGGGCGCCGCGCGCGGCGAACTCGCCACCGCCGAGCAGCTGGCCGCACTCCCCGCCGACGTCCTCACCCTCGCCTTCGGCACCAACTGCTGGTCCCGCGTCCCCCATTCGGCGCCCCTGCTGTACGAGACCACCCGGGCCTTCCTCGACCTGGTCCGCCAAGGACACCCGCACACCCCGCTGCTGCTGGTCTCCCCGGTGCTGCGGCCCGACGCCGAGCGGACCCCGAACCGGCTGGGCGCCACCCTGGGCGCCCTGCGCGACGCGATGGAGCGGGCCGCCCGGGACCGGATGGCCGCCGGGGACGGCCGGCTGGCCCTGCTGCCCGGCCGGGACGTGCTCGGACCCGAGCACCTGGCGGACGGACTGCACCCCAACGACGCCGGACACCGGGCCCTGGGCCTTGCTGTGGTCACGGCTCTGGGCCGGGCCGGGTTCGACGGCGGCTGAGTGAAACACCCCACACCGCCCGCCGTGAACAGACCGGGCTCCCCAGGCCGTGTCCTGAGCACAGTTGCCGGCGCACCGCACACCAGGCGCCGGACACGGGAACACCACACGTGGGAGAGAACGAGATGGGCATCAAGCGCGGAACCACCCTGGCCACCGTGGCGGTCGTCGTCGCACTGACCGCGACGGCCTGCGGCCAGGGCGAGACCAAGGCCGGCGCGGTCAAGCCGGCGGGGGCCGCCGCGCAGGCGGGATCCGAGTACGGCTCCGATTACGGCTCGGGCGGCGACGCGGGCGCGGGCGCGGGCACCAAGGCAGGCGGGCAGCTGGCGGTGGCGCAGACCGAGCAGCTCGGCCAGGTCCTCACCGACAGCGCCGGCTTCACCCTCTACCGCTTCGACAAGGACACCGCGAAGCCGCCGAAGTCGAACTGCGACGGCGACTGCGCCAAGGCCTGGCCCCCGGTCCCGGCCGGCGACGCCACCGCCGCCGCGGGCATGGACGCGTCCGTGATCGGCGAGGTGGCCCGCAGCGACGGCAGCAAGCAGCTGACGGTCGGCGGCTGGCCGGTGTACCGCTACGCCAAGGACACCAAGGCCGGGGAGCTGAACGGGCAGGGCGTCGGCGGCACCTGGTTCGCGCTCGCCCCCGACGGCAAGAAGGCCGCGAAGCCGGCGGCCGGCTCGGGCTCCGGATCCGGCCAGGGCTCCGGCTCGGGCTCCGGCTCGGGCTCCGGTGCCGCCCCGGCCCAAGGGGCGCTGTCCGTGGCCAAGGACCCCAAGCTCGGCGACCACATCGTCGACGGCAACGGCATGACGGTCTACCGTTTCAAGAAGGACACCGCCTGGCCGATGGCCTCCAACTGCACCGGCGACTGCCTGGCCAAGTGGCCGGTCGTGCCCCCGGTGGACAAGGCCAACGCCAAGGGCATCACGGAGAAGGGCTTCTCGGTGCTCGACCGCCCCGACGGCACGAAGCAGCAGAGCGTCGACTGCTGGCCCATCTACACCTTCACCGGCGACAAGAAGCCCGGTGACATCAACGGCCAGGGCGTCGGCGGCACCTGGTACGCCGTCGCCCCCGACGGCAAGCTCATCACCACCTCCTGACCGCCCCCCTCCCCCCTCCCCCCGCCCTCCGAGCCGCGCGGCCCCCCGCCTCCCCCTCCCCCGGCGGGCGGGCCGCGCACCGTTCCGCCGGGGCGCGCCCCTCCCTACACTCTCGTCGCATGCTGCGCGTACTGGCCGTCGACGACGAGAAGCCGCTCCTCGAGGAACTCCTCTACCTGCTGCGGTCCGACGACCGCGTCCTGAGCGCCGAAGGCGCCTGCGACGCCACCGGGGCGCTGCGCCGGATCACCCGGGCGCTGGAGAGCGGGCCCGACGGGGCCGATGCCATCGACGTGCTCTTCCTGGACATCCACATGGCCGGGCTGACCGGGCTCGACATCGCCCGGCTGCTGGCCGGGTTCGCGCAGCCGCCGCCGATCGTGTTCGTCACCGCCCACGAGGGCTTCGCCGTGCAGGCCTTCGACCTGAAGGCCGTGGACTACGTCCTCAAGCCGGTCCGGCCGGAGCGGCTGGCCGAGGCCGTCCGGCGGGCCTGCGACCACCTCGGCCGCAGCGCCGCGCAGCAGACGCCCTCCCCGGCCGGGCCGGCCGGCCCCGCCGCCGTTCCGCCCGCCGTCCCCGCGCAGTACCGCCCCGCCGCGGCGACCGCCGCCGACCGCGCCCAGGACCTGATCGCCGTCGAGCTGGGCGGGGTCACCCGGTTCGTCGCGATCGCCGACATCGCCTACGTCGAGGCCCAGGGCGACTACGCCCGGCTCCACACCGACGCGGGCAGCCACCTCGTGCGCATCCCGCTGTCCACCCTGGAGGAGCGCTGGGCGGCCCGCGGGTTCGTCCGCATCCACCGCCGCCACCTGGTCGCGCTGCGCCGGATCGACGAGCTCCGGCTGGACGCCGGCACCACCAGCGTCCGGGTCGGCGCCGCCGAACTCCAGGTCAGCCGCCGGCACGCGCGCCAGCTGCGGGACCTGCTGATGCGCCAGGCGACCGGCTGACGCGCCAGGTGACCGGCTGCTGCGCCAGGCGACGGGCCGGCGCACCGGCCGTCCGGCGCGCGGGCCGGCCGTTCGTCGCGTCGCACGGCGCGTACGGCGCCCCACCCGTGCCGCCGGTCGCAGGGCCGGCGGCGGCATGCACCCGAGCCCCCGGCCGCCCCTATCGTGGAACCGCAGCTCGTCAGGGAAGGGGGTGCCGATGGCCGAGATCCAGGCACTGCTCGACGCAGTGGCCGGACTGCCCCGGACCCGGCCGGCCGGTCCCGCCGAGGCCGAGGTGCTCCTCGCCCGGCTGCGCAGCGCCGCCGCCCGCTGGGCCGACGTCCTGTACGCGGCGAACGAGGGGGTCCGCCTCCAGCTGCCGCCCCGGGCGGAGGCCGCGCTGCGGCTGGCGTTCCGGCGCGCCGAGGACTCGTACGTGGAGCTGGAGATCGCGCTGCGGGACTGCACGGAGCACCGCGACCCGGCCCCCTGAGCTCCCGCATGGCCGACGGCAGGCCCCCCGGAACGCGCCGGATCACGCCTGTTGCGGCCCGGTCGCGCTGCATAGACTCCGGTCACCCCTGCCGTCCCCCTCCCCGGCCGAAGGACCCCCGGTGAACCAGACGTACGCGCTGACCGCGGTCACCGTCGTCGTCCTGGTGACGGTCCTGGTCGGCGCGCTGGGCCTGCGGATATCCCGTACCACCTCCGACTTCTACGTCGCCTCGCGCACCGTGGGCCCCCGTCTCAACGCGGCCGCGATCAGCGGGGAGTACCTCTCCGCGGCCTCCTTCCTGGGGGTTGCGGGGCTGGTGATGCTCCAGGGGCCCGACATGCTCTGGTATCCGCTGGGCTACACCGCCGGCTACCTGGTGCTGCTGGCCCTCGTGGCGGCCCCGCTGCGCCGCTCGGGGGCGTACACGCTGCCCGACTTCGCCGAGGCCCGCCTCCAGTCGCAGGCGGTGCGCCGCATCGCGGTGCTGTTCGTCGTCGGGGTCGGCTGGCTGTACCTGCTGCCGCAGCTCCAGGGCGCGGGGCTGACCCTGGAGATCCTGACCGGGGCCCCGCACTGGGTGGGCGGGGTGGTCGTCGCCTCCGTGGTGACCGCGGCCGTGGCCGCCGGCGGCATGCGGAGCATCACCTTCGTGCAGGCCTTCCAGTACTGGCTCAAGCTCACCGCGCTGCTGGTGCCCGCCTTCTTCCTGCTGGCCGCCTGGGCCGGGGACGGCGCGCCGCGGGCCTCCTTCGACGCCCCGGCGGTCTTCCGCGAGCACACCGCGGTCACCCTCGCCGAGGACGTCCGCCTCACCCTGGACGCGCCGCTCGCGGTGACGGTCACCGGGCAGGTGGACGGACGGACGCACACGGCGGCCCCGCTGGCGCTCCGGGCCGGGGAGCACCTCGTACGGGCCGGCGCACGGCTGGAGTTCACGCCCGGCACCCCCGTGCCGCAGTCCCGGCCGGCGGCCGGGGCCGGGGCCTCGCGCTGGTCGGAGCCGCTGGCCGGGGACCGGCCGGCGTTCGGCCTGTACGCGACGTACGGGCTGATCCTGGCCACCTTCCTCGGCACGATGGGGCTGCCGCACGTCGCCGTGCGGTTCTACACGAGCCCCAACGGGCCGGCCGCGCGCCGCACCACGCTGGCGGTGCTCGCCCTGCTCGGCTTCTTCTACCTGCTGCCACCGGTGTACGGGGCCCTCGGCCGGACCTACGTGCCCGAACTGGCCCTGACCGGGGACGCGGACGCGGCCGTGCTGGTGCTGCCGGAGCGGATGCTGGGCGGGCTGCTCGGCGACCTCCTGGGGGCGCTGCTGGCCGGGGGCGCGTTCGCGGCGTTCCTGTCGACGGCGTCGGGGCTGACCATGGCGGTGGCCGGGGTGCTGCACCAGGACGTGCTGGCGCGGCGGGGGGTGCGGGCCTTCCGCCTCGCGGTGCTGGTGGCGGTGCTGGTGCCGCTGGCGGGGAGCGTGGCGCTGGCCGACGTGCCGGTGGCGGACGCGGTGGGGCTGGCGTTCGCGGTGTCGGCCTCCTCGTTCTGCCCGCTGCTGGTGCTGGGGATCTGGTGGCGGGGGCTGACCCCGCCGGGGGCCGTGGCCGGGATGCTCACCGGCGGCGGGGCGGCGCTGGGCGCGGTGCTGGCGACCCGGGCGGGGCTGGCCCCGGAGGGCTGGGCGCACGCGCTGCTGGCCTGGCCGGCGGCCTGGTCGGTGCCGCTGGGCTTCATGACCATGGTGCTGGTGTCGCTGGCGACCCGGTCGCGGGTCCCGGCGGGGACGGCGGCGACCCTGGCCCGGCTGCACCTGCCCGAAACCGTGGCCGGCGGCCTCCCCGGGGGCGGCGGCCGTCCGGGCGACGGCCTCGCGGGCGGTGCCCGCGCCGGGGGTGCGCGGTGACCGCGGCACTGCTGGCCGCCTCGGCGGTGTCGGGGGCCGTGCTGCTGGGCCTGGGCTGGGCGGGCGGGCGGTGGCACGCCCGGCGCGGCGAGCGGGCGGCCGGGCCGGACCTGGGCACCCCGGTGGAGCGGGCCACGTTCCACACCCTGTACACCGCGTCGCTGGCCGCTCCCCCGCTGCGGGCCGGGCTGACCGAGGACGCCGCCCGCAAGGCGGCCCGGCGGCTGCGCTCACTGCTGGGGACGGAGGCGCTGTGCCTGACGGACCGGGAGTCGGTGCTGGCGTGGGACGGGCCGGGGGCCGACCACCACCAGCGGCGGGCGATGGCGCGGGTCGCGGTCATGCTGGACTCGGGGCGCAGTCAGAGCGTGCGGACCGGGTGCCAGCGGCCCGACTGCCCGCTGAAGTGGGCGGTGGTCGCCCCGCTGACCGGGGAGGACGGGGTGCTGGGGGCGCTGGTGGCGTACGGCTCGCGGGAGTCGGCGGTGCTGGTGCGGGCGGCGACCGAGGTGGCGCGGTGGGTCTCGGTGCAGCTGGAGCTGGCGGAGCTGGACCGCTCGCGGACCCGGCTGATGGAGGCGGAGATCAAGGCGCTGCGGGCGCAGATTTCCCCGCACTTCATCTTCAACTCCCTGGCCGCGATCGCCTCGTTCGTCCGGACCGACCCGGAGCGGGCCCGTGACCTGCTGCTGGAGTTCGCCGACTTCACCCGCTACTCCTTCCGGCGGCACGGGGAGTTCACCACGCTGGCCGAGGAACTGCGGTCCATCGAGCAGTACCTGGCCCTGGCAGGGGCGCGGTTCGGGGACCGGCTGAAGGTGACCCTTCAGGTGGCTCCGGAGGTGCTGCCGGTGGCGCTGCCGTTCCTGTGCCTCCAGCCGCTGGTGGAGAACGCGGTCAAGCACGGGCTGGAGAACTCGGCCGGGGAGTGCCTGATCACGATCGCCGCCCGGGACGCGGGGGCGGAGGCGGTGATCAGCATCGAGGACAACGGGGTCGGGATGGATCCGGCCCTGCTGCGGCGGATCCTGGCCGGGGAGCAGGCCGGGGCCTCGTCCGGGATCGGGCTGACGAACGTGGACGAGCGGATCCGGCAGGTGTACGGGGACGCGTACGGGCCGGTGATCGAGACGGGGATCGGGGCGGGGATGAAGGTCGTCCTGCGGATCCCGAAGTACCGGGCGGGTGTGCACAGCTCCGTCCCCGGGGAGCCGCGCCCCCGCCCCTGACCTGCCCGTTCTCCCCGCGACCGGGCCCCGCAGACGCCGGTGGGGGGGGGGGGGGGGGGGGGGGGGGGGGGGGGGGGGGGGGGGGGGGGGGGGGGGGGGGGGGGGGGGGGGGGTGGGACG
>NZ_JBWKDK010000011.1:85410-179642 GCF_056436005.1 Streptomyces sp. NPDC043854
TACTCCCTCCCCCCCCCCCCCCTTCCCCCCCCCCCCCCCCCCCCGGCCCCCCCCCCCCCCCCCCCCCCGGGACGGGTCGGAGGGGGTCAGCTCCAGCTGGCGTGGAGCGGCTTGCCCTCGGCGTAGCCGGCCGCGGACTGGACGCCCACGACGGCCTTCTCCGCGAACTCGGCCAGGGAGCCCGCGCCCGCGTAGGTGCAGGAGGAGCGGACACCGGCGATGATCGAGTCGATCAGGTCCTCGACGCCCGGGCGCTGCGGGTCCAGGAACATCCGGGAGGTGGAGATGCCTTCCTCGAACAGCGCCTTGCGGGCGCGGTCGTAGGCGGATTCCTCCGAGGTGCGGTTGCGGACCGCGCGGGCCGAGGCCATGCCGAAGGACTCCTTGTAGAGCCGGCCGTCGGCGGTCTGCTGGAGGTCGCCCGGGGACTCGTAGGTGCCCGCGAACCAGGAGCCGATCATGACGTTGGACGCGCCGGCGGCCAGGGCCATGGCCACGTCGCGCGGGTGGCGGACGCCGCCGTCGGCCCAGACGTGCTTGCCGTACTTCTTCGCCTCGGCGGCGCACTCCAGCACCGCGGAGAACTGCGGACGGCCGACGCCGGTCATCATGCGGGTGGTGCACATGGCGCCGGGGCCCACGCCGACCTTGATGATGTCGGCGCCGGCGTCGATCAGGTCCTTGACGCCCTCGGCGGCGACGATGTTGCCGGCGACGATCGGGACCTGCGGGTCCAGCGCGCGCACGGCCTTGATCGCATTGATCATCGACTCCTGGTGGCCGTGGGCCGTGTCGATGACGAGGGTGTCGACGCCCGCGTCGAGCAGCTGCTTGGCCTTGCCGACGTAGTCGCCGTTGATGCCGACGGCCGCGGCGATGCGCAGCTTGCCGGCCGCGTCGGTGGCCGGGGTGTACAGGGTCGCGCGCAGGGCGCCCTTGCGGGTCAGGATGCCGACGAGGCGGCCGTCCTTGTCGACGGCGGGGGCGAGCTTGCGGTGGCCGGCGTCGAGCTGGTTGAAGGCCTCGCGGGGGTCCATGTCGGCGTCGATGAGCAGGAGCTCCTTCGACATGACCTCGGAGAGCTGGGTGAAGCGGTCCACGCCGGTCAGGTCGTGGTCGGTGACCACGCCGATCGGGCGGTTGTCGGTGTCGACGACGACACCGGCGCCGTGGGCCCGCTTGGGCAGCAGGGACAGGGCGTCGGCGACGGTCTGGGCGGGCGCCAGCGTGATCGGGGTGTCGAGCACGAGGTGGCGGGTCTTGACCCAGGAGATGACGTCGGTGACGACCTCGATCGGGATGTCCTGCGGGATGACCACGAGGCCGCCGCGGCGGGCGACCGTCTCGGCCATCCGGCGGCCCGCGATCGCGGTCATGTTCGCCACGACGAGCGGAATGGTGGTGCCGGTGCCGTCGGGCGAGGCGAGGTCGACGCCCTGGCGGGAACCGACCGCGGAACGGCTCGGCACCATGAACACATCGTCGTACGTCAGGTCGTACGGCGGCTTCAGGTCATTGAGGAAACGCACGTGCAGAACATCCCAGTCAAGTCGGAGGATCCCGTCATACCCATGAGGGGCAGCCGGGAAAACGCACGTACTTCATTCTCCCATGGACCTGCACGAATGCCGCCCGGGCCGATCGTCCAGGACATACCGGACCCTCTCGTGGCTTCCTACGGGACAAGGCTCCCGAAAGGCCGCGAGAGGGCTCCGGGCCGCGGTGCGCGCCCGTCCGGGGCGGGCTTCGGCGGATGGATCAGCGGATGTACGCACGCCGGTCGCTCTGGCCCGGGATGAACGGCCGCGGCGGCAGCACCGGCGCCGGGCCGGTCCGGGTGGCGGTGGCGGGTGCCGTGGCGGTGGCGGCCGGCGCGGCGGTGGCGGCCGGCGCGGGGCCGGCGGGGCGGCCGGCGGGGGCGACGGCGGAGCGGGCGGGCCCGAGGGGGCCGCGGGCGGGGCCGGGGCCGGGGTATCCGGCGGAGGTCCGGCCGCGGGCGCTGAGCAGCATCGACGCGTGGGCGACACTCGCGAGCGTGGCGTGGTGGTGCCAGCCGCGGAAGGAGCGGCCCTCGAAGTCACGGATGCCTACGGGTTCGCAGGTCTCGGTGAAATCGAGGGATACCCGGTCGGTGAGTTTGGCGAGCAGGAAGAGTTGGGCCAGGGGCCGGTCGCCGATGTTGGTGATCCAGAACTCGGTGGGCAGCAGGGCCGCCTCCGTCCAGGCGCCCATGAGCAGCAGCGGGGTCGGCGGCAGGGGTACGGGCCGGTCCTCGCCGGGGGCGGCGAGGATGGCGGCCGAGGTCAGCAGGGTCACTGCCCCCTCGGCGCGGCCGTGCCGGGTCCACTCGACGACGCGCCGCTGGGAGCGCAGGGAGTCGATCAGTTCGCGGGCGGGTGCGGTGTACGGTCCGGGCCGCTGCCGGCCGGCGCCGCCGAAGGAGACGGGCAGTGAGCCGTCGACCTTGAAGACGAACGGGATGTCCTGGAGCGTGAAGGACTCGACGCAGCTCGCGACGTCGCCGCCGGCGACCTCCATCACCACGGGCCGCCGCTGGAGCTGCCAGGTGGCGGCCATCCGCTGGACGGCGTGCACGGCGTCCTGCGCGGGGGTGAGCGAGCGCGCCGTGTCCGGGATCCCGGCCCGACGGCGGCGCAGCAGTTCGCTGGTCCACGGCGAGGGCAGGGTGAGGGTCCATTCGACGGGGAAGCTGGACTCGCTGGATGCGAGCCAGATCCCGCTGGCCTGCTGGCAGTTGGCGGTGCGGCCGAGCTGCGGGACGAACTGCCGGCCGACGCCGACGGAGCGGTCGCCCGCCTTCTCGATGACCATGGGACGCACCACCCAGGCCAGCGGGCGCTGGGCGGTGCGTTCGAGGTACTGGGCGAGTGAGCGCCGTACGGGGGTCCAGTCCCACGGCGACTTGCTGATGAACTGCTGGAGGCTCTGCTCGACGGAACTCGCCCCTGTTCCGGCGATGTTGCGGATCGTTTTCTTCCCGCTGGTACGCACGAGGCCGTTGAGATATACGCGGGCCCAGTTTCTCTGGTCCCGCCGCGGTAACGATTCGAAGAACAGCGAAATCAGGACGTCGATCAATTCGGAGGTTTCCTTGGCGGATTCCTCCGGCAGCACTGTTCGAGCCATCTGGGCCTCCCCCGCGACCACTAGATCCAATACCCTACTTGACCGCTTCAAACGGCCGTAGGCCCTGGCGGCTACTTCCTGAGGTCGCCGGCAGATTCGAGCCGCTCTTCCTCTACCACGAGGGGGATGGGGATCTGGTTCGCCGCATAGTAGAGCGCAATGAGGAAGTGCGCGACGAGAGTGAGCGTGGCGGAGAAGAGGGACAGGATGACGGTGAGCGGGTAGGCGATGGCGCCCAGGCCGAAGCGCAGCCGGGTCGCGCGGGCGCCATCCTTGTCGACGTGTTCGTGGAACAGGTGGCCCACTCGGGTGACGTACCACCAGAAGGCGAGGAACGCGAGCGCGTAGGCGACGGTGACCGAACTGTAGAGCACCGCGGCCGCGTTGGCGGAGCTGCCCCCGTGGACGAGGTGTTCCGCGAGGACGGTGGTGGTGTACGGAATCACTGATACCACCATCAGCACCAGGAGATTCAGGAACAACAGCGGTCGGTCCACCCTTTTGAGATGGGTGAAGATGGTGTGGTGGTTCACCCACATCACACCGATGATGAGGAAACTCACCACGTACGCCGCATAGTGCGGCCACTGCTCCCACACGCCGTGCCAGAAGTCCGATCCCGTCTCCTCGGGAACCTTGAGCTCCAGGACGAGAATCGTGATGACGATGGCGAATACACCGTCACTGAATGCCTCGATACGACCGGTTTCGCGTTCCATGACCTCCCCTTAGCCATTTCCCTGCGCGCACGGGGAGGGCGCTGCCCCGCCCTCCCCGCACACGCTACCCGGATACCGGCGGTCAGCTGCCGAAACCGGCAGTCTGGCGCCAGATCCGGCCGTCGCGGACCACCAGTGTCCCGAATGCGTGCTCCGGTGCTCCGTTCAGATTCATGATCGCCCGGTAGAAGATCGTGTCCTCGGTCTCGATGTACTCCTTGAGTTCCACCAGGGCCGGCTTCAGCGCGAGGTAGCCGGTGAACGTCTCGCGCACGGCGTCGATGCCGACCGAGGCCCCCTCGAAGCGGACCAGCACGGCGTCGTCGGTGTAGTTCTTCATCACCGCGTCGATGTCCAGCGCGGCGAGCGCGTCCATCTGCCGGACGAAGACCGGGTGGAGCTCGGAGATGTCGTACGTGGCCATGGCGACTCCGTTTCAACTGGTGGTGGGTTCGGCAGGTGGTTCGGCACAGGCGGCGGCCGCGCTCAGCGGCAGCCGGATGATCATCCGGGTCTCCCCGGGACGGGATCGGGCCGTGATCGACCCGCGGTGGCGCTGGGTCACGATGCGGTAGCTGAGGTGCAGCCCGAGGCCGGTGCCCTTGCCCACGTCCTTGGTCGTGTAGAAGGGCTCGAAGATCCGGGGCAGGGCCTCCTCGGGGATGCCCCGGCCGGTATCGGCCACCTCCACGACCAGGCAGGCGCCCTCGGCCCGCACCCGCAGGGTCAGGGTGCCGGAGCCCTCCATGGCCTCGGCCGCGTTGTCGACCAGGTTCGTCCACACCTGGTTCAGCTCGCTCGGATAGCCCGTCAGTTCGGGCAGGTCCGGCTCGTACGCGCGCACGATGGTGATGCCGGCCAGCTTGGCCCGCAGCACGACCAGTGTGTTCTCCAGTCCGTCGGGCACGGCGAAGCGCTGCTCGGGCGCCCGGTCGAGATTGGCGTAATCACGGGTGGCGGCGACCAGCTGGGAGATCCTCGGGCCGGCCGCCCGCAGTTCCGCGGCGAGCGCGCGGATCTCCAGCAGGGCCGCCAGGTGGTCGAGGGCGGCGGGCAGGGCCGGCTCGCCGATGCCCTCCAGCCGCTCCAGCAGCCAGCCGAGCTCCAGCCCGAGGTCCGCGACCCCGGCGCCGAGCAGTCCGGGCCGCTCGGCGCCGGCCTCCTCCGCCCAGTCGGCGACCTCCTCCTCGGCGTCCGCCTGGGCGAGCGGGTCGCTGGTGGCCGGCGGGGGCAGCTTGTCCAGCTCCTCGGCCAGCCGGTCGAGTACGGAGCGCTCCGCGCCCCCCGCGGCGGCACCCCAGGCGTGGGCGCTGCGGGTGAGCCGGTCCAGGGCCGGCGACAGCTCCTGGGCCGCCCGGGCGACGGCGGCCGCCGGGTTGTTCAGCTCGTGCGCGAGACCCGCGGCGAGCGTCCCGAGGGCCTCGACGGTGGCCCGCTTGCGGGCCTGCACCTCGGAGGACTTGATCCGCCAGGCGAGCACCGGGATCAGGACGGCCGCCACGCCGTTGCAGCGGGTCAGCATCTCGAAGAACACCGGCTTCGGGTAGGCGACGACGGTGGTCGCCGGGCCGCTCGCGGCCGCCGTGGCCACGTACGCGCCGTCCGTCAGCAGCGGCAGCTCGCCGGTGAAGCGGTGCGCGGCCGAGGGCTTGCCGTCGTGGTCCTCGGCGGCGGCGCTCTCCTCCTCGGTGGAGTGCCGGGTGAGCACCTCCTCCCGGCCGTCCACGACCTTGGTGACGACCAGCCCGCCGGAGAGCAGGACGTGGAATCCGGTGGCCTCCTCGCCGTCGCGGAAGAGGACCTCCCCGTCGGCGAGCACCCTGGGCTCGGAGACCGAGACCAGCCAGTCGAGCTGCTCCTCGGTCAGCGCGGCGAACATCTCCAGCCCGGCGAGGGCCCGGCGCAGGTCCGTGCGGCTCGGGTCGGTGCCGTTCGCGGCGCTCATGGCGTACTCCCTTCGGCCCGGGTCCGGGCGGCCAGCCGCAGCGTGGCGGACAGGGCCAGGACGCACACCCCGGCGACGGCGGCCATGAAGCCGACGGAGGTGCGGTGCAGCCCGTGGACGTTGGTCAGCAGTCCGGCGAGCACCGCCGGCACGCTCATCGCGAGGTACGCGAAGACGTAGACGGCGGCGGTCAGTTCGCCGCGGTGCGCCGGTTCGGCCAGTGCGCTCAGCGCCCGGAACGCGCCGAGGAAGGCCGCGCCCCAGCCGCTGCCGAGGACGGCCGTGCCGGCCAGGAACACGGCGGCCGAGCCGGTTCCGAGGGCGAGCAGGACCAGGGAGAGCCCGGCCAGCAGCCCGCACAGGCCGAGGACGGCGGTCCGCAGCGGGGCGGTGCGGCCCAGCAGCAGTTGGGCCGCGGTGGCGGCGCCCGCCAGCAGGGCCACGGTGGCCCCGCCGACGAGGTAGTTGGTGCTCCGCAGCAGCGCCAGGGCCAGGTGCGGCCCGAGCGAGAGGTAGAAGCCGCCGACCGTCCAGACGGCGACGATGGTGAGCACGAGGACGGCGAACCGGCCCCGCACGGCGGCCGGGACGCCGATCCGGTGCGGGACGATCCGCCAGCTGCGGCCGCGAGGGCCGAGCGGGGCGCTCTCCGGCATCCGGGCGACCCCGACCAGCGTGACGGCGAACGCGGCGACCAGCAGCAGGTAGCTGAGCACGGTCGGGGCGGGCGCGTACTGGACCAGGAGCCCGGCGCCGATCCCGCCCAGCCCGATGCCCACGGTCGGCCCCGCGCTGTTGACCTGGGCGCCGAGCGCGGGCCGCGAGCGCGGGGAGAGTTCGAGCAGGGCCGCCCCCACCGCCCCGGTGGCCAGACCCACCGCGAGCCCCTGCACGGCGCGGGCGGCGAGCAGCAGCCCGGGCCCCCCGGCTACGGTGAACAGGCCCATGGAGGCGATCGCCAGGAGCAGCCCGGCGCACAGCACGGGGCGCCGGCCCAGGGTGTCGGACAGGGATCCGAACAGCAGGAGCCCGAGCAGCACGGTGACGGCGTACACGGCGAAGACGACGGTGACCATCCCGGAGGACAGGTCCCATCTCTCCTGGTAGAGCACGTAGAGGGCGGACGGTACGGAGGAGGAGAGCATCAGCAGGACGAGGACCGCGCCCACGACCCAGAATCCGGAACCCCCGGCTCCGGAGGCGGCGCCCCCGGAGCCGGCGGCCGGCGGGCCACCCGGGCGCGGGGAGACCCCCGCGGTCGTCCTGGTCACGTCGGCCACTCCTGTCGATTCCCTGTGGTGGGCGGTCAGCGGAGGGCCCGTTCTGCCCTCTGGAGCGCGCGGGCGGTGAGTACCCCCGCGAGGTGGCCGAGGTACTCGGCCGAGGCGCCGCGCCCGGGGACGAACAGCTCCCGGGGCTCGGCGCGGAAGGCCGCGAGCACGGCCTCCGTGGTGTACGGGCCCCCGCGCAGCCGGGCCTCCACCCCGCGCAGCCGCCGGGCGCGGGCGGTGGCCCCGGTGACCGCGATCCGCGGCCCGCCGGGGGTGAGCCGCGCGGCGGCGGCGCACACCGGATGACGCGTCGCCCGGTCGGCGGTCTTCTCGAAGGCGGCGGCCGGCCCTCCGGCGGGCACGAGCAGCGCGGTGATCACTGCCCCGGGCGGCGGCCCGCCGGCCTCCAGGTGCTCGGCGGTGACGGTGGTCCGCCCGCCGGGTCCCGCCAGCTCGACCACCGCTTCGGCGGCGATGGCGGCCGCGGGCAGGTCGGTGGCGCGCGGCCCGCGGGCGGCCAGGTTGCCCCCGGCGGTCCCGAGGTTGCGGACCTGGGGGTCGCCGTTGGCCCGGGCGGCCGCGGCGAGCTCCGGTGCCTCGGCGAGCACGAGCGGGCTGCCGGCGAGTTCGGCGAGGGTGGTGAGCGCGCCGATCCGGATCCCGCCGGGGGTGCGGGCGATACCCCGCAGCTCCGGGAGCCGCCGTACGTCGACGAGCAGGCGGGCGCTGTCCTCCCCGGCGCGCAGGGCGGGCAGCAGGCTCTGGCCGCCGGCCAGCACCCGGGCGCCCGTGGTGCCGGAGAGCAGGTCCAGGGCCTCGGCGAGGCCGGCGGGCCGGACGTAGTCGAAGTCGGTGAGGATCATTGGGCTTCTCCTCGCAGGCGGCGCCAGACCTTCTCGGGGGTGAGCGGCATGTCGATGTGCGTGACGCCCAGGTCGGACAGGGCGTCGACGACGGCGTTGACGACGGCCGCGGCGGGCGGCACGGTGGCGATCTCGCCGGCGCCCTTGGCTCCGAGCACGTTGTGCGGGGTGGGCGTGACCGTCCGGTCGAGGGTGAAGAACGGCGCGTCGGCCGCGCGCGGCAGGGCGTAGCTGCCGAGGTCGCGGGTGAGCAGGGTGCCCTGCTCGTCGTAGACGGCGGCCTCCATCAGGGCCTGGCCGAGGCCGTGGAGGATGCTGCCCTCGATCTGGCCGCGCACCACCTTCGGGTTGCCGACGTTCCCGGCGTCGTCCACGGCCGTGTACGCCACCACCTCGGTCTCGCCGGTGAGTTCGTCGACCTCGACGACCGCGACGTGGGTGCCGAAGGGGTAGTTGAAGTCCGGCGGGTCGAAGTGGGTGGTCTCGTCGAGGGCCGGCTCGATCTCGGGGGGCAGTCCCCAGCCGTACCAGAGGGCCATCGCCATCTCGGAGAACGTCTTGCCGTTCTCCGGGTTGCCGGCCTCGTGGACCCGGCCGCCGTCGTAGACGACCCGGTCCTCGGGGACGCCGAGGAGGACCGCGCCGGCCCGGACCATCTTGTCCTTGATCTTGCGGGCGGTGAGGGCGATCGCGGGGGCGGCCATGCTGTACGAGCGCGAGCCGTACGTGCCCTGCCCGTACGGGGCCTTCAGCGTGTCCCCCTCGTACACCTGGACGGCGGCCGGGTCGATGCCGAGCTCGGCGGCGGCGACCTGCGCGAAGACCGTGCCGTGGCTCTGGCCGGTGGAGGCGGAGCCGACGGTGACGGCGACCTCGCCGGTGGGGTGGACGCGGATGTTGGCGCTCTCCCAGGTGCCGCCCAGCATGCCCTCCCGGGACATCCGGGTGGAGGGGCCGACCCCGCAGACGGCGACGTAGGTGGCGAGCCCGACGCCGAGGCGCTTGCCGCGGGCGCGGGCCTCGGCCTTGCGGGCGGGCATGTCTGCGTAGCCGGACAGCTCCAGGGCCCGGTCGAAGTTGCGGACGTAGTCCCCGGAGTCGTAGGTCCAGCCGAGGCCGTTGTCGTACGGGAAGCGGTCGCTCGGCACCAGGTTCCGGCGGCGGACCTCGGCCGGGTCCATGCCGATCTCGGCGGCGTACCGGTCGACGAGGCGCTCCATCAGGAACGCGGCCTCGGCGCGGCCGCTGCCGCGCTGGGCGCCGAGCGGCACGGTGTTGGTGAAGGCGGCGTAGACCTCGCAGAACGCGGCGGGGATCTCGTACATGCCGGTGATGGATCGGCCCATGAGGGCGGTGGCGACGCCGGGGCCGATGGTCGAGGGGTAGGCGCCGAGGTTGGCGTGGCTGGTGCAGCGCACGGCGGTGATCCGGCCGTCGCGGGTGCCGGCGAGGGTGACGTGCTGGCGGTGGTCGCGGCCCTGGACGGTGGAGTTCATCAGGCCGGTGCGGGTGTCCACCCACTTCACGGGCCGGCCGAGCGCCTTGGACAGCAGCAGCACCAGCGCCATGTCGGGGTAGAGGTACCCCTTGGTGCCGAAGCTGCCGCCGACGGTCGGGGCGATCACCCGGAGCTTGTTGAAGGGGATGCCGAGGACCAGCGCGGAGAGCAGGAAGCGGTGGTTGTGCGGGCCCTGGGTGGAGGCGTACAGGGTGTACTCGCCGGTGGCGGCGTTGTAGTCGCCGACGGCGCCGCGCGGCTCGATGGGGCTGTTGATGGTGCGCTGGTTGACCAGGTCGAGCTCGACCGTCACCTCGGCCTCGGCGATGGCCGCGTCGGTGCGCTCCTTGTCGCCGCAGGTCCAGTACGCGTTCAGGTTGCCCGGGACGGCCTCGTGCAGCTGCGGGGCGCCGTCGGCGAGGGCGTGGTCGGCGCGGGTGACCACGGGCAGCGGCTCGTACTCGACGGCGATGGCGGCCAGGGCCGCGGCGGCCTGCTGCGGGGTCTCGGCGACGACGACGGCCACGGGATCGCCGACGTGCCGGACGGCGTCGCCGGAGAGGACCGGGCGGGCGCCGGGAAGTCCGTAGGGGTGGGGCGGGAAGTGGCTCTCGACGCCGCCGGGTATCCAGATGCAGGGCAGCGGCATGACGTCGGGGAAGTCGGCGGCGGTGGCCACCTTCAGCACGCCGGGCAGCTGCTCGGCGGCCTTGGTCTCGATGGACAGGATCCGCGCGTGGGCGAGCGGGCTGCCGAGGATGGCCATGTGGGCCGTGCCGGGCAGGTTGACGTCGGCGACGTACACCGCCTGGCCGCGCAGCAGCTGCGGGTCCTCGCGGGCGTCGAGGGGCGCGCCGAGCACACCGCCGCCGCCCGGTGCCCGGTCCTGCGGCTCCGCCTGGTCCCGGTCCCGGTCCTGTTCCCGGAGCGGGCTCTCCCCCGTCACTGCGGTCATGTCCTCACCCCTCCTTTCCGGACGCGGTGGCGGGCACGGCCGCGCTCTCCCCGAGCTCCTCGGGGACCTCGGCCCGGGCGGCGGCGCAGGCGCGCTGCACGCCCCGTACGACGCTGTGGTAGCCGGTGCAGCGGCACAGGTTGCCGGTGAGCCACTCGCGGATCTCGGGCTCGGTCGGGGCCGCGCGGTCGGCGGTGTTCTCGACGAGCTCGCCCAGGGCCATGACCATGCCGGGGGTGCAGAACCCGCACTGGGTGCCGTGCTCCTCGCGCAGGGCCTCCTGGAGTCCGGTGAGCCCGCCGTCCTGCGCGGTGACCCCCTCGATGGTGGTCACCGCGGAGCCGGCGGCCGAGGCGGTGAGGACCAGGCAGCTCTTGACGGACCGGCCGTCGAGGCGGACGACGCAGGAGCCGCACTGCCCGGTGTCGCAGCCGATCTTGGTGCCGGTCAGGCCGAGGCCGTCCCGGAGCCGTTCCACGAGCAGTTCGTTCGGCCGGGCCGAGAACTGCTCGGGTCTTCCGTTCACGTTCAGTGAGAGATCCATGCCAGCGCCTGCGCTTCCGTGAGCGGCCGGTTGAAAAGTGGCCCGCCGGGCTGCTGGAGAATTCCCCCGGAGTGCAGCGGGCCGGTGTCGACGGCGGCGAATCCGAGATCCGTGATGATTCCCGCGACGATTTCCTTCGCCTTTCCGTCGTCGCCCGCCGTGAAATGGGCCAGGCGCTCGCCCTGGGCGGTGCCGGCCACGGCGAGTGTTTCGTAATGCATGGTGTTCAGGGACTTCACGACCCGGGCGCCGGGATACCACTCGGCGACGAGTTCGCTGGAGGTGCGCCCGCCGAGGTCGGCGGGGGTGCCCGGGCCGCTGAACGCGTTCGTGGCGTCCACCAGCACCCGGTCGCGCAGGGAGTCCGGCGGGAGCAGGCCGCGGACGCTCGCGTGGGGCACCATCAGCACCAGGAGGTCTGCCCGCTCGGCGGCCTCGGCGGGGTGCGCCGCCGAGGCCGCCGGGCCCAGTTCGGCCAGTAAGGGGCCGATGGACTGCGGGCCGCGGGCGTTCGCCAGCACGACCTCGTGGCCGGCGGCCACCAGGATGCGTGCCAGGGTGGAGCCGATCCGCCCGGTGCCGATGATGCCTGTGCGCATGTGCCGCTCCTCGTTGTTGGCCGTCGTGGGCCGTCGTGGGCCGTGGGTGCCGTCGCGGCTGTCGGGCCGTCGGGCTGTCGGGCCGTCAGTCCATGCCGATCCAGACCGACTTGGTCTGGGTGTAGCTCTCGAGGGATTCGGGTCCGCACTCGCGCCCGTAGCCGGAGGCCTTGTAGCCGCCGTAGGGCACCGAGGGGTCGTACTGGTTGTAGCAGTTGACCCAGACCGTGCCCGCCTTGATCTGGGAGGCGACCCGGTGCGCCCGCCGCAGGTCCTTGGTGTGGACGCCGGCGGCGAGGCCGTACGCGCTGTCGTTGGCGATGCGGATGGCGTCTTCCTCGGTGTCGAAGGGGATGATCGACAGGACCGGGCCGAAGATCTCCTCCTGGGCGATCCGCATGCCGTTGTCGACGCCGGTGAAGACGGTCGGCAGGAAGTACAGGCCCTGGCTGGAGGCCCCCTCGGGGGTCCAGCCGGCGCCGCCGGTGCGCAGCACGGCGCCTTCCTTCTCGCCGATCTCGATGTACGAGCTGACCTTCTCGAACTGGCCGCGGTGGGCCAGCGGCCCGAACAGGGTCTCCGGATCGCGCGGGTCGCCGGGCTTGAGGGCGGCGGCCCGGCGGACCAGGCGCTCGACGAGCTCGTCGTGGATCGGGCGCTGGAGCAGCAGCCTTGAGCCGGCGGTGCAGATTTCGCCCTTGTTGTAGTAGATGCCGAAGAAGGCGAGTTCCTCGGCGGCGTCGAGGTCGGCGTCGGCGAAGACGATGTTGGCGGACTTGCCGCCGAGTTCCATCGTGACCTTCTTCAGGGTGCCGGCCGACTTGCGGATGATCGACTGGCCCACGGCGGTGGAGCCGGTGAAGGCGATCTTGTCGATGCCGGGGTGGTCGGTGAGGGTCTCGCCGAGCTCCACGCCGGGGCCGGTGATCACATTGAGCACACCGTCGGGGATCTCCGCCTCCTGGAAGAGCTCGGCGATCTTCAGGGCGGTGAGCGGGGTGGCCGGGGAGGGCTTGTGGACGACGGTGTTCCCCGCCGCCAGGGCCGGTGCGATCTTCGTCATCGACAGCAGCAGCGGGAAGTTGAAGGGGGTGATGGCGCAGACCACGCCGAGCGGCTCGCGCAGGGTGTAGGCGAGCTGCCCGCCGGCCGGGGCCCGGGAGGAGCCGTCGACGCGGGTGACGGCGCCGGCGTAGTAGTGCATCAGCTGGGCGGCCATGGGGGCGTCGACCGTGCTGGAGAAGGCGAACGGCTTGCCCATGTCCACGGTCTCCAGCAGGGCGATCTCCTCCAGGTCGCGCTCGATGAGTTCGCCGACCCGGTTCAGCCGCAGGGCGCGCTCCTGGGCGGACAGTCTGCTCCAGGGACCCTCCTCGTACGCCGTGCGGGCGGCGGCCACGGCCGCGTCCGCGTCGGCGGTGGCGGCCTGGGCCACCGGTACGATCTCCTGTCCGTCCACGGGGCTGATGTCGGGCTCGGTCCGGCCGTCCTGTGCCGGTACCCACTTTCCGCCGATGAACAGCTTCCCGGGGTTGGCCAAGGGCTGGTCGCTGAGCGCGCGCCTGGTCATGGCTGATGCCTTCCGGTGTCGGGGGTGCGGGGGTGCCCGCCCTTCGCGAGCTGCTGCAGGAACGTCTCGGCGAGGGCCTTCGATGAGTACGGGTTCTGGCCGGTGGTGAGCTCCCGGTCGACGACGACGTGGGAGTCCCAGATCACGTCGGCCTTCTCGTAGCGGGCGCCGAGCCGGGTCAGCTCGGCCTCGAGGATCAGCGGGAGCCGGCCGGCCATGCTCGTGACCAGTTCCTCGCTGTGCGAGAAGGCGGTCATCCGGTAGCCCTCGAAGGGCCAGTGGCCCTCGCCGTCGCGCAGCGCGAGCAGCGCGGTGTGGCCGTGGCAGACGGTGGCGATCGGCTTGTCCTGGGCGATGGCCCAGCGCAGGACCTGGGCGAGCGCGTCGGACTTGGGGAGGTCTCCGATCGCGCCGTGGCCTCCGCTGACGTACAGGCCGCCGTACGCGGCGATGTCCTTCTCCTTCAGGGACTCCACGGCAAGGGGTTTCTTGAGCTGGGGGAGGCTCTCGATGACTCTGACGTACTCGGCGGCGTTGGCTGCGTCCTCGTCGGGTGAGCCCTGGGGGCGGACCCACTGGAGGAACTGGGGGTCGATGCTGGTCGGGTCCACGGTGGGGGCCCGGCCCCCGATCGTCGCCACGTCCACGGTGTGGCCCGCGGCGGTGAAGAGGGTGTAGGGGACCACGAATTCCTCGGCCCAGAATCCCGAGGGGTGCTCTTCTCCGTCCAGCAGATGGAGGGTTGCCTTGGCCGTCATGACGACAAGAATCTTCATGACTTCTTTCTCCTTGTTCAGGAATCGCTGCCGATTCAACACGCCGCTCGCAGAGGGCGTAAGGGGGGAGCGTCAGGCGCGGGATACTTCGTCACGTGCGTCCAACGCGGAGATGATGGTGCGGAATTCACCGACCAGGGGGTGGTCGGGATGAGCTTCGGCGAATATGCGTTCGCCGTACAGGGCGGCCATTTCCGGGACGTACGGGAGGATTCCGGCCAGGGGGGCGCCGTACACCTCCTCGGCCCGGCGGCGGGCCTCGTCCAGGTCGACGCCCACAGGAGCCATGCTCACGACAAGTGCGCGGCGGCAGGCAAGCCGTCCCGCGAGGGCGATCGTCTCCTCCACCCCCATCAGGTCGATCCGGTCCGCCCTTGCCATGATCATCAGTACGTCGGCGCTCGCCATGGCGGCCACCGACTCGTTGTTCAGCCCGGCATGGGTGTCGAGCAGCAGGACGTCCAGCCCGTAGTGGTCCGCGAGCCGGTCGAAGCCCTCCGGCAGCAGCCCGACGTCGTAACCGCTCACCATGAGCTCGCGCAGGGCCGCCGTCCCGGTCCGGGCCGGCACGACGTACGGCCCGCGCGGGCCCGCCCGCCGGGCGGCGGCCTCGATCTCGCACCGCCCGAGCAGGTAGTCGGCCAGGGAGGGGCCCGGCCCGAGCCGGAAGAGCAGGTCGAGGGTGGGCGACTGGATGTCGGTGTCGACCACCCCCACCCGGCGCCCGTCGCCCGCCAGCAGCAGGGCGAGGTTCGCCAGGACCGAGGACTTCCCGGTGCCGCCGCGGTGCGAGTGCACCACGATGGTCCGGGTCATCAGGCCACCGCCGTGCGGTCCGCGGCGGGACGGTCCGCCGCGGCCGGGCCGGCGTGCGGCCCCCGCGCCGCACGTGGCTCGTGGACTTCCCGGTCCCTGCGGGCCCGCTGGCGGTCGGCGGCGGGCAGCGTGCGTCCTCGGAAGCCCGCTCGTGCCTCGCGGCCTTCCTCCGGGCGCTCGCCCCCCTGCCCCGACGCGCCCCCTCCGGGCCGGTGCAACGCCAGCATGGTGACGTCGTCGTGCTGTTCGGCCGTGCCGGTGTGCTCGCGTACGGCCGCGTCCATCCGGTGGACCACCTCACTGCCGCTCCCCGGGGGGCCGGCGAGCAGCTCCAGCATCCGCGCGTCTCCGAGGAACGTGCCGTCGGGGCAGCGGGCCTCCGGCACTCCGTCGGTGAACACGAACAGGGTGTCCCCGTGGTTCAGCTGGGCGTAGCCGAGCGTGTACACGCAGTCGGGCAGCACCCCGACGGCCGGCCCGGTGACGTCCAGCGCGAGCGGTTCCCCGCCGTCGGCACGCAGCAGCAGCGGCGGGTTGTGGCCGCCGTTGATGTAGACGAGGCTGCCGGTCAGCGGGTCGAGCACACCGAAGAACAGGGTGGCGAAGTAGCCCTGCCTGAGGTGGTTGCGGGTGAGGTAGCCGTTGGTGGCGGTGACCGCGTTGAGCAGCGGGGTGGCGCCGACGACGGGGATGCGGCGGCTGCCGCCCGCACGTCCGGCCGCGACCAGGTGCTGGAGTCCGCTGTTCTCCGCGGTGTGCCGCAGCAGGGAGCGGATGAGCGCCATGAAGAGCGCCGCCCCGACCCCCTTGTCGCAGACGTCGGCGACGACGACGGCGAGTCTGCGGCCGCGGGAAATCTCGAACACGTCGTAGAAGTCCCCCGCGACCTGCCGGGCCGGCCGGAACCGGACGTCGATCTCCCAGCCCTCGGGGACCGGCAGCGCGTCGGGCAGGAAGCCGGCCTGGATCTCGCGGCCGATCTCCAGCTCCTTCTCGTAGCCCATCAGCTCGGCGCGGGCGTCGGCCTCGCGCAGGGTGCGGCCGAGTCCGGCGCGCTCCGAGCAGCTGTGCAGCCGGGCCCCGACCAGGGCGGGCAGGAACGGGGGTACGAGGTAGTCGTGGCCGAGCCGGACGTGCTGCTCCAGGGCGGCGAACCCGGTCACGGTCCAGACGACGACGATCGGCGCCCCGGCCCAGCCGCGCAGCCGGCGCACGGCCAGGCGTACGGACTCCCCCTCGGTCTCCGCCGGGGCGAGCAGCACGTCGGCGACGGGCAGCGCGTCCGGTGGGCCGCCGAGCAGCTCGCGCAGGGTGAGGCCGACGAGCTCCGCGTCCATCAGGCGCAGCGCGTCGAGGAGTTCGCCGGGCGGCGGAGGGTACTCGTCGAGGATGATCACGGTGGTGGAGGGCATGGGTCCGTCCCCTCGGCTGTGACGGTCAGCGTGCTGATGTTGCGGCCGTCCCTGCGTGCGTAGCCGAACTCGTCCACGCTGGTCAGCGCCAGGTGGATGCCGAGTCCGCCGATCCGCCGGCGCTCGGGGGGAGTCCCGGGGGCGGGCGGCACGCGCCCCGCGACGGGGTCGAAGGGGGGCGCGCCGTCCACGAGGACGATCTGCACCCGGCCGGGGCCGGAGCGGCCGCGGACGGTGATCCGCCCGCCGCCGCCCCGGTACCCGTGCATGACGATGTTCGTGGCCAGCTCGTCCACGGCCAGCCGGATCCGGTACGTGGCCCGCTTGTCGAGGCCCGCCCAGGCGGCCAGCCGCAGGACGAACGCGGCGATCTCGCCCAGCGCCCCCAGCGTGGCGGGCACCTCCAGTTCGGCGGGCGTCCTCGCCAGTTCGGCCATCTCGCCCATGTGGCTCACTCGTCGGAGAGCACGATGCTGCGGTCCAGCCCGGCCGTCCGGATGGTCCGGGAGACGGGCTCGATCGCGCCGACCACCTTGATGGTCACGTGGTCCGCGACCTTCTGCTGGGCGAAGACCAGGGACCGCAGCCCGGCGCTGGCCATGTAGCCCACCCCGGCCATCCTGATCTCGACCGTGGCCGTGCCGTGCCCGGCGGCCTTCTCGATGGTCCGGTGGAACTCCGGCGCGGTCTTGGCGTCCAGCTCGCCCGCCAGCTCGATCACGGTGGTGTCGCCCTCGATGCTCAGGGACACGGAAAGCGGCATGTCAGGTCTCCTTCGGGCGTACGGGTCGTGAGGGTGCGGCCGGAACCCGCCGCGGGGCGGCGCCCCGCGGCGGGGCCGCGGCTAGAGCGCGCGGTCCGGGCCGGGGGTGCGCCCGACCAGGATCACCACCGAGCGCGGGCCGATCAGGTACTTTCCGGCGTTGTCCAGCTCGGGCTCGGTGCCCGGGGTGCGGATGTCGTACGGGGCCTCGGCCCCGGTGTCCGCGAACAGGTGCCAGCTGCGGCCGTGGGGCAGCGCCGGCAGCTCCAGGTCGTGCGCCTCCCAGTGGGAGTTCATGGCCATGTAGACGACGTCGTCGTCCCCGATGCCGCAGCGGGCCACCGCCAGCAGCCGGCTCTCGCCGGACCAGTCGGGCTGCCAGGCCCGCGTGCCGTGCCAGCTGATGTCCGGCAGGCCCAGGTCCTCGCGGACCTGCCCGGTGGGGTGGGAGGTGGAGCGCAGCTCCCGGTGGCGGCCCCGGAAGGCGATCATCTCCCGGGTGAAGCGGAGCAGTTCGGCGTTCTCGTCGACCTGGCCCCAGTCGAACCAGGACAGCTCGTTGTCCTGGCAGTAGGTGTTGTTGTTGCCCTGCTGGGTGCGGCCCACCTCGTCGCCGGCCAGCAGCATCGGGATGCCCTGGCTGGTGAAGAGGATCGCCAGCGCGTTCTTCATCTGGCGCAGCCGCAGCGCGTTCACCGCCGGGTCGTCGGTGGGTCCTTCCGCCCCGCAGTTCCAGCTGTTGTTGTCGTTCGCCCCGTCGTTGTTGCCCTCGCCGTTGGCCTCGTTGTGCTTGTCGTTGTACGAGACGAGGTCGGCCAGGGTAAAGCCGTCGTGGGCGGTGAGGAAGTTGACCGAGGCGGAGGTGCCGCGGCCGGCGTACAGGTCCGGCGAGCCGGCGAGCCGGGTGGCCAGCTCCCCGGTGACCCCGGTGTCGCCCTTGAGGAAGCGGCGGACGGTGTCGCGGTACTTCCCGTTCCACTCGGCCCAGCGGCCGTACGCCGGGAAGTTGCCGACCTCGTAGAGTCCGCCCGCGTCCCAGGCCTCGGCGATGAGCTTGGTGTGCCGCAGGACCGGGTCGTAGGCGAGCAGCTCCAGCAGCGGCGGATTGGGCAGCGGCGTGCCGTCCGGGGAGCGGCCGAGGATGGCCGCGAGGTCGAAGCGGAAGCCGTCGATGTGGTAGTCGGCGACCCAGTGGCGCAGGCAGTCGAGGACGAAGTTGCGCACGACGGGGTGGTTGCAGTTGACGGTGTTGCCCGTGCCGCTGAAGTTGAAGTAGTACCCCTCCGGCGTGAGCATGTAGTAGGTGGCGTTGTCCAGTCCCTTGAAGGAGATCGTCGGGCCCTGCTCGTTGCCCTCGGCGGTGTGGTTGAAGACCACGTCGAGGATGACCTCGATGCCGGCGGCGTGCAGGTCCTTGATCAGGGTGCGGAACTCGTCGCCCTGCATCCCGTAGCGTCCGGTGGCCGCGTAGCCGGCCTTGGGCGCGAAGAACGAGACGGTGTTGTAGCCCCAGTAGTCGAAGAGCCGCTCGCCCGTCTCTGGGTTGGTCCGCGGGTTGTCGCTCTCGTCGAACTCGAACACCGGGAGCAGCTCGATGCAGTTGACCCCGAGCTCCTTCAGGTACGGGATCTTCTCCCGCAGCCCCGCGAACGTGCCGGGGGCGGTGACCTGCGAGGAGGGGTGCCGGGTGAAGCCGCGCACATGGGCCTCGTAGACGACGAGGTCCTCGGCGGGCAGCCGCAGCGGTGTGTCGTCTCCCCAGTCGAAGTCCTGCAGGCAGACCCGGGAGCGGTATTGGTAGCCGCGGCTGCGGTCCGGCTCCACGCCCCACACGTCCCGGCCGGCGATCAGCCGGGCGTAGGGGTCGGAGAGGACCTGGCGGGCGTCGAACCGGTGGCCGGTGGCCGGGTCGAAGGGGCCGTCGGCCCGGTACCCGTACTCGATGTTCTCGTGGTCGAGGCCGAAGACCGTCATGGCGAAGACGCTGCCGGTGCGGAACTCCTCGGGGAACTCCAGCTCGGCCATCGGCTCGGGCTCTCCGCGCTTGTAGATGACCAGGGTCATGGAGGTGGCCTGGTCGGAGTAGACGGAGAAACTGACCCCGCCGGGGACCACGTTGGCCCCGAAGGGGAACGGCTTGCCGGCGCGGACGCGGTACCCGCCCACTTCGTGGGTCGGGTACGCGTCGACGCGCAGGACTTGCTCGGACCGGGCCTCGGTCATCGGGCGACCGCGCTCTCGACCGGAGTCCTGGTCCCGGCCGTCGCCCGGGCGCCGGCCTTCGCCTTGGCCTTGGCCTCGGCTGCGGCGGCCTCGCCGGTCTCGAAGAAGTCGAGGAACCCGGTGGCCGACATGACGAACCGGACTTCCTCGCTCACCCCGTACAGGGTGACGGCGACCCCGGCGTGCTGCGCCTCGCGGTAGACGACCAGCAGCGTGCGCAGGCCCGCGCTGGAGACGTACGTGACGGCCGTGAGGTCGATGCGCAGCGGCCGGCCCTCGCGGACCAGCGGCAGGAGCGCCGCCAGCAGCTGTCCCGAGGTCTCGCTGTTGATCTCGCCGGTGGTGACGAGCACGGTGCCCGCCTTGTTCCGGCGCTCCTTCACGTTCAGAGTCATGGCTTGCTTTCCCCTTCTGTCGGGGCGCCCCCCGTTGAGCGCTATGACGTCACCGGCCGCAGCCGGACCTTGACCTTGACCCGCCCCTGGACGTCGGGCAGCCGGACCGTGAGCCCGTCCACGTCGAAGTCCGTGTACGGCTTCTCGTCGATCTCGACGGACGCGATCCGCACCGAGCCCGCCGGCAGCAGGTCGGGCGAGACGCGCAGCACGCGCTCGGGCAGGTCGGCCGGGTCGGGCTTGAAGTGGAAGTCCATCTCCCGGCCGTTGATGAGCAGGTTGTTGTAGACGGCGGCGAGGTAGCACAGCTCCGCCGAGTGGTACATGGACATCGAGTGGCTGCCCTTGAGCCGCTCGGTGCCGAGCAGGTACGGGGTACCGCTCGCGAGGACGTTGAAGTAGACGGCTCCCTCGTCGTGGTCGAGGAAGAAGGTGTTGTAGAAGGACTCGGCCTGCCGGGCCTCGCGCAGGAAGGCCGCGCCGCCGACGGTGCCGTGGAGGATGAGGTAGGCGAGGATCGCCTGCTCCTGCTGCCACCAGGCCTTGCGGTCGTGCCAGGCGAAACGGTACGCCTCCTGGTCGCCCTGCTTGATCCGCTCGACCACGTCGTACCAGCCGCCGCGCTGGAGGTCGCTGCCGACCGCCGGCATGATCTCGCCGATCTTCCGGGCGAGGTCGGCGTAGGCGGGCTTGGCCTTCAGCGAGTTCATCCGCATCAGGTTCCAGGCGATCTTCAGGTTGTGGCCGACGACCGCCCGGTTCTGCTGCCAGCTGTGCTCGGTGTCGTGCGACCAGTCGCGGAAGAAGCGCTCCTGGACGAACGGGCTGTGCTCGTAGTCCGGGAACCGTTCCGCGATGGTGTCGAAGGTGTACTCCAGGAAGTCGGCGTACTTCCGGTCGCCGGTCGCCAGGTACAGGTTGATCAGGTACGCGGGCGCGTGGTCGCCGACCGAGTTCCAGTTCTTGCGCTCGGCGTTCTCGCCGAGGGACTCGTGGTCCGGGCTGAACAGGATCGGGTCGATGTGCGAGTAGTAGCCGCCCTGCTCGCGGTCCAGGAAGAACTTGTCGAAGAGCCGGATGGTGGCGTCGGCGTCGCTCTTGATCCGCACGTCGCCGGTGACCCGGTAGGTCTGGATCGGGCCGGCGAGGGCGTATATCTGCTCGTACATCGGGATCGCGTCGTAGTCGTCGGCGAACTCCGAGGTGAACAGTTTGCGCTCGGTGTCCCCGTCGACGCTGATGCCGTGGTACCAGTAGACGACGTCCTCTTCGCTGTCCACGACCCGCATGTGCTTGCGCAGGTACTCGGTGCCGCGCTCGGCGACCTCCAGGTACTCGTCCTTGCCTGTCAGCAGGTAGGCCGAGGCCATGCCGTAGACCAGGCGGGAGATCGTGTCGGTCTCCTGGACGTGGCTGGCGGTCTTGTCGCCGCCCAGCCGGATCTCGGTGCGGTACTCGGTGAAGTCTACCGGCCCGTCGCCGAACTGCGCCCGCTTGTAGAAGTCGGCCAGCGACTCGATCTGCCGGATCCACCAGCCCGCTTCCTCGAACCGGTAGTCCTCGGCTCCGCGGCCCAGGAAGACCAGGCGCTTGGCGTCGAACCGGCCGCCCTGCTCGGGGTAGTGGACCCCGTAGGCGAAGAGGAACCGGCCGGGCGAGAGCATCTCGTCGATGTGCCCGGAGGCGTCGATGTACGGCTCGTCGAGGTTGCGGACCAGCTCGGCGCTGGGGCCGGAGGCCAGCGAGACGTCGAACTCGCGGCCGTCCGAGGTCTTCAGCCGCAGCAGGCGGGACGCGGTGTCGAACCGGCTGACGTAGCCCGCGATGGTGTCGGAGAAGGAGAAGCTCACGGCGTCCGCCATGTCATGCACCGTCCTTGTCTTGAGAGCGGTCGTCCTCGAATCCCTGACTGACCTCGACGATCACCCCGTCGGGGTCGCGGACCCACACGGTCCGCCAGCCGCAGATGAAGTCGTCGAAGTCGAGCGGCCCCAGGGTCACTTCTGCCGCGTCGCCCAGCTCGGCCAGGAACGCGTCCACGCTGTCGGTCTGGAAGGCCAGGTGGCGCATCCGGCCCGGCTCCTGCGGCCCGTCGTCGTGCGCCGCGCGGGCCGCGGCGGTGTCCGAGGCGAAGAGCTCCAGGTACGCGTCCCCCCGGCGCAGGAACACGATCTGCGACTCGCCGAGGTCGACGGCCCGGGCCCGGGTGAAGCCGAAGTACCGGGTGTAGAACTCCTCGGTCGCCTTCTGGTCCGCGCAGTTCAGGCCGACGTGCGACCAGTCCATCCGGCGCATCAGCCGGCCCTCCGCCCCCGGTCGGCCGCGAGCAGGTCGATGATGCGGCGGGCGAACAGGTGGTGGTGGGCGCCCGTGCGCCCGGTGACCAGGTCCCCGTCGACCACCACGTCCTCGTCGACGTACTGGGCGCCCATGTTGCGGACGTCGCCGATCAGGTTGTTGTGGCAGACCACCTTGCGGCCGCGGACCTTCCCCGGGATCGAGGACGCCAGCCACATGCCGTGGCAGATGATCCCCTTGAGGACGGTCGGCTCGTCGAAGGCCCGCCGCAGCAGGTCCGTCGCCGGCGCGAGGACGTCCACGTCCTCGGTGTAGCGGAGCCGGTCGGCGACCATGCCCGAGGGCACGATGACCGCCGCGTACCGGCGCAGCTCCTCGTCGCCGATCCCCTCCAGGGACCGGTCGGCGGTGAACGGGGCCCGGAACTCGTGCCCGGTGAAGGTGATCGACCCGTTGCCCCACAGCCGGGTCAGGAAGTCGACCTCCGCGCCCTCCTCGGCGAACCGGCGCTGGTAGTAGAAGATCTCCGGTTCGTAGAAGTCGCTCTCCACCAGGACCGCGATCCGGGTCCCGCTCAGCGCGCCCTCGCGCAGCACGGCCTCAGCCACGGGAAAGCCCCTCTCTGCCGCGGAGGAAGTCCGCCGCACGCTCGGCGATCATCGCGATCGCGGTGTGGCAGTTGCCCGACGGGACCGCGGGCATCACGCTGGCGTCGACGACGCGCAGGCCCCGCACGCCGTGCACGCGCAGCTCCGGGTCGACGACGGCGAGGTCGTCGATGCCCATGCGGCAGGAACCGGCCTGGTGGTGGTAGCTCTCCGACTTCTGCTTCACGAAGGTCCGCAGCTCGTCGTCGGTGGCCAGGCCCGGGCCGGGCTGGAGCTCCTGCTTGTACCAGGGCGAGAACGCGGACGTCGCGAAGATGTCCCGGGCCAGCTTGACGCCCTGAACCATCCGCTCCAGGTCCCACCGGTCGCCCAGGTAGTTGGGGTTGATCAGCGGGTGGGCCAGCGGGTCGGCGCCGGCGAGCCGGATCCAGCCGCGCGAGACGGGCCGGACGACCCCGGGCAGGATGCTCACCGTGTTCGGGTGGTCCTTGCCGACGATCACGTCGAACGGCACGTGGACGAAGGCGATCTGGAGGTCCGGGGCGGGCAGGCCGGGGCGCGACGACAGGAACAGCGCGCTCTCCGACAGGTTCTGCGCCGGCGCCGGCAGCTCCTGCGTGACCTCGGCCATCAGCCCGGTCAGCACGTGGTTGTGGAAGTTCTCGCCGACACCGGGCACCGCCGCGGTGACGGCGATGCCGTGCTCGCGCAGCTGCTCCGGGTGGCCGATGCCGGAGAGCAGCAGCAGCTTGGGGGACTCGATCGCCCCGGCCGCCACGATCACCTCCCGGCGGGCCCGTACGGTGTGCAGGCCGGGCGCGGCGGCGGCGCTGTGGCCGTCCCGGACGGTCCGGCCGGGGATGTCCGCGGCCGGGGCCAGCTGCACGTACTCCACCCCGGTGCAGGTGTCGCCGTCGAAGAGCAGCCGGGTGCTCTGGGCGCTGGTGCGCAGGGTCAGGTTCGGGCGGGCCAGCGCTGGCTCCAGCCAGGCGGCGAGCGCCCCCTGGCGGCGGCCGTCGGCGACGTCGATGTGGTGCCAGCCGGCGCCGAAGAGGCCGCGGCGGGGACCGTCGGTGTTGAAGTCGGCGATCTCCTCGTGGCCGAGCTCGACGGCGGCGTCGATGAAGGCCCGCGAGACCGGGTTGGGGCGGTGCCGGCCGGCGTGGGTGACCCGCTGCGGGCCCGTGGTGCCGGTGGTGGCGGCGGTGGCGTCCTCCTGGGCCTCCAGGCGGGCGAAGTACGGCAGGACGTCCTCGTGGGCCCAGCCGGCCGCGCCCTGGTAGGCCCAGTTGTCGAAGTCCGAGGCGTGGCCCCGGATGTGCATCATGATGTACAGGTTGCTGCTGCCGCCGGGGCCCCGGCCGCGCGGCTCGTAGGTGCGGCGGCCGTCGAGCCCGGGCTGCGGGACGCTGGTGTAGCCCCAGTCCACGGGCCCGCCGAGCAGTTTGTACCAGGAGGACGGGTCGTCCACCTCGGGCGGGATGCGGTTGCCGCCCGCCTCCAGGACCAGGACGGAGACGTCGGGGTCCTCGCTCAGCCGGTTCGCGAGGACGCTGCCGGCGGTGCCGGCTCCGACGACGATGTAGTCGTACTCAGCTGCGGCCGTCACGTCTCCCCCTCATTCCCGGCTCAGCCCCTGGAACGGGACGGTGTCGTGGTAGTTCGCCATGTAGGCGATCTTTCCGTCCGCGATCCGGAAGAAGTTCATGACCTCGGCCTCGATCGCCTCGCCGGAGGCGCTGACGGCGCTGAGGTGGGAGACGGCCGCGGCCTTCTCCCCGTCGGCGTCGACGATGAAGTGCACGGGCCGGTTCTGGAAGACGCGGTACATCGTCCCCATGCCCTTCATCATCGAGCGCAGGACCTCCAGCCCCTCGATGTGCCCGGCGAGCTGCTCGTCCATGACCTGGTCGTCGGCGAACAGGTCGCACCAGCGGTCCCAGTCCCCGGCGTTGGCGTACTCGTAGTACCTGCGCAGGATTTCCGTTGCGTCCATGGCGCTCATCGCGCTCCCCTCCCCTATCGGTCCCTGCGGGTTCCGTCCGGCGCGAACGCCGCCCAGAACTGGCTGAACGCGGTCGCCGAGTCCCCGAAGAGCCCGTCGCGGCCCTCCACGATCCGGCCGTCCCGCCACCGCATGAAGTGGAAGACCGGGTAGTCCATCCGCTCGTACGGCGACGGGCTCGCCGGGTCGGCGCCGTCCCGCAGGGCGGTGTTGCGGCAGACGTCGGCGCTGCAGTCCTCGCCGGTGAGGACGGCCTGGATGTCCATGCGGAACGTGCCGCCCGTGAGCTTGTGGGTCCGGCCCATCAGGTCCAGGAACTCGTCGAGGCTCTCGTACCAGCCCGCCAGCGGGTGGTTGCCCGGCACGAGCCAGCGCAGGTCCTCGGCGTAGTACTCCAGGATGCGCGCCCGGTCCCCGGAGCCGAGGGCCCGGTAGGCCGCCTCGACCCGCTCCCGTGTCACTTCGGTCATCGTCGTCGCTCCTCGCTCGCCGGCGCTCAGAGGGAGGCCGAACCGGGCATCGGGGCCAGCTCGTTGACGGTGTACTGCTTGATCAGCGGCCCCTGCGGGCCCGCCACCACGGTCCACGTCTGGTCGGCGTCGAAGCCGAGCCAGGTGCTGCGGGCGGCCGGCGCGTCCCAGACCTTGGCCTGCCAGTTCACGAGGACCCGGACGACGGCCCGGCCGCCCTCGATGACCGGCTCCACCTTCGTGACCGTGTGCACCTCGTCGAAGAACCGGTGGGTGACGGCCTCGTACCAGCGGCCGAACCCCTCGTGCCCGAGGAAGGTGTCCTCGGGGACCTTGAACTCCAGGTCCTCGGTGATCAGGGCGAGCACCTGGTCGGCCGGCGCGTGCCGGTCCAGTGCCGCGTACCAGTTCTCGGCGAACGTGCGGATCGCGTCCTCGGTCAGCTGCTGCCGCTCGGCGGGCATGCGGTCTCCTCCTGTCCGTGCTGGGTGGTGCCGTGACTGCGGTGTGCGGATGCGGGTGCCGGCCCGGATGCGGGCGCCGGCTCAGAGGTGTATGTCGACGAGGAACGGACCGGGGTGCTCGAGCATCCGGACCGCGGCCGCGGCGGCCTCGTCCGGCTTCTCCACCCGGGTCCCCTCGGCACCGAGTGACCGGGCCAGCCCGGCGAAGTCGATCTCCGGGTGGGACAGGTCGAAGGAGCCCGGGAAGCCGTGCTCCGGGATGTCCCGCTCCCGCCAGTACTGGGCGATGTTGTCGTCCAGCAGCCGGTACTTGCGGTTGTTGCAGACCACGAACTTGGCGTCGACGCCGTGCCGCACCGCGGTCCACAGCGCCTGGTAGGTGTACATCGCCCCGCCGTCCCCGGCGAAACCCACGACCTGCCGGTCCGGCCGGGCCAGCTTGACCCCGACCGCGCCCGGGAAGCCCACCCCGAGCGAGCCGCCGCGGGTCAGGTGGTAGTCGCCGGGCCGCTCCGCCGGCAGGTAGCGGGTGACCAGCGGCGAGGTCGTCAGCGCCTCGTCGAAGACGATCAGGTCCCCGCCGGTCCGCTCGGCCAGGGTGCGCAGGAAGACCGCCATCGGCGTGCCGTCCTCCGCGTCCCCGCCGGAGCGGGCGGCGAGCGCGCGCTCCCGGGTGCGGGTGTCGATCCGGGAGGCCGCGGCGGCCCGCTGCGCCGGGGTCAGCCGCTCCTCCAGTACGCCGGCCAGCGCGCGCAGCGCCTGCCGCGGGTCGGCGGCCAGCCCGAGGTCCACCGGGTGGTTCTTGGCGATCTCGTAGGCGTTCAGGTCGATGTGGACGACCCGGGCGCCGGCCCGGAAGGGGCTGTCGAGCTCGGGGAACACCTCCGGGAAGACGTAGGTGCCCACGATCAGCACGCCGTCCGCGTCCCCGACCAGCTCCCTGCTGTGCGGGCCGAACATGTGCCCCGTCTGCCCGCGGCGCAGCGGGTGCGAGGCCGCGATGTTCACCTCGGAGGAGTCCACCTCGTACACGTCGGCCCCGAGCAGCTCGGCGACGGCGGCGAGCTCGCGCTGCGCCCCGGAGAGCGCGACCCCGTCGCCGACCAGGACGACGGGCCGCTCCGCAGAGGCCAGCAGCTCGGCCGCCCGCCCCACGGAGGCCGGGGACGGCGCCACGTCCGTGAGCGGGACCGTGGCGGGCAGGACCGGCTCGGAGTTGAGCTCGTCCAGCACGTCCATCGGCAGGCCCACGAACACCGGGCCGCGCGGCGGGGTCAGGGCGATCTTCACCGCCCGGCGCAGGGTGCGCAGCACGGACCGGGGATCGGTGACCCTGGTCGCGTACTTGGTCACCGGCTTCGCCAGGGCCACCAGGTCGCACGCCATCTGCGCGTCCATGGCGTCGTAGCGGATCCCGGCGTCGCCGGCGACCACGACGAGCGGGGTGTGGCCGCGCAGCGACTGGTAGAGCATGCCGATGCCGTTGCCGAGGCCCACGCCGGAGTGCAGCTGGAGCAGGGCCGCGCCGCCGGTGGCCCGGGCGTAGCCGTCGGCGATGCCGGCGGCCACCGTCTCCTGGAGGGCGAGGACGTACCGGAAGTCCTCGGCGGCGTCCGCCGCGTCGAGGAATCCCTGCTCCACCGTCCCCGGATTTCCGAACATCACCGTGAGGCCGTCGGCCTTGAACTGCTCGATCAGCCTTTCTCGTCCGGGAGTGGCTCCCATGAATTCCCCCTCTTTCTCGGAGAGTTTCCGGATCACCAGCCGTAGCGGGTGAGGCCGTCCTCCAGGACTTCCACGATCTTCTGCCCCGTGAGATACGAATCAGGGGTGGAGCGGCCCGTTACGAACGGGTAGTCGACGATCACCGACAGCGGGTGGCCGAAATTCCCGTGGTAGGCCCCGTCCGGGCCGGTCGCATCGCGCAGGATGTACTCCAGCGGGTACGGCGGCGGGCCCATGTTGAAATCGGTGCCGAGGAATCCGGTGCCGTCCTTGTAGTCGTACTCCTTGCAGTGGCCCGTCACGTGCTTGCCCCAGATGATGCTCTTGCGGTCGCCCCAGTCGCGGGCGAAGGCGAGGCAGGCGACGCCGTAGCACTCGGCCGCCACGACCTTGCCGGCGTCCTTGAACGCCAGGATCAGCGCGTGCACGCGCTCGTTGTTGGCCAGGTCGGCGATGGGGCCGCTGCCGCCGACGATGAGGATCGCGTCGTACTCGGCGATGTCCGACGCCAGCCGGTCGAGGTCGCGGTGGTACTGCTCCAGCTTGCGCAGGTAGCCCTCGTCGCTCGTGTACGGGCGCTCGGGCACCCACGCCTCGATGTCCAGCGGCGAGTCCAGCCGGCTCGACTGCTCGAATTCCCGCCCGAGCCGGGCGTTCTCCTCGGTGGTCACCGAGCGGCCCAGCGGGGGGTCGATGTAGTTCGCGTCGAGGCTCGGCGGAAGTGCGTGCGCGCGCTTTCCGGTCGGTGTGGCGAACACGACCTCGTAGCCCTGCTCGTCGAACTTCGAGACCGGGCCTATCAGTTCCTCCGCCCAGTAACCGTGTTCGGAGACAATGACCAGAATCTTTCTGCTCACGGATTCCTCCAGGCGCCGCCTGTTGTGTTGGCGTCCACCACACTGCTTGTGGCCGGGAGCCTGCGTCAAAGCGCCGGTGTGCGACTTCGTGAGGTAGCGGCGCACCTGGTACGGGCACCTCACGTAGTCGTCCGCGGAGGTCATGAAGTAGCCGCGGGACTTCCTGACTTCGGCCGAATCGCTGAACCATTCACGCACCCGGCGCCTATGGTCTGGACGCGCCGTGAATCACGGGCGCGCGGAGGACGAGCACTGCGCGGACGAGGAGAGGGACGGGGACGATGACCACGGGCCTGTTGTGCACACACACCGATCAGATACGCCCGGTGGAGCCGGGCAGCGAGGGCTGCGAGGAGTGCCTGGCCCTCGGCGACAGCTGGGTGCACCTGCGGATGTGCCTGAGCTGCGGGCACGTCGGATGCTGTGACTCGTCCAGGAACCGCCACGCCACCCGGCACTTCCGCACCACCGACCACCCGATCGCCGCCTCGCACGAGCCGGGCGAGGCCTGGGCCTGGTGCTACGCCGACAAGCTGATGCTGGACCCGGCATGAGTGCGGCCCCCGAGAGCACGACGGGAGCGGCCGCTGCCGCGGCAACCGCCGCGGCCGCCGAGCGGGCGGAGAACCGGAAGCCGGTCATCCTGGCGGTGGACGACGACCCGCAGGTGCTGCGGGCCGTCCGCCGGGACCTGCGCAGCGCCTACGGCGACCGGTACCGGGTCCTCGGCGCCTCCTCGGCCGCCGACGCCCTCAAGATCCTCGACTCCCTCGACGAGCGCGGCCACGACCCGGCGCTGTTCCTCGTGGACCAGCGGATGCCCGACGTCACCGGGGTCGAGTTCCTCCTCGAAGCCGTGAGCCGCTTCCCCGACGCCCGCCGGGTACTCCTCACCGCGTACGCCGAGACGGACGCGGCGATCACCGCCATCAACCGGGTCCGGCTGGACTACTACCTGCTCAAGCCCTGGGACCCGCCGCACGAGCGGCTCTTCCCGGTCCTGGACGACCTGCTCTCGGACTGGCTCGCCACCTACCGCCCCGCGTACGACGGCATCATCGTCGCCGGCCACCTCGTCTCCCCCGGCACGCACGCCGTCCGCGACTTCTTCACCCGCAACGGCCAGCCGTTCCGCTTCCTCAACGTCGAGCGGGACCCGGAGGCGCTGACCCTGATCGCGGCCCAGCCCGACGCCGCCCTGCCACTGGTCCGCTTCCCGGACGGAGCGGTGCTCTCCGCCCCGAGCGACACCGAGCTCGCCCGCCGGCTGGGCCTGGCGACGACCGCCTCCCGCCCGCACTACGAGTGCGTCATCGTCGGAGCCGGCCCGGCGGGGCTCGCGGCCGGCGTGTACGCGGCCTCCGAGGGCCTGTCCACGCTGATGCTGGACTCCCGCGCCCCCGGCGGCCAGGCCGGCACGTCCAGCCTGATCGAGAACTACCTCGGCTTCCCCTCGGGCCTGTCGGGCGGCGACCTGACGCGCCGCGCCACCATCCAGGCCTCCCGGTTCGGCGCCGAGATCCTGCACCCGGTGGAGGTGGTCTCGCTGACCCGGGACGACCCGGCGAAGATCCTCACGCTGTCCGACGGAACCGAGATCAGCGCCGAGACGGTGCTGCTGGCGACCGGGGTCTCGTACAACCGCCTCCAGGCCCCGGGCGCGGAGCGCTTCGAGGGGGCCGGCCTGTACTACGGCGCGGCCACCACCGAGAGCTCGGCCTGCATCTCGCAGCACGTGTACATCGTGGGCGGGGCGAACTCGGCCGGCCAGGCGGCGGTCCACTTCGCGAAGTACGCGGCCCGGGTCACGGTGCTGGTGCGGGCGGAATCGCTGGACGCGAGCATGTCCCGCTACCTGATCGACGAGATCGACCGCACCCCGAACATCGAGGTGAGGGTCCGCACGACCGTGGTCCGGCTGGACGGCGGCGAGCACCTGGAGAAGCTGACCCTGCACGACGCGGCGACCGGCGAGGACACCGAGGTCCCGGCGCGCTTCATGTTCACCTTCATCGGTGCCCGCCCGCACACGGACTGGCTGTCGGGCGTGGTCGAGCGCGACGAGTACGGCTTCGTCCTCACCGGCTCCGACCTGGTCGCCAACGGCGGCGAGCTGCCGGCCGAGTGGAGCCTCGAGCGGGCCCCGTACCCGCTGGAGACCAGCGTCCCGGGGGTCTTCGCCGCCGGCGACGTCCGGGCGCACTCGGTCAAGCGGGTCGCGTCGGGCGTGGGCGAGGGCGCCATGGCGGTCTCGCTGATCCACCGGTACCGCTCGATGGGCTGAGAGCGAACAGGCGCGGGAGCGGCCGCGAACCCCTTGCGATCAAGCACGCTTCGGATGCAACGTCGATTACATGATTACATCCGAGCAGAGCGAGCAGCTGCGCACCTGGTTCGCGGACCGCCTTCCGGTGGACGTCTACGAGTCCCTGGTCGAAGTGGCGGTCGACCGCGAGGAGATCACGGTCGTCGGCACCCTCCCGGCCGACGAGTCGGTCAAGGCGTTCCGCGAGCGCACGCGCCAACAGCGCATGGAGGTGGCCCGGGAGGCGGAGGAGCTGTACCGCCGCAAGGTCGCCTGGGCCGTCCAGTCCGGGGACGACCGCATCCTGTTCACCCACCTGGCGGTGCCGGTGATGACGCGCCTGCGCCAGCCGGAACGCCAGGTCCTCGACACCCTGGTCGAGGGCGGAGTGGCCCGCAGCCGGGCCGACGCCCTCGCCTGGTGCGTCCGCCTGGTCGGCCGCAACACGGACGAGTGGCTGACCGAGCTGCGCGACTCCCTGGCCAAGGTCCGGAAGGTCCGCGAGGCGGGCCCGGACCGGAAGGCCGAGGGCGACGCCGGGGAAGACGCCGACTCCCAGAAGTCTGGGTCGGAATGACGAAAGAGCCCCACGTCGCGGCATGATCGCGCAAGGCTTGGCCGCGACCGACGCCCGACGCCCGACGTCGGGAGCCCGACACAGGGAGAGGCAGGCAGCATGACCACCACCGTCGAATACATCCGCTACCGGATCGCATTGGACGACCAGCAGGCCTTCGAGGACTCCTACCGGCAGGCCGCGGAGTCCCTGGCCGCCTCACCCGAGTGCATCGACTACGAGCTCTCCCGCTGCGAGGAGGAGAACGACCGCGAGCACTACGTCCTCCGCATCCGCTGGACCTCGATCGACGCCCACCTGAACGGATTCCGCAAGGGCGAGCACTTCCCCGCGTTCTTCAACGCGATCCGACCGTACGTGAAGGCCATCGAGGAGATGCAGCACTACCGCGTCACCGACGTGGCCGGCCCCGGAAAGGCCTCGTCCCCGTCATGAGCACCACCCCCACACCCGGCACCACCCCGACCATCTACGAGTGGATGGGCGGGGAGGAGGCGATGAACCGCCTCACGGAAGCCTTCTACGGCCATGCCCTTCGGGACGAGATCCTGGCCCCCGTCTTCGCGGGCATGGACGCGGAGCACCCCCGGCACGTCGCGGTGTGGCTGTCGGAGGTCTTCGGCGGCCCGGCCGACTACACGGCGGGCCACGGCGGCCACATGCACATGGCCACCAAGCACCTGGGCCGGGGCATCACCGAGCGGCAGCGCCGCCGCTGGGTGGACCTGCTGATGGACACGGCCGATGAGGTCGGCCTCCCGACGGACCCGGAGTTCCGTGCGGTGTTCGCCTACTACATCGAGTGGGGCACGCGCATGGCCCTGATCTACTCGGGGCCCAACCCGCCCCCGGTGGACGCGGCCGAGGTCCCGGTCTGGTCCTGGGGCCAGACCCCTCCGTGGATCCCGAAGTCCTGAACCCCGAAAACGCACGTCCCGAAAACGCACGTCCCGAAACGCACGTCCCGAAACGTGAGCCCCGAACCCCCGGCGGATCCGGCCCGACCCGATCCCGCCGGGGGTTCGCCCGTCCCGGGGCGGGGTGGGGTACTACGCCCGCGCAGCGTCCACGACCACCTCCAGGGGCGGCCCGCCCTCCACCTCCCGCCAGTGGGCACCGGCCTCCTCCAGCACCTCCTGGAGGACCTCCCAGTCCCCCGGCCGGGCCTCCTCCAGCCCATGCCACCCCGTGACCACGACCAGCCGCCCGGCGGCTCCCGGCAGCCAGGACAGGTCCGCCAGGCAGTCGGCCAGCGCGTCCCAGTTCCGCCCGAACCACTCCGGCAGTCCGAACGCCTCCGCGCACGCGTCCATCAGCTGCGCCTTCGTCCGTACGCCGTCCAGGTCGAGCCGTACGACCGTCCAGCCCGCCGCCTCGGCGGCCGCCAGGGCAGGGTCGAGCGGGTGCGGGTGCTGGTGCTGGTGCGGGTCCATGGTCATCGGAGAACCGCCTTGAACGAGTTGTAGTGGTCGTCCGTGTAGTAGAACTCCCCGCCCTGCCCGGTCACGAGCCGCCGGGGCCCGCGATCCCGCTCCCCCGGCGTCTTCACGGTGTACTCGTGGTAGTAGCCGCGCTTCTGCCGCGGCAGGAGCTTCTCGAAGTTCCCGAACACCGTCCCGTCCTGCCGGTACGGGTACGGCCCGCCCTTGTCGATCAGCGCGAGCACGTCCCGCGCCTCCCGGGGCAGTTCCCCGGCCCGTACGGTCGCCATGCCCGCGGCCCAGGCGGGCGCGCCGACCCGCGTACCGGCCCGCGTACCGTCGGCGGCGGACGGCCCGCCGCCGGCCCCGCCGCACCCGGCCGAACCCGCGACGAGCGCGACGCACAGGAAGACGGCGCCGAACAGCCGACCGGGGAGAAGACGCAGGCGCGGACGCGACAACACCGGCGATCGGGGCATGGTGGTCCGGAAGGTCATGCCCCGATCGTGTCAAAAGGGTCGTTCACCCGCGCCTCGCGGGCGCGGGGACTCACTCGTCCGGGTCGGCCCGGTCCAGCGCCGGCCGCAGGCCCGGGGCCGACTCGGTGAGCAGGTAGTCCGCGACGGCCGTGTCCGTGACCAGGCTGGTCACCAGGCCGGAGCGCAGCACCGCGCCGATCGCGGCGGCCTTGCGCAGCCCGCCCGCGATGGCCACGACCTCGGGGATGCGGCGCAGCCGGTCCGCCTCGACGGTGATGCAGCGCTCGCCGAGGTCGCGCCCGACCCGGCGGCCGTCCTTGTCGAAGAGGTGCGCGGACATCTCGGCGGCGACGCCGAGCGAGGCGTAGTGCGCCCGCTCCTCGTCGGTGAGCATGTCGTGGACGGTGGAGATGCCCGGCTCCCAGGAGCCGATCGACACCGCCGCGACGGTCACCTTGTCGAAGTACTCGAAGGCCCGCGCGATCCCGGTCTGGTTGCGCAGCGCGGCCGCGGTCGCCGGGTCGGGCAGCAGCATCGGGGCGTAGATGGGGTGCGCGTCGCCGCCCGAGACCTGGGCGGCACGGCGCACGGCCTCCACGGACCCGCGCTCGGCCGTGCCGGCGTCGTACACGCCGGTGAGCTGTACGACGGTGCACTGCGGGAGGCGGTGCAGGGAGGCGGCCATGTGGATGGTCGACCGGCCCCACGCCAGGCCCAGGACGTCGCCCTCGCTGACGAGCTCGCCGAGCAGGTCGGCGGCGACGGCACCGAGGTTCTCCGGGTCGGGGGCGTCGTCGGCCGTGTCGGCCGGGGACTCCACGACGACCGCGTGGCGCAGCCCGTAGCGGGCGCGCAGCGCGTCGGAGCGCTCCGCGTCGAGCTCGGCCGGCACCCGGATCTCGATGCGGACGAGGTCGCGTTCAAGGGCGGTCTCCAGGACCCGGGCCACCTTGAAGCGGCTCACGCCGAACTCCTCGGCGATCTGGATCTTGGACTTGCCCTCCAGGTAGAAGCGGCGGGCCATGGCCGCCGCCTGCACCAGCTCCGCGGGTCCCATCCGCAGGGCTGAGCGTCCCGCCGACACACCAGACACCGCGATCTCCTCACTGCTGTTCACACTCTCGACTCGCCGTTCATCCTGTCAGATTCGGCGGCCGTTGATCAGCCTGGACAGCTCCCGTTCATCGAGCCGTCCTCCAACCCTTGATTTTGTTGTCCCCGCTGCCCCAGCGACCTCAGTGGCCCCAGTGCCTCAGCGCCTCGGCCGCTTCGGTGGGCAGCGTCAGTGGTCGCACACCCAGGGCGCCGCGGCGATCGCGACGTCCGCCTGCTCGCGCAGCGTGCGGACGGCGGCGGCCGGGTCGACCGCGCCGTAGACCGCACTGCCGGCCACGAACACGTCGGCGCCCGCCTCCGCACACAGCTCGATCGTGGTGGCCGAGACCCCGCCGTCGACCTGGAGCCACATGTCCAGGCCGTGCTTGGCGATCAGCTCCCGGGTCCGGCGGATCTTGGGGAGCATGATGTCCAGGAACGCCTGGCCGCCGAAACCCGGCTCGACCGTCATGATCAGCACCATGTCGAGCTCCGGGAGGATGTCCTCGTACTGCTCGATCGGCGTGGCCGGCTTGAGCGCCATGGCCGCACGGGCGCCCTGCGCCCGGATCTCGCGCGCGAGGCGCACGGGCGCGGCGGCGGCCTCGGCGTGGAAGGTGATGGAGCCGGCGCCGGCCTCGGCGTACTGCGGGGCCCAGCGGTCCGGGCTCTCGATCATCAGATGCACGTCGAGCGGCGTGTCGGTGGCCCGGCTCAGGGACTCCACGACGGGCAGACCGAGGGTGAGGTTCGGGACGAAATGGTTGTCCATGACGTCGACATGCAGCCAGTCGGCCCCCTCGACGGCCTTCACCTCATCGGAGAGGCGGGCGAAGTCGGCGGACAGGATGCTGGGAGAAATCTGAGCGGCCATGCCCCAAGCCTGCCATGCCCCCGCGCGGTTCCGGCCACGACCCCGCATCTCGACGTCGGCGTAGCGCTGCTTAACGGCATGCGGAGATCAATTAACTTGTCCTTCGGGATGGACATCCACCACGGTTCGGTACATGACACCCCCACTCCCGACGGATCCGTGCCCTGAGCCCAGGCGGCCGGTCGAGGCGAAGTTTTTAGCCGGGACTAAGCCGCCGAAGCCCTCCGCGGCCCCGGACCCGACCTCGGCTGAGGCTGCGACTGCGGACCCGGCCACAGCTGCGGCCCCGGACCCGGCCTCGGCTGTAGCCGGGCCCTCGGCGGCGGACTCGACGGCGACTGCGGACCCGACTGTGACTGCGGGGTCGGCTGCGACTGCCGCCTCGCCATGGGCGAGCCGGAGCTTCCGCCGTTTCTTCGGCTCCGCCGCCCTCGGGCAATTCGCCACCAACACCCACCACATCGCCGTCCCCCTCCTCGCGCTCGCCGCGCTCGACGCCACCCCCGGCCAGGTCGGCACCCTCGCCGCGCTGTCCACCGCGGCGTTCCTCCTCATCGGCCTCCCCGCCGGCGCCTGGGTCGACCGGCTCCGCACCCGCCGCGTCCTCGTCGCCGCGGACCTCACGCGGGCCGGGCTCCTCGCCTCGCTCCCCGTCGCCTGGTGGCTCGACGCGCTGACCCTCACCCACCTCTACGCCGTCACCCTCGCCCACGGCTGCGCCACGGTCTTCGCCGACGTCGGCTCGCAGAGCCTGCTGCCCCGGCTGATCCGCCGCGACGGCCTGGTCCGGGCCAACGCCGCCCTGGTCACCCTCATGGCCGTCGCCAACATCGCCGGCCGCGGGGCCGGCGGCGTCCTCGTCGCCGTCCTCACCGCCCCCGTCGCCCTGGCCTGCTCCGCGGCCGCGTACCTGGCCTCGGCCTGCCGGCTGACCCGCCTCGGCACGCTCCCCTCCCCCGCCCCGGCCCCGCGCACCCCCCTCCTGGCCCAGATCCGCGAAGGGCTCGGCCACGTCCTGGGCCACTCGGAACTCCGTGCGCTCGCCCTGAGCGCCACCCTCTCCAACCTGGGCGGTGCCGCCGTCAACACCATGCTGCCGGTGCTCTTCGTGAGTGAGCTCGGGCTCTCGCCCACGGCCCTGGGCCTGTTCTGGGCGACCGGCGGCCTCGGGCTGCTGCTGGGGGCGCGTCTGGCCCGCCCCGTCGCCGCCCGCGTGGGCTACGGCCGCGCCCTGCTGCTGAGCCTCACCCCGGCCGCCCTGCTGGTCCCCCTGGCCGACCGCGGTCCGTGGCTCGGCGTGGCGGGGACCGGGTGGCTGCTGGCCATGGTGACGATCGGCTCGAACAACGTCCTCGCCGTCAGCCTCCGCCAGCAGCTCACCCCGGACCCCCTCCTGGGCCGCATGAACGCCACCTTCCGCTTCATGCTCACGGGCGCCCTGGCCCTCGGCTCCGCCGCCTCGGGACTCATCACCGAGCTCACCACCCTGCACACCGCCCTCTGGACCGGCACCACCCTCCTGGCCCTGGCCTGGCTACCCCTGCTCTTGTCGCCGGTGAGGGGGCGGAGAAAGGGAGCGTGAGGGAAGAAGGGAAGGACAGGCCGGACGGAAGCCGATGGGCGGGATCGGAGCCCACCAGGGTCGGAGGAGTATCCGGGGGCTTCCCGGCAGCCCACCGACCCCCGGGTGCAGGCACCCCGGTCGCCGCAGCCCTCGGCCAGCCGCCGCCCCCCGGTGCGGGCACTCCGGCCACCGCAGCCACCGCTCAGCCGCCTGCCCCCGCCTGCGGGTACCGGTTCGCCGCGGCTTCCGTGCCGCCTCCCGGCACCGTCTGCGCGCCCCCACCGCAGCCCCCGCCCCGCAGCCCGACCCCGCTGCACGTAGCCCCGCCCCGCGCAGCCCGCTCGCCGTGGCCCCGCCCCGCGGTGCCACCCCGGACCCGCGCCCGCAAGCCGTGCCGGCGCGGCCGCGGCCGCGGCGCGGCCGGCGCACGGCCCCGCCCGATGCGCAGGCAGCGCGGCCCGGCGCCCCTTACGCCGTCCGCCGCAGCAGCGCCAGGTACATCGCGTCCGTGCCGTGCAGGTGCGGCCAGAGTTGGATGTCCGGGCCGTCGCCGAGGGCGGGGACGCCCGGGAGGTACGGGCGGGCGTCGATCAGTTCGGCCGAGACGGGGCGGGCGGCCGCGCCGCGGCCCTTCAGCACGTCGTCCACGACCACCCGCGTCTCCGCGAGGTGCGGCGAGCAGGTGGCGTAGCCGACGACCCCGCCCACCCGCACCGCGGCCAGCGCCTCCCGCAGGAGTGCCCGCTGGAGCGGGGCGAAGCCCTCCACGTCCTGCGGCCGACGCCGCCAGCGTGCCTCCGGGCGGCGGCGCAGGGCGCCGAGGCCGGAGCAGGGGACGTCCATCAGGACCCGGTCGAAGGAGCCCGGCAGCCAGGCCGGGCGGGTGCCGTCGGCGGCGATGACCTGGTACGGGCCCGGGTTGCCGGACAGTGCCCGTTCGACGAGGCCCGCCCGGTGCGGCTGCTTCTCGGAGGCGAGCAGGAACGCCCCGCGCTGCGCCGCGAGCGCGGCGAGCAGCGCGGCCTTGCCGCCCGGCCCGGCGCAGCCGTCGAGCCAGCGTTCGTCGCGGCCCTCGACGGGGACGGCCGCCAGGGCCATCGCCACGAGCTGGCTGCCCTCGTCCTGGACGCCGGCGCGCCCCTCGCGCACCGCCTCCAGGGCGCCGGGTTCGCCGCCCTCGGCCATCCGGACGGCGTACGGCGACCAGCGGCCGGGAAGTGCCGCGCCCTCGCCGATCGCGGAGGTCAGCTCCTCGGGGGTGGAGCGGCCCGGCCGGGCCACCAGCGTGACCTCGGGGCGCTCGTTGTCGGCTTCGAGCAGGTCCTCGATCCCGGCGCGCCCGCCGCCGAGGGCGTCCCACAGGGCGCTGACCACCCAGCGGGGGTGCGAGTGGTACACCGCGAGGTGTTCCTCGGCGTCGTCCTCGTACGGCGGGGCCACCCGCTCCAGCCAGGCGTCGAGGTCGTGCGCGGCGATCTTGCGCAGGACGGCGTTCACGAACTTGGCGCGGCCGTCGCCCAGCACCACGCGGGCCAGTTCGACGCTCGCCGAGACCGCCGCGTGGGACGGGATGCGGGTGCCCAGCAGCTGGTGCGCGCCGAGCGAGAGGACGTCGAGCACCGGCGGGTCGACCTCGCGCAGCGGGCGGTCGATGCAGGCGCTGATGATCGCGTCGTACGTGCCCTGGCGGCGCAGCGTCCCGTACACGAGCTCGGTGGCCAGCGCGGCGTCCCGGGCCTCGAAGTTCTCGTTCTGGCGGGCCTTGCGCAGCAGGGGCGGCAGGACGAGGTTGGCGTACGCGTCGCGTTCGTCCACCGCCCGCAGCGCCTCGAAGGCCAGCATCCGGACCGGGTCCTTCTTGGGCCGGCGGTACGGCTTGGGCTGCTTGCCGCCGGGGGCGGCGGGACGACGGCGGGGCTGTTCGCTCACGTGAAAGGTGCTCCGGAAATGGATATACAGGATGAAAAGGGAGTCCGCTTCAGGTTACGCCGTCGTGAGGTGCTCGCCGGGGGCGATACGGACTCCGCGTGCCCAGTCGGCGCCCCGCATCGGCTTCTTGCCCTGGGGCTGCACCCAGAGCAGCTCCACGGCATGCGAGCCGGTGCCGACGTAGACATTGTTCTTCGCCGGGGCCAGCGCGCCGGGCGCCAGGTCCGTGCGGTCCGGCACCAGGCCGAGCGAAATGATCTTGAGCCGCTCGCCGCGGAACACCGTCCACGCGCCGGGAGCGGGCGTGCAGCCGCGGACCACGCGGTCGGCGCGCATCGCGGGGGCCGTCCAGTCGATGCGGGCGTCCTCGACGGTGATCTTGGGTGCGATGGAGACCCCGTCGGCGGGCTGCTCCACGGCCCGCAGGGTGCCGTCCTCGATGCCGTCCATGGTGGCGGCGAGCAGGCCCGCCCCGGCGAAGGCCAGGCGGGTCAGCAGGTCGCCGCTGGTGTCGGTGGGCCGGATCTCCTCGGTCAGGATCCCGTAGACCGGCCCGGTGTCGAGGCCTTCCTCGATCCGGAACGTGGAGGCCCCGGTGACCTGGTCCCCCGCCATGATGGAGTGCTGGACGGGCGCGGCCCCGCGCCAGGCGGGGAGCAGCGAGAAGTGCAGGTTGACCCAGCCGTGGCGGGGGATGTCGAGGGCGCTCCCGGGGATGATCGCGCCGTAGGCGACGACCGGGCAGCAGTCCGGGGCGATCTCGCGCAGCCGGGCCTGGAACTCCGGGTCGCGCGGCCGCTCCGGCTTGAGGACCTCGATCCCGGCCTCCTCGGCGCGCTGGGCCACCGGGCTGGCGACGAGCCGGCGGCCGCGGCCGGCCGGGGCGTCGGGCCGGGTGACGACGGCCGCGACCTCGTGGCGCCCGGAGGCGATCAGGGCGTCCAGGGCGGGCACGGCGACCTCGGGGGTGCCTGCGAAGACGAGCTTCACTGGGGGTCTACCTCGCTATTCTCGCTCGCGATCTCGGCTGTCAGCAGCGCACCAGTCTATGGGGCCGCCCCGGAGGGAACCCGCGAGGGCCGCGATGAGGCCGATCCGGCCGCTCAGGGGGCGTACGTACGCCCACGGGCGTCTCGCATATGCCGACACGCCCCCGGAGCGTGACTTCCTCGACGGGTGGCGCGTTGGTCAAGTGAGATTGACCGAAACGGGCCGCGCAAGATCGGTGTCTGCGGCCCTGTCCGCTCTTCAGCATCGGTTCGAGAGGCTTCTTCATGGCCGACCACGCCACCCACGACGCCCAAGCGCGGGCCAGTCTTCACCTGTTGGTGCGGGACATCGAGCGGGTCCGCCGGCAGGTGGATGCGCTGCGCACGCTCACCGCTCAGCTGGGCAACGTCTACCGTCCCCGGCGCTCCGGTCCCTCCACGGGTTTCGTCGTCTACGGACGCGCGCCCGCCCCCACCGTCCGGCTCGCCCAGGAACTGCGGGACAGCGTCGAGACGCTGGTCACCGCGGCGGTGGACTTCGACCGCTCGCTCGGCTTCTCGTGGGACGCGGTCGGCTCGGCGCTCGGCGTCACCAAGCAGGCCGTGCACCGGCGGTACGGGGCCCGGCGGGCGCAGGCCGCCGAGGCGGCCGAGCCGCTGACCGAGGGCACCGCGACGCGGACCCTCGGGCCGCTCCCCACGGTCCCGGCGGCCCGCTCGATGCCGCCCCAGCCGGTGCGCGAGGAGTCCCAGGCCGGGGCCGGATCCCGCCCGGCGGCCCTGCCCGGCCCCCGCAGCGGCTGACCCTGCGCCCGCCGCGGGACGCCGACCCCGCAGGCCGGTGCCCCGACGCCGCGACCACAACGCCCCCGACGCCCCCGGGCCGCCCGGGGGCGTTCGCCCGTCAGGCCGGGGCATTCGCCGCTCGGGCGCAGGCGCCCGGCCCTCCCCGCCGAGCGGCCGCCGGCACGCCCCGCACCGGACAGACGAGCCGCCCGGGCCGCCTTGAGCGCGGCCGCCGGCGCCCGCTCCCCCGGGAACGGCTCCCCGCCGCCCCGGCTGCGGCCGCCCGGCCGAGGGCCCGTGGCCCTCGGGCGTCAGCCGATGTCCGGCGGGTCGATCCGGACCCGGACCGCCTCCGCCGCCGGGACCCCCCGCGCCATACGGGCCGCCTGGGCGGTCTTGAGTGCGGCCGCCAGGGCCGCGCCGCTCCCCGGGGGCACCCGGACCAGCGCCCGCTCCCCCGGGGACGGCTCCCCGCGCCGCCCCGGGAGCGGGACCGGGCCCAGCACCTCCGCGTCCGGCGGCAGGGCGGCGCCCGCCAGGAAGGACTCCACCGCCTCGCCCCGCCCGACGACGGCGGCCATCCGGGACACCGGCGGGAAGCCCAGCTGGGCCCGCTCCGCGAGCTCCCGCACCGCGTGGCCCACCGGGTCCCAGCGCACCAGCGCCTGGACCGGCCGCAGCGTCGGCTCGGCGACCACCACGACCTGCCCCTCGCCGCGCACCAGCGAGGCGGCCGCGATCCACCGCCGCAGGGCCTCCTCGCCGGACCGCAGGTCGGGCCGGGTCAGCATGGCCCAGCCGTCCAGGAGCAGCGCGGCCGCGTACCCGGCGCCGGCCGCGACCGGTTCGGCGCCCGGGGTGGACACGACCAGCGCGGGCCGGTCGGGCACTTCGTCGAGGACGTGGTCGCGCCCGGAGGTCCGTACGGGTACGGCCGGGAAGGCCCGCCCCAGCTCCTCGGCGGTCCGCCGGGCGCCCACGACCTGGGCGCGCAGCCGGAACGAGCCGCATTCCCCGCAGTGCCAGGACGGCTCGGGCCGCCCGCACCACCCGCAGGTGAGGTCCCGCGCGTCCGGGGCCTCCAGCGGGCCCGCGCAGGCCCGGCAGCGGGCCGGGGTGCGGCAGCGTTCGCAGGCCAGCCGGGGCACGTAGCCGCGCCGCGGCACCTGGACGAGGACCGGGCCGCTCTTCAGCCCGTCCCGTACGGTCTCCCAGGCCAGGGAGGGCAGGCGGGCCGCGCGGGCGGCCTCGTCCCGGGCGAGGAGTTCGTCGCCGACGGTGCGGATGCGGGGGGCGCAGGCCCGGACGGTGTCGCGGTCGGCGGTCAGGGGCCGGGCCCAGCCCGATTCGACGAGCTGGGCGGCTTCGACGGTGCAGCTGGTGCTGCCGGCGAGGAACCCGCAGCCCTCGCTGACGGCGCGCAGCTCCAGCACCTCGCGGACGTGCGGGAAGGGGGCGCGGACGTCGCTGTGGCTGGAGTCGCCGTCGTCCCAGACGGCGACGAGTCCGAGGTCGCGGACGGGGGCGAACATCGCGGCGCGGGTGCCGACGACGGCGCGTACGGAGCCGCGGTGGACGGCGAGCCACTCCCGGTACCGCTTCTCGGGGCCGGACTCGGCGGTCAGCAGCGCGTGCCGCCCCTCGCCGAGCAGGGCGGTGAGCGCGGCGTCGACCCGGGCGGCGGTGCGGCCGTCGGGCAGCACGGCGAGCGCGCCGCGGCCGGAGGCCAGGGTTGCCGCCATGGCCCGGGCGAGCTCGTCGGCCCAGCCGGGGCCGGGCAGGGCGGTCCAGACGGCGCGCGGGATGCCGCCGGTGGCGAGGGACCGCAGGAAGGCGGGGCCGGCGCCGTAGCGGGCCCAGCCGCCGGGTTCGGGAGCGGGGGGCGGCGGCAGCGGCTCCGGGGAGGGCTTGGCCTCGGCGCGGGCGTTGCGCGGGGGCAGGGCGAGCTGGAGGACGTCGGCGAGGCTGCCGGCGTACCGGTCGGCGACGGCGCGGGCGAGGGCGAGCATGCCCGGGGTGAGCACGATCTCGGGCGAGACGACATGGGCCAGGGCGGCCAGCGCCCCGCTGTAGTCGGATTCGGCGCGCCGCTCGACGATGAACCCGTCGATCAGCCGGCCGCCTTCACGGCGCCCGCCGTGGACGTGGTGGGAGCCGGCGCCGAAGCGGACGCGGACGCGGACACCGGGCTGCGCGGCCTCGGAGAGCTCCTCGGGGACGGCGTAGTCCCAGAGCTGGTCGAGGTGGAGCACGCCCTTGTTGACGAGGACCCGGGCGATCGGCAGGTCGTGGGCGAGGGCCGCGCCCCGCCAGGTGCGCGGCTTGGCCTTGGGCGCCTTGGCCTTCGCCTCGGCGACCATCTCCCGGATGAGCGCGAGCTGCTCCGGCGGGCCGCCGGGACCCTTGCCCCCGCCCCCCTGGCCGGAATCGTTCGCGCTGCTCACACCCGCATTCTTACCAAACCCCACCGACAGTGGGCGGGGTCCGGACGGCCTCCCGAGGTCCCGGCCGGCGGCGGTGGGTTTCCTTCACGGCGGGGGCAGGTCACCCGCTCCGGATGTATCCGTCGCCTTCGCACCGGGAGGCCTGCGCCGGCCTGCCCGCGGCAGCGCCGCAGGTCGCCCGCATGTCTCCGCCCCGGAACTTCCGGGAACGCGTACGGCCCCGGGCCACAGGGGCGGCCGGGGCCGTGCGCAGCGCACTCGCGTGCGCGGGGGTCCTACAGACCGGCGGCGGCGCGCAGGGCGTCGACGCGGTCGGTGCGCTCCCAGGTGAAGTCCGGCAGCTCGCGGCCGAAGTGGCCGTAGGCGGCGGTCTGGGCGTAGATCGGGCGCAGCAGGTCGAGGTCGCGGATGATCGCGGCCGGGCGGAGGTCGAAGACCTCGCCGATGGCGTCCTCGATCTTCGCAACGTCGATCTTGGCGGTGCCGAAGGTCTCGACGAAGAGGCCGACGGGCTCGGCCTTGCCGATGGCGTACGCGACCTGGACCTCGCAGCGCGAGGCGAGGCCGGCGGCGACCACGTTCTTGGCGACCCAGCGCATCGCGTAGGCGGCGGAGCGGTCGACCTTCGACGGGTCCTTGCCGGAGAAGGCGCCGCCGCCGTGGCGGGCCATGCCGCCGTACGTGTCGATGATGATCTTGCGGCCGGTGAGGCCGGCGTCGCCCATCGGGCCGCCGATCTCGAAGCGGCCGGTCGGGTTGACCAGCAGCCGGTAGCCGTCGGTGTCCAGCTTGATGCCGTCCTCGACGAGCTCCTTGAGCACGTGCTCGACGACGAACTCGCGGATGTCGGGGGCGAGCAGCGAGTCCAGGTCGATGTCGGAGGCGTGCTGCGAGGACACCACGACCGTGTCGAGGCGGACGGCCTTGTCACCGTCGTACTCGATGGTGACCTGGGTCTTGCCGTCGGGGCGCAGGTACGGGATGGTCCCGTTCTTGCGGACCTCGGACAGGCGGCGGGAGAGCCGGTGCGCGAGGTGGATCGGGAGCGGCATCAGCTCGGGCGTCTCGTCGCACGCGTAGCCGAACATCAGGCCCTGGTCGCCGGCGCCCTGCTGGTCGAGCTCGTCCTCGTCGCCCTCGACGCGCTGCTCGTACGCGGTGTCGACGCCCTGCGCGATGTCCGGGGACTGCGCGCCGATGGACACCGACACGCCGCAGGAGGCGCCGTCGAAGCCCTTCTTGGAGGAGTCGTAGCCGATCTCGAGGATCTTGTCGCGGACGAGCTGCGCGATCGGCGCGTACGCCTTCGTCGTCACCTCGCCGGCGATGTGCACGAGACCGGTCGTGATGAGCGTCTCCACGGCCACACGCGAGGTCGGGTCCTCGGTGAGGAGCGCGTCGAGGATCGTGTCGCTGATCTGGTCGGCGATCTTGTCGGGGTGGCCCTCGGTGACGGACTCCGAGGTGAACAGGCGGCGGGACACATCGCTCCCTGGGGTTGCAGCGGCTGCTGGCTGATCATTTGGCGAAACCTTACCGGGGGCTGCGCCCGGTCACGTTCCGAATGCAGTTTATCGGTCGCCACCGTTCGCCGGACCACCCGTCTCGCCTTCTGGGAGGCGTGTGACCTGCGGCACTCCATTCTGGCTCATGGAATCGGCTGGGAGAAGGGCCATCCGTCAGCCGAGTCGGGAGGCGACCTGATCCCAAACTGCGTCCGCCAGGGCCTCCTTGGGACCATAGGGCACGGCAACCTCCTGCCCATCGGAGGAAAGGATCACCGCCTCGTTCTCCTCCGAACCGAAGGTCTTGCTCTCGCCGACCTCGTTCACGACGAGAAGATCACACTTCTTGCGGAGAAGTTTGGCGCGCCCGTTGGCCAGAACTTCGTCGGTTTCCGCCGCGAATCCGACGATGACCTGCCCTTCTCGGGCCCGGTCGGCCGAGATTTCGGCCAGGACGTCGGGGTTGCGGACGAGGGCGACGGGGGCGGGGTCCTGCCCGTCCTGCTTCTTGATCTTGCCGGTGGCATATTCGGCCGGCCGGAAATCGGCCACGGCCGCGGCCATCACCACGGCGTCGGCGCCGGCGGCCGCCTTGAGGACCGCCTCCCGCAGCTGTACGGCCGTACCGACGCGCACGACGTCCACCCCGGCCGGGTCGGCGAGCGCGGTGTTGGCGGCGACGAGGGTCACCCGGGCGCCGCGCGCGACGGCGGTGCGGGCCAGCGCGTAGCCCTGCTTGCCGGAGGAGCGGTTGCCGAGGAAGCGGACCGGGTCGAGGGGCTCGCGGGTGCCGCCGGCGCTGATCACCACGTGGCGTCCGGCCAGGTCGGGCTCGGACGCGCCGCGGGCCAGGACTCGGACGCAGACCTCGTAGATCTCCTCGGGCTCGGGCAGCCGGCCCTTGCCGGTGTCCTTGCCGGTGAGCCGGCCGACCGCGGGCTCGATCACGACGGCGCCGCGGCGGCGCAGCGTGGCCACGTTCTCCCGGGTGGCGGGGTGCTCCCACATCTCGGTGTGCATGGCGGGGGCGAAGACCACCGGGCAGCGGGCCGTGAGCAGGGTGTTCGTGAGCAGGTCGTCGGCCAGTCCGTGGGCGGCCTTGGCCAGCATGTCGGCGGTGGCGGGGGCGACGACGACGAGGTCGGCGGACTGGCCGATGCGCACGTGCGGCACCTCGTGGACGCCCTCCCAGACCTCCGCGCCGGCCGGGTTCCCGGAGAGGGCGGCCCAGGTGGCCTCGCCGACGAAGTTCAGGGCCGCCGCCGTGGGGACCACTCGTACGTCGTGGCCGGACTCGGTCAGCCGGCGCAGCAGCTCGCACGCCTTGTAGGCGGCGATCCCGCCGCTCACCCCGAGCACGACCTTCGGCTTACCCACCACACACGCCCCTTCGGCTGACCGTTGCTACGTACCAATGACACACCACAGGCCCGGCAGGTGTGCTGCCGGGCCTGTGGTGCAGGGAATCTCTCGGTGCCTTACTGGACCGGGGCCTCGATGGCCTCGGAGGTCAGCAGACCCGCGTTGATCTCGCGCAGCGCGATCGAAAGCGGCTTCTCGTGGACGTGGGTGTCCACGAGCGGGCCGACGTACTCGAGCAGGCCCTCACCGAGCTGCGAGTAGTACGCGTTGATCTGACGCGCGCGCTTGGCCGCGTAGATCACGAGGCTGTACTTCGAGTCCGTGGCCTCGAGCAGCTCGTCGATCGGCGGGTTGATGATGCCCTCGGGCGCAGTGATGGAAGAGGACACGCTCTACCTTCCGAAGATCGGGTGAAAGTTCAGACGCCGGCCGCGCGGGTCATCCGGAGCGGATGGAGCATCGGCCGACGGTCACACAACGTCCATCAAGGCTAGCAGCTCACGCGCCACGTCCTCGACGGAGGTGTTGACCAGGGTGGTGTCGAACTCGGACTCGGCAGCCAGTTCGACCTTGGCGGTCTCCAGCCGGCGCTCGATGACCTCGGCGGACTCGGTGCCGCGGCCGGTGAGCCGGCGGACCAGTTCCTCCCAGCTCGGCGGGGCCAGGAAGACCAGCTGGGCCTCGGGCATGGACTCGCGCACCAGGCGGGCGCCCTGGAGGTCGATCTCCAGGAGGACGGGCTCGCCGTTCTCCAGGCGGTCGGTCACCGCACCGCGCGGGGTGCCGTAGCGGTTGCCCGCGAATTCGGCCCACTCCAGCAGCTCGCCGTTGGCGATCAGCTTGTCGAACTCGTCGTCGTTGACGAAGAAGTAGTGGACTCCGTGTCGCTCACCGGGCCGCGGTTTGCGGGTGGTGGCCGACACCGAGAGCCATACCTCGGGGTGGACCTTGCGCATATGCGCGACGACCGTGCTCTTGCCGACCCCCGAAGGGCCGGAGAGCACGGTCAGCCGCGGACGAACCTCTGCTGCCATAGAGCGATTATCCAGGTTCCCGGGACTGCCTGAGAACGCCGGAGGAACTCCGGGCAACACGTCAGCCGGCAGGGGTGCCGAACTCACGCTCCAGGGAGGCGATCTGGTTGGAGCCGAGACCTCGGACACGCCGGGACTCGGAGATGCCGAGGCGCTCCATGATCTGCTTGGCGCGGACCTTGCCCACACCAGGCAGGGACTCCAGCAGGGCGGAGACCTTCATCTTGCCGATGACGTCGTTCTCCTGGCCCGTCTTGATGACCTCTTGGAGCGAGGCGCCGGAGTGCTTGAGTCGATTCTTCACCTCGGCCCGCTCCCGGCGAGCCGCGGCGGCCTTTTCGAGCGCGGCTGCGCGCTGTTCAGGGGTAAGGGGCGGAAGAGCCACGCCTACGTCACCTCGGATGTCGAACTGTCGGATATACGGACCGGTGGGGAACCCGAGGGCGCCACACCAGGCGAGTGCCCGAACAGCGGTGGAACTCGTTCGCTGCTCGTTCACTCTGATCGGAGACTAGCGGCCGCGGCCGCTCCAGTCAGCGAGAACGAACGAAAAGTCCTGGTCAGCCTCCACTGAACCGTACATCACGGACAAACCACCCCGGTTTTGTCCGGTGAAAGACGTTCGATTTTCGTCAGACCGTACGACGCGCACCCCCGGTCGGCCCGGTCAGGCGGAGACGGCCTCCCGGATCTCGTCCGCGAAGCGGAACGCCGACTCGCGCAGCGCGCCGGCGTCCGGACCGTGCCGCAGCACCCCGCGCGACACGTTCGGCACGACGTTGCGCACGGCCGCCCCGAAGACCCGCGGCAGGTCCGCCGCCGCGGCGCCCTGCGCGCCGATGCCGGGGGCGAGCAGCGGGCCGTTGATGTCCAGGTCGAAGGAGGACAGGTCGCCCAGCGTCGCGCCGACGACCGCGCCGAAGGACCCCATGGGGGCGGCGCCCGCGTTCTCCTCGGCCAGGTGGGCCAGCATCGTCGCGCCGATGGTCCGGCCGTCCTCGCGGACCGCCCGCTGGACCTCGGCGCCCTCCGGGTTCGAGGTCAGGGCCAGGACGAACAGGCCGGCGCCGGACTCGCGGGCCAGCTCCACGGCGGGGGCCAGCGAGCCGTAGCCCAGGTACGGGGAGACGGTCAGCGCGTCGGAGAACAGCGGCGCGTCCTTGTGCAGGAAGGTCTCGGCGTACGCGGCCATGGTGGAGCCGATGTCGCCGCGCTTGGCGTCCATGACCACGAGGGTGCCGGCCGCCCGGGCGTCGGCGACGGTCCGCTCCAGCACCGCGACGCCGCGCGAGCCGAAGCGCTCGAAGAAGGCCGCCTGCGGCTTGAACACGGCCACCGTGTCGGCGAGCGCCTCGACGACGGTGCGGGAGAACCGCTCCAGGCCGGCGACGTCGTCGCCCAGCCCCCAGGAGGACAGCAGGGAGGCGTGCGGGTCGATGCCGACGCAGAGCGGGCCGCGCTCGTCCATGGCGGAGCGCAGGCGGGTACCGAAGGAGTGGGTCACTGGGCGGCCTTCCGGGTCTCGGCGCCGACGGCCTCGGCGAGGGTGGCGTACGGGCTGGCGGCCAGGCGGGCGGCCAGGCCCTTGTGGATGGCGCGGGCGTAGAACGGGCCCTCGTAGATGAACGCGCTGTACCCCTGGATGAGCGTGGCGCCCGCCAGGATCCGCTGCCAGGCGTCCTCGGCGTTCTCGACGCCCCCGACGCCCACGAGGACGAGCCGGTCCCCCACACGGGCGTACAGGCGGCGCAGGACCTCCAGGGAGCGCTGCTTGACGGGGGCGCCGGACAGGCCGCCGGTCTCCTTGACCAGGGCGGGGTCGGACTTCAGGCCCAGGCCCTCGCGGGCGATGGTGGTGTTGGTGGCGATGATGCCGTCCAGGCCCAGCTCCAGGGCCAGGTCGGCGACCGCGTCCACGTCCTCGTCGGCGAGGTCCGGCGCGATCTTCACCAGGAGCGGGACGCGGCGGTCGGTGACGGTGCGGTCCGCGGCCTCGCGGACGGCCGTCAGGAGGGGGCGCAGGGACTCGGTGGCCTGGAGGTTGCGCAGGCCCGGGGTGTTCGGCGAGGAGACGTTGACGACGAGGTAGTCGGCGTGCCGGGCTAGGCGCTCGGTGGAGGTGACGTAGTCCGCCACGGCCTCCTCCTCCGGCACGACCTTGGTCTTGCCGATGTTGACGCCCACGACGGTCCGGAAGACCGGCCGGCGGGCCGCCAGGCGGGCGGCCACGGCCGCCGAGCCCTCGTTGTTGAAGCCCATCCGGTTGATCAGCGCGCGGTCCGGCACGAGCCGGAACAGCCGCTTCCTGGGGTTGCCAGGCTGGGCCTCGGCGGTGACCGTGCCGATCTCGACGTGGTCGAAGCCGAGCATCGACATGCCGTCGATGGCCACGGCGTTCTTGTCGAAGCCCGCGGCGAGGCCGAAGGGGCCGTGCATGCGCAGGCCGAGGGCCTCGGTGCGCAGCTCCTTGTACCGGGGGGCCAGGGCGGCCGCGGCGAAGGTGCGCAGGACCGGGGTGCGGGCCGCCCGGCGGATCCAGCGGAAGGCCAGGTAGTGGGCCTCCTCGGGGTCCATCCGCTTGAAGACCAGGTTGAAGAACAGCTTGTACATAGTCCGGAAGATCCCTTGTGCGCTCATGACGAGGGGGACACCGCCGCGGGTTGCGCTCGTGGTGTCCCCCTCGTCCGTACGGGCTGTCAGTCGCGTGCGGCGGTCAGGTGCTCGGCGTGCTCCTGGAGGGAGCGGACTCCGACCTCGCCGTGGCCCAGGGCCTCGATGCCCTGGACGGCCGCGGCGAGTGCCTGGACGGTGGTGAGGCACGGGACCCCGCGCGCCACGGCCGCGGTGCGGATCTCGTAGCCGTCGAGACGGCCGCCGGTGCCGTACGGGGTGTTGACGATCAGGTCGACCTGGCCGTCGTGGATGAGCTGGACGATGGTCTTCTCGCCACCGGGGCCCTCGCCCTCGCTGAGCTTGCGCACGACGGTGGCGTTGATGCCGTTGCGGCGCAGGACCTCGGCGGTGCCGGAGGTGGCGAGCAGCTCGAAGCCGTGGGCGACGAGCTCGCGGGCCGGGAAGATCATCGAGCGCTTGTCGCGGTTGGCGACGGAGATGAACGCGCGGCCCTTGGTGGGCAGCGGGCCGTAGGCGCCGGCCTGCGACTTGGCGTAGGCCGTGCCGAAGACCGAGTCGATGCCCATGACCTCGCCGGTGGAGCGCATCTCGGGGCCGAGGACGGTGTCCACGCCGCGGCCGTGGATGTCGCGGAAGCGCGACCACGGCATCACGGCCTCCTTGACGGAGATCGGCGCGTCGAGCGGCAGGGTGCCGCCGTCGCCGGTCCTCGGCAGCATGCCCTCCGCGCGCAGCTCGGCGATGGTGGCGCCGAGCGAGATGCGGGCGGCGGCCTTCGCGAGCGGGACCGCGGTGGCCTTCGAGGTGAAGGGGACGGTGCGGGAGGCGCGCGGGTTGGCCTCGAGCACGTAGAGGATGTCGCCGGCCATCGCGAACTGGATGTTGATCAGGCCGCGGACGCCGACGCCCTTGGCGATGGCCTCGGTGGAGGCGCGCAGGCGCTTGATGTCGAAGCCGCCGAGGGTGATCGGGGGCAGGGCGCAGGCCGAGTCGCCGGAGTGGATGCCGGCCTCCTCGATGTGCTCCATGACGCCGCCGAGGTAGAGCTCGGTGCCATCGTAGAGGGCGTCGACGTCGATCTCGATCGCGTCGTCGAGGAAGCGGTCGACCAGCACCGGGCGGGTCGGGGAAATCTCCGTGGACTCGGCGATGTACGCCTCCAGGCGCGCCTCGTCGTAGACGATCTCCATGCCGCGGCCGCCGAGCACGTACGAGGGGCGGACGAGGACCGGGTAGCCGATCTCGTCGGCGATGGCCTTCGCACCCGCGAAGGTGGTGGCGGTGCCGTGCTTCGGGGCGGGCAGGCCGGCCTCGGCGAGGACCCGGCCGAAGGCGCCGCGGTCCTCGGCGGCGTGGATGGCCTCCGGGGAGGTGCCGACCACGGGGACGCCGTTGTCCTTGAGCGCCTGGGCGAGGCCGAGCGGGGTCTGGCCGCCGAGCTGGACGACGACGCCCGCGATGGGTCCGGCGAGGGACTCGGCGTGGACGATCTCCAGCACGTCCTCGAGCGTGAGCGGCTCGAAGTACAGGCGGTCGGAGGTGTCGTAGTCGGTGGAGACGGTCTCCGGGTTGCAGTTGACCATCACGGTCTCGTAGCCGGCGTCGCTCAGGGCGAAGGAGGCGTGGACGCAGGAGTAGTCGAACTCGATGCCCTGGCCGATGCGGTTCGGGCCGGAGCCGAGGATGATCACAGCGGGCTTCTCGCGCGGGGCGACCTCGGACTCCTCGTCGTAGGACGAGTAGAAGTACGGGGTCTTCGCGGCGAACTCGGCGGCGCAGGTGTCGACCGTCTTGTAGACCGGGCGGACGCCGAGGGCGTGGCGCAGCTCGCGGACGACGTCCTCGCGCAGGTCCCGGATCTCGGCGATCTGGGCGTCGGAGAAGCCGTGCCGCTTGGCCTCGGCGAGCAGCTCGGGGTCGAGGCGCTCGGCGGAGGCGAGCTCGTCGGCGAGCTCCTTGATCAGGAAGAGCTGGTCGACGAACCAGGGGTCGATCTTCGTGGCGTCGAAGACCTCCTCCTGGGTGGCGCCGGCGCGGATCGCCTGCATGACCGTGTTGATGCGGCCGTCGGTCGGGCGGACGGCTGCCAGGAGCAGCGCGTCCTTGTCGCCGGGCTCACCCGTGAAGGTGAACTGCGAGCCCTTCTTCTCCAGGGAGCGCAGCGCCTTCTGGAGGGCCTCGGTGAAGTTGCGGCCGATGGCCATGGCCTCGCCCACCGACTTCATGGTGGTGGTGAGGGTGGCGTCGGCGGCCGGGAACTTCTCGAAGGCGAAGCGGGGGGCCTTGACGACGACGTAGTCGAGGGTCGGCTCGAAGGAGGCCGGGGTCTTCTCGGTGATGTCGTTGGGGATCTCGTCGAGCGTGTAGCCGACGGCCAGCTTGGCTGCGATCTTGGCGATCGGGAATCCGGTGGCCTTGGAGGCGAGCGCCGAGGACCGGGAGACGCGCGGGTTCATCTCGATGACGATGATCCGGCCGTCGACCGGGTTGACCGCGAACTGGATGTTGCAGCCGCCGGTGTCGACGCCGACCTCGCGGATGATCGCGATGCCGATGTCGCGCAGCCGCTGGTACTCGCGGTCGGTGAGCGTCATCGCGGGGGCGACGGTGATGGAGTCGCCGGTGTGGACGCCCATCGGGTCGAAGTTCTCGATGGAGCAGACGACCACGACGTTGTCGGCCTTGTCGCGCATCAGCTCGAGCTCGTACTCCTTCCAGCCGAGGATGGACTCCTCCAGGAGCACCTCGGTGGTCGGGGAGAGCGTGAGGCCCTGGCCGGCGATGCGGCGCAGCTCGTCCTCGTCGTGGGCGAAGCCGGAGCCGGCGCCGCCCATGGTGAAGGAGGGGCGGACGACGACGGGGTAGCCGCCGAGGGTCTCCACGCCGGCGAGGACGTCGTCCATGGTGTGGCAGATGACCGAGCGGGCGGACTCGCCGTGGCCGATCTTCTCGCGGACCCGCTCGACGACCTCCTTGAAGAGGTCGCGGTCCTCGCCCTTGTTGATGGCCTCGACGTTGGCGCCGATGAGCTCGACGTTGTACTTCTCCAGCACCCCCTGCTCGTGCATGGAGATGGCGGTGTTCAGGGCCGTCTGGCCGCCGAGGGTGGGCAGGAGGGCGTCGGGGCGCTCCTTGGCGATGATCTTCTCGACGAACTCGGGGGTGATCGGCTCGACGTAGGTGGCGTCGGCGATCTCCGGGTCGGTCATGATCGTCGCGGGGTTGGAGTTCACCAGGACGACCCGCAGGCCCTCGGCCTTGAGGATGCGGCAGGCCTGGGTGCCGGAGTAGTCGAACTCGGCGGCCTGGCCGATGACGATCGGGCCGGAGCCGATGACCAGGACGGACTGGATATCGGTGCGCTTAGGCACGCTCGGCCTCCATCAGGGATACGAAGCGGTCGAAGAGGTACGCGGCGTCGTGCGGGCCCGCGGCCGCCTCGGGGTGGTACTGGACGCTGAAGGCCGGCTGGTCGAGCAGCTGGAGGCCCTCCACCACGTTGTCGTTGAGGCAGACGTGGGAGACCTCGGCGCGGCCGTAGGGGGTCTCGGAGACCTTGTCGAGGGGCGCGTCGACGGCGAAGCCGTGGTTGTGCGCGGTGACCTCGACCTTGCCGGTGGTGCGGTCCTGGACCGGCTGGTTGATGCCGCGGTGGCCGTACTTCAGCTTGTAGGTGCCGAAGCCGAGGGCGCGGCCGAGGATCTGGTTGCCGAAGCAGATGCCGAAGAGCGGGGTCTTGCGCTCCAGCACGCCCTGCATGACGGAGACGGCGTGGTCGGCGGTGGCCGGGTCGCCGGGGCCGTTGGAGAAGAACACGCCGTCCGGGGAGACCGCGTAGATGTCCTCGACGGTGGCGCCGGCGGGCAGGACGTGCACCTCGATGCCGCGCCCGGCCATGCGGTGCGGGGTCATGCCCTTGATGCCGAGGTCGACGGCGGCGACGGTGAAGCGCTTCTCACCGATGGCGGGGACGACGTAGGGCTCCTTGGTGGCGACCTCGGCGGAGAGGTTGGCGCCCTTCATCTGGGGGGATTCCTGGACGCGGGCCAGCAGGACCTCGTCGCGGACGCCCTGGAAGGCCTCGCCGGAGAAGATGCCGACGCGCATGGCGCCGCGCTCGCGCAGGTGGCGGGTCAGGGCGCGGGTGTCGATGCCGCTGATGCCGACGACGCCCTGGGCGGCGAGCTCCTCGTCCAGGGAGCGCTGGGCGCGCCAGTTGGAGGGGATGCGGGCGGGGTCGCGGACGACGTACCCGGAGACCCAGATGCGGGAGGACTCGGGGTCCTCGTCGTTGACGCCGGTGTTGCCGACGTGCGGGGCGGTCATCACGACGACCTGTCGGTGGTACGACGGGTCGGTGAGGGTCTCCTGGTAGCCGGTCATGCCGGTGGAGAACACGGCCTCGCCGAAGGTCTCCCCCACTGCGCCGTAGGCGCGGCCGCGGAAGGTGCGACCGTCCTCCAGGACGAGTACGGCGGGAGCTTTGGCTGCTCCCCTGGTGGAGGTCGTCATCGTTCGGCGCCTTCCGTCGTGGTGGATGTGTTCATGTCGTTGATGGCTTCGACCCAGGCGGCGTGTTCGGCCGCCCGGTCGGAGCGGAATCCGGAGTCGATCAGCGTGTCGCCGTGCGCCCAGGTGACGACGAGCAGACCGCCCTCGGTGAGTACCTTGCCCGCGATCCCCTTGTCGAGGCGGGCGCCGCGCAGCTGCGCGGCCGGTACGAAGAAGTCCGTGGCACCCGGACGGACCACTTCGAGGCCCTCGTCCGTGAGCGTGAGTTCGACGCGGCTGCGCACGCCCAGACCGTGGGCGACGATCCGGTCGAGCCACTGCCCGGCGGTGGTGGACCCGTGGTACCGGCCGGTGAGGGCCAGCCGGTGCTCGGGGAGTCCGCCGGGGGCGGCGGGCAGTTCCGGCAGGTCGCTCTGCAGGGCGCCGCGCCATTTCCAGCCCTGCCGCATCAGCCAGTACACGAAGGCGATGAAGACGAGCAGACCGATCACCCACGCGATGCGGGCGCCCCAGTCCGTCACCTCCGCCGACTTCCGTTCGGCGGCCTCTGCGGCCAGTCGGATTGCTCCAGGTGTCACGCCAGTTTCCCGTCCACGACCGTTGTACGGCCCCGCAGGAAGGTGTGAGTGACGCGTCCCGGCAGCTCGCGGCCCTCGTAGGGCGTGTTGCGGCTCCGGGAGGCGAAGTGTGCGGGGTCCACGACTCCACGGTACGAGGTGTCGACCAGCACGAGGTTCGCGGGTTCACCTGCCGAGACGGGCCGCCCGTGGTGCGAGAGGCCGCCGATGCGGGCCGGGGCGAAGGACATGCGCTCGGCGACGCCGGCCCAGTCGAGGAGGCCGGTCTCGACCATCGTCTGCTGGACGACGGCGAGGGCGGTCTCCAGGCCGACCATGCCCATGGCGGCCGCGGCCCACTCGCAGTCCTTGTCCTCGTGCGGGTGCGGGGCGTGGTCGGTGGCGACGATGTCGATCGTGCCGTCGGCGAGGGCCTCGCGCAGGGCCATGACGTCGCGCTCGGTGCGCAGCGGCGGGTTGACCTTGTACACGGGGTTGTAGCTGCGGACCAGCTCGTCGGTGAGGAGGAGGTGGTGCGGGGTGACCTCGGCGGTGACGTCGATGCCGCGGGACTTGGCCCAGCGGACGATCTCGACGCTGCCGGCGGTGGAGAGGTGGCAGATGTGGACGCGGGAGCCGACGTGCTCGGCGAGGAGGACGTCGCGGGCGATGATCGACTCCTCGGCGACGGCGGGCCAGCCGCCCAGTCCGAGCTCGGCGGAGACGATGCCCTCGTTCATCTGGGCGCCCTCGGTGAGGCGGGGCTCCTGGGCGTGCTGGGCGATGACGCCGCCGAAGGCCTTCACGTACTCCAGGGCGCGGCGCATGATCACGGCGTCGTCGACGCACTTGCCGTCGTCGGAGAAGACGGTGACCCTGGCGGCGGACTCGTGCATGGCGCCGAGCTCGGAGAGCTTCTTGCCCTCGAGGCCGACGGTGACGGCGCCGATGGGCTGCACATCGCAGTAGCCGTGTTCCCGGCCGAGCCGGTAGACCTGCTCGACGACGCCGGCCGTGTCGGCGACGGGGAAGGTGTTCGCCATGGCGAAGACGGCGGTGTAGCCGCCGGCCGCGGCGGCGCGGGTGCCGGTCAGGACGGTCTCGGAGTCCTCGCGGCCGGGCTCGCGCAGGTGGGTGTGCAGGTCCACGAGGCCGGGGAGGAGGACCTGGCCGGCTGCCTCGATGACGGTGGCGCCGTCGGCGGAGAGGTCCTGTCCGACCTCCGCGATGGTCTCGCCGTCGATCAGGACGTCCTGCGCCTCGCCGCCGAGGACCTTCGCACCGCGGATAAGGATCTTGGTCATGGTTACTTGGTCTCCTCGGTGCGGGCGGCGGAAGCGGAGGTGGTGACGGCGGGCTCGGAGCCGCCGAGCAGCAGGTACAGGACGGCCATGCGGATGGACACGCCGTTGGCTACCTGCTCGACCACGGTGCAGCGCTCGGAGTCGGCGACTTCGGCGGTGATCTCCATGCCGCGGACCATGGGGCCCGGGTGCATGACGATCGCGTGCTCGGGCATCTTCGCCATGCGCGCGGCGTCCAGCCCGTAGCGGCGGGAGTACTCGCGCTCGGTGGGGAAGAAGGCGGCGTTCATGCGTTCGCGCTGCACACGCAGCATCATGACGGCGTCGGACTTGGGCAGCACCTCGTCGAGGCTGTAGGAGACCTCGCAGGGCCAGCTGCCGACGCCGACGGGCAGCAGGGTGGGCGGGGCGACGAGGGTGACCTCGGCGCCGAGGGTGTGCAGCAGGTCGACGTTGGAGCGGGCGACGCGGCTGTGCAGGACGTCGCCGACGATGGTGATCCGGCGGCCGTCGAGGTCCTTGCCGAGGCCCGCGTCCCGGCCGACGAGGCGGCGGCGCATGGTGAAGGCGTCCAGGAGGGCCTGGGTGGGGTGCTGGTGGGTGCCGTCGCCCGCGTTGATCACGGGGGCGTCGATCCAGCCGGAGGTGGCCAGCCGGTAGGGGGCCCCGGAGGCGCTGTGCCGGATGACGACGGCGTCGACGCCCATCGCCTCCAGGGTCTGGGCGGTGTCCTTGAGGGATTCGCCCTTGGAAACCGAGGAGCCCTTGGCCGCGAAGTTGATGACGTCGGCGGACAGCCGCTTCTCGGCGGCCTCGAAGGAGATCCGGGTGCGGGTGGAGTCCTCGAAGAAGAGGTTGCAGATCGTGCGGCCGCGCAGGGTCGGCAGCTTCTTTATCGGCCGGTCGGCGATCCGGGCCATCTCCTCGGCGGTGTCGAGGATCAGGACGGCGTCGTCACGCGTCAGGTCGGCGGCCGAGATGAGGTGGCGCTTCATCTGGGTGCTCCGTAAGTCGGGAGAGGTCAGAGCGACGGGGCCGGCTTGCCGGCGTGCGGGCAGGGCAGGCCGGGGTCCCGGGGGCGGGACCCATCACTCGTACGGGGGTACGGCTGTCCGTTGGGGGGCCGGCTACTGCGCAGCTGCCTGGGCGGTCTGCTGGCCGAGCAGTACGGCGTCACGGCCGTCCTCCTCCTGGAGCTGGACCTTGACGGTCTCCCGCAGCGACGTGGGGAGGTTCTTGCCGACGTAGTCGGCGCGGATCGGCAGTTCGCGGTGGCCGCGGTCGACGAGGACCGCGAGCTGGACGGCGCGGGGGCGGCCGAGGTCGCCGAGGGCGTCGAGGGCGGCCCGGATGGTGCGGCCGGAGAAGAGGACGTCGTCGACGAGGACGACGAGACGGCCGTCGATGTCGTCGCCGGGGATCTCGGTGCGGCCGATGGCGCGGGCCGGCTTCATCCGCAGGTCGTCGCGGTACATGGTGATGTCGAGGGATCCGACCGGGATCTTCGAGCCGGTGATCTCTTCGAGCTTGGCGGCCAGCCGGCGGGCGAGGAACACACCGCGGGTGGGAATGCCGAGGAGTACCACGTCGCCGGCGCCCTTGGCGCGTTCGACGATCTCGTGGGCGATGCGGGTCAGTACCCGCGCGATGTCCTGTGCCTCGAGCACGGGGCGCATCGCATCGGTGCCTACAGCACTTGCGTTCTGGGCAGCCTGAGCGTCCATGGGAAGGACCTCCTTCTCCGCCTCACGGGACGGACCTTAAAGGACGTCTGTACAACGCCGTCCACGGTACCAGGGGGATTCGGGTGAGCCGAACCCGGGCGGTGCGCGGCCGCTCGTCCGAGGCGAGGGGCGGCATTCGGCTTGACGCATCCAAGTCACGCTGCGTAACCTCACAGTGAGTTACCAGCCGCGCGGCGGAGCCGCATGGTCTCCATGTAGTCACAGCGTCACAGCGTCCGGGAGCGTTATGTCCAGCGAATACGCCAAACAGCTCGGGGCCAAGCTCCGCGCCATCCGCACCCAGCAGGGCCTCTCCCTCCACGGTGTCGAGGAGAAGTCGCAGGGCCGGTGGAAGGCCGTGGTGGTCGGTTCGTACGAGCGCGGGGACCGCGCCGTGACCGTCCAGCGCCTCGCCGAGCTGGCGGACTTCTACGGGGTGCCGGTGCAGGAGCTGCTGCCGGGCACCACCCCCGGCGGTGCGGCCGAGCCGCCGCCGAAGCTGCGTCTCGACCTGGAGCGCCTGGCGGGCGTGCCCGCCGAGAAGGCCGGCCCGCTCCAGCGCTACGCGGCGACCATCCAGAGCCAGCGCGGCGACTACAACGGCAAGGTGCTGTCGATCCGCCAGGACGACCTGCGCACCCTCGCGGTCATCTACGACCAGTCGCCCTCGGTCCTGACCGAGCAGCTGATCAGCTGGGGCGTGCTGGACGCGGACGCGCGTCGCGCCGTGGCGCACGAGGACGCCTGATCCCGGTCCCGGGACCAGCAGAAACGTTTACCGGTGTGGGGGGGGGGGGGGGGGGGGGGGGGGGGGCCCCCCCCCCCCCCCCCCCACGCCGGTTTTCGCGTACGGGCGCCTTTCCCCGTACGGGCGCCTTTCCGCGTACGGGCCCGTTCCGCGTACCGGCGCCTGCCGCGTACCGGCGCCTGCCGCGTCCGGGCAGACGGAAGGGGCCCGCTGCGCTGCTGCGCTGCGGGCCCCTGCGTCGTGCCGGGCGACTGCCGGTGGCTACTCGCCCCGGCGCAGGCTCGGCTTCAGGTCCTTGAACCGGGCCAGGAGGCCGTTGACGAACGAAGGCGATTCGTCCGTGGAGAACTCCTTGGCCAACTGCACGGCCTCGTCGATGGCCACGGCGTCCGGGGTGTCGTCCACCCAGATCAGCTCGTACGCACCGAGCCGCAGGATGTTCCGGTCGGCGACCGGCATGCGGTCGAGCTCCCAGTCCACGGCGTAGGTGACGATCAGGTCGTCGATGCGCTTCACCTTGTCGGCGTAGCCCTCGACGAGATCCATCGTGAAGGCGCTGACCGGCGGCTGCCGGTCGTCCGACCGCGCGTGGCGGACCCAGTCCGCGAGGACCTCGCGCACGGGCACCCCGCGCTGGTCGGCCTCGAAGAGGATCTGGAAGGCGCGCTTGCGCGCGTTGCTGCGGGCAGCCACGGTTAGCTGCTCACCCGGCCGAGGTAGTCGCTGGTACGGGTGTCGACCTTGACCTTCTCGCCGGTGGTGACGAACAGCGGGACCTGGATCTCGTGGCCGGTCTCCAGGGTGGCCGGCTTGGTGCCACCGGTGGAGCGGTCGCCCTGGACGCCCGGGTCGGTGTGCTGGATGGTCAGCTCGACGGCGGCCGGAAGCTCGACGTAGAGCACCGAGCCCTCGTGCTGGGCCACGGAGGCGGTGAAGCCCTCGATGAGGAAGTTGGCGGCGTCGCCGACGGCCTTGCGGTCGACGTGCAGCTGGTCGTAGGTCTGCATGTCCATGAAGACGAAGTAGTCGCCGTCCATGTACGAGAACTGCATGTCGCGGCGGTCGATGGTGGCCGTCTCGACCTTCACACCCGCGTTGAAGGTCTTGTCGACGACCTTGCCGGACAGCACGTTCTTGAGCTTGGTGCGCACGAAGGCCGGGCCCTTGCCGGGCTTGACGTGCTGGAACTCGACGACGGACCAGAGCTGGTCACCGTCGAGCTTGAGCACCATGCCGTTCTTGAGGTCGTTCGTGGAAGCCACGGTTGCGGAATCTCCTGCACTGGAAGACCAGGGGTGCGCACTCGGCCCGGCACACCGGACTACAGTGCGAGCAGCTCCTTGGTCGTAATGGTGAGTAGCTCGGGACCGCCGTCCGCCTCGGGGCGTACGACGAGCGTGTCATCGATCCGGACTCCGCCCCGGCCCGGGAGGTGGACCCCCGGTTCGACGGTGACCGGCACGCAAGCGTCCAGTTTACCCATTGCCGTAGGTGCAAGCTGCGGGTCCTCGTCGATTTCGAGGCCGACTCCGTGTCCGGTCCAGGGGGCGAGGGCCTCCCCGTGGCCCGCCGAGTCGAGGACGGAGCGGGCCGCGCGGTCCACGTCGCGGTAGGCGGCGCCCGGCAGGAGGGCCTCCCGCCCGGCCCGCTGGGCGGCGAAGACGAGGTCGTACAGCTCGATCTGCCAGTCGGCCGGGCTGGTGCCGATCACGAAGGTCCGGCCGATCTCGCACCGGTATCCGCGGTAGTTCGCGCCGAGGCACACGGACAGGAAGTCGCCCTCCTCGACGCGCCGGTCGGAGGGCCGGTGCCCGGAGCGCCCGGAGTGGGGCCCGGTGCCGACGGAGGTCGGGAAGGCCGGGCCGTCGGCCCCGTGGTCGACGAGCCGGCGTTCCAGCTCCAGGGCGAGGTGGCGTTCGGTGCGGCCGACGAGGATCGACTCCAGCAGTTCGCCGAGGGCCTGGTCGGCGATCTCGGCGGCGATCCGCAGGCAGGCGATCTCCTCCTCGTCCTTGACCAGGCGCTGCTGTTCCACGGCGGCGCCCAGGTCGGTGAGCCGCAGCCGGGGCGCGACGGAGCCGAGGGCGCGGTGCCGGGCGACGGTGAGGTGGTGCTCCTCGACCGCGAGGGATTCGGCCTTCGCGGATCCGGCGAGGTCGGCGGCTGCGACCGCGGCGTCGGCGCCCGGGGCGGGCAGCACGCTGACCGCGAGCCGGTCGTCGAGGCGGCCTTCGTCGACCTCCCCGGTCGGCGGCCCGACGGTGAACAGCGTGTCCTCGGCCCCCGGTCCGACGAGCAGGACGGCGCCGCGCGGGGATCCCCCGGCGAGGTAGCGGACGTTCGCCGGACGCGTGATCAGTGCGGCGGCGTTCCCGGCGGCGGCACAGCGGTCGCGAAGCAGGCCACGGCGGGCCGCGTACACGTCTGACATGTCTTCGAGACTACGAGCGCCCGGCTCATCCGGCCTGGTGAGCGCCTCCGTACGGGGCCGGCAGCCGTACGGGGTTAGAAGGCGGAGGCGGTGATCGCTCGGGCCAGGGCCTCGTCCAGGGCCCGGGCGGTGCCCTCCACGTCCAGGTCCGAGTTGTCGATGATCGGCAGGCCTGAGCCGTACCAGCCGGCCATCCGGCCGTGTATCCGGGCGACCTCCTCGTCCGAGAGGCGGCGGTTGCCGGAGCGCTGGGCGTTACGCTCCAGGACGATCTCCAGGCCGGGCAGCAGCACCACGGGCAGGAGGGTGGGGCCGACGTGGCGCTTCCAGCCGCCGAGGCCCACGACGGGGCGGTCGGGAAAGACGGCGTCGTCGAGGATGCAGGAGATCCCGTTGGCCAGGAAGTTGCGGGCGGCGAAGCCGCAGGTGCGGCGGGCGAGCCGGTACTGGGCCTCGGACTGGTCGTTCCAGCCGGCCTGGGGGTCGGCGAAGCCCGAGCAGACCCACTCGCGGACGTCGTCCAGGCTGATGTGCGCGGTCGGCACGGGCCGGGAGCCGGCCCAGCGCCGGGCGACCGTGGTCTTGCCCGCCCCCGCCGGCCCGATGAGCAGCACGGCCAGCATGGCCGTGCCGGTGCCGGTGCCGGTGCCGCTGCCCGTCCCGGGACCGGCGGCGGGTCCGGGAACGGCCGCGACGGGCGGCAGCGGGATGTGCCCGGTGGCCTCCGGCCCGGGCGGCGGCAGGTGCGGCGGCACCTGCGGGTGCGGGGGCGGGGGCCAGCCCTGCGCGGGCGGTATCGGCGGCTGCGGGGGCACCGCCGGCTGGTGTCCCGGCGGGCCCCAGCCACCGCTGCCGGCCGCCCCCACTCCCTGGTGCATCCGCTGCCACTCCGTCTCGTTCCACCGACTGATGCGAGAACGTTATATGACTGCAGGGGCGGTGCCGCCCACCAGCACCGTCACACGTCGACTTCGTCCGCCAGGGCGCGCAGCGCCAGCCGGTACGAGCCGATCCCGAAGCCCGCGACCGTGCCCGTCGCCACCGGGGCGATGACGGACGTGTGCCGGAACTCCTCCCGCGCGTACGGGTTCGAGATGTGCACCTCGATCAGCGGGGCGGTGCGCTGGGCGGCCGCGTCCCTCATCGCGTACGAATAGTGCGTGAACGCGCCGGGGTTGATGACCACCGGGATCTTCCCGTCGGCCGCCTCGTGGAGCCAGCGGATGATCTCGCCCTCGTCGTTGGTCTCGCGGACCTCGACGTCGAAGCCGAGCTCCCGGCCCAGCTCCCGGCAGGTCTCCACGAGTCCGGCGTACGAGGTGGCCCCGTACACGTCGGGTTCGCGGGAGCCGAGCCGGCCGAGGTTGGGGCCGTTCAGCACCAGCACCGTGCGGCTCATGCGGAGACCTCCCCGTACGCGGCGATCAGGTGCGCCGGGTCGGGGCCCTCCAGGACGGTCGGCTTGGCCAGGCCGTCGAGGACGATGAAGCGCAGCAGGTTGCCGCGGGACTTCTTGTCGACCTGCATCGTCTGGAGCAGCTTGGGCCACTGGTCGCCGCGGTAGGTCAGCGGCAGGCCGACGGAGGCCAGGATCTGCTTGTGCCGATCGGCGGTGGCGTCGTCGAGGCGGCCCGCGAGCCGGCCGAGCTCGGCGGCGAACACCATGCCGACCGAAACGGCCGCGCCGTGCCGCCACTTGTAGCGCTCGTTCTTCTCGATGGCGTGCGCGAGGGTGTGGCCGTAGTTGAGGATCTCCCGCAGGCCCGACTCCTTCAGGTCGCTGGACACGACGTCCGCCTTGACCTGGATGGAGCGGACGATGAGCTCCGCGGTGTGCGGACCGTCCGGGGTGCGGGCGGCGGCCGGGTCCTCCTCGATCAGGTCGAGGATGACCGGGTCGGCGATGAAGCCGGCCTTGATGATCTCGGCGAGGCCGCTGACGTAGTCGTTGACCGGCAGCGACGCCAGCGCGGCGAGGTCGCACAGCACGCCGGCGGGCGGGTGGAAGGCGCCCACCAGGTTCTTGCCCTCGGCGGTGTTGATGCCGGTCTTGCCGCCGACGGCCGCGTCGACCATCGCCAGCACGGTGGTCGGCACCGCGATCCAGCGCACCCCGCGCAGCCAGGTGGCCGCGACGAAGCCCGCCAGGTCGGTGGTGGCGCCGCCGCCGACGCCGACGACCACGTCGGTGCGGGTGAAGCCGGACTGGCCGAGCGCCTTCCAGCAGTACGCGGCCACCTCGGCCGTCTTGGCCTCCTCGGCGTTCGGCACCTGGATGGCGATCGCCTCGTAGCCCTGCTCGGCGAGGTCGTCGCGCAGGGCCTCGCCGGTCGAGGCCAGCGCCTCGGGGTGGATCACGGCGACCCGCTGGGCACGCGTGCCGATGAGGCCGGCGAGCTCGCCGAGCAGCTGCCGGCCGACCAGCACGTCGTAGGGGTCGTGGCCCGCGCTTCCGCCGACGTGGATCCGCGTCACCTGGTCTGTCATACGTCCTTCAACTCCAGAGCGTCGAGGACCGCCTGGGCGACCTCATCGGGGGTGCGCTCGCCGGTGGGCACCTCGACGCGCGCTACTTCGGTGTACAGGGGGCGGCGGGCCTCCATCAGCTCGCGCCACTGGCGGCGCGGGTTGACGGCGAGCAGCGGGCGGGCGGCGCCCAGGCCGACGCGCCGGACGGCCTCCTCGACGTCCATCGAGAGGTAGGCGACCGGCAGTCCGGCCAGCAGCTCGCGGGTGCCCGCGTCGAGGACGGCGCCGCCGCCGAGGGCGAGGACTCCGGTGTGCTCGGCGACGGCGGCGGCGACCGCCTGCCGTTCCAGCTCACGGAAGTACGGCTCGCCCTCGTCGACGAAGATGTCCGAGATCGGGCGGCCCTGGGCCGCGACGATGTCGGCGTCCGTGTCCCGGTAGGGGACGCCGAGCCGCCGGGCCAGCAGCTCCCCCACCGTGGACTTGCCGGACCCCATGGGGCCGACGAGGACGACCAGGGGTCCGCCGGTCACCGGATCTGCAGGTGGTCGAGGTACGACTGCACGTTGCGGCGGGTCTCGGCCACCGAGTCACCGCCGAACTTCTCCACCACCGCGTCCGCCAGCACCAGCGCCACCATCGCCTCGGCCACGATGCCGGCTGCGGGCACGGCACACACGTCGGAGCGCTGGTGGTGCGCGGCCGCGGCCTCGCCGGTGGCGACGTCGACCGTGGCCAGTGCGCGCGGGACGGTCGCGATGGGCTTCATCGCGGCGCGGACGCGCAGCAGTTCGCCGGTGGTCAGGCCGCCCTCGGTGCCGCCGGAACGGCCGGAGGTCCGCTTGATGCCCTCCGGGGTGGCGACGATCTCGTCGTGCGCCTGCGAGCCGGGGACCCGGGCCAGCTCGAAGCCGTCGCCGACCTCGACCCCCTTGATCGCCTGGATGCCCATCAGCGCCGCCGCCAGGCGCGCGTCCAGGCGGCGGTCCCAGTGCACGTGCGAGCCCAGCCCGACCGGAACCCCGTACGCGAGGACCTCGACCACGCCGCCGAGGGTGTCGCCGTCCTTGTGGGCCTGGTCGATCTCCGCGACCATCGCCTTCGACGCATCCGCGTCCAGGCACCGCACCGGATCCGCATCCAGCCTCTCGACGTCCGCCGGGGTCGGGTACACGCCGTACGGGGCCTTCGCCGAGGCCAGTTCCACCACGTGCGAGACGATCTCGATGCCGGCGGCCTCCTTCAGGAAGGAACGCGCCACCGCGCCGAGGGCGACACGGGCGGCGGTCTCACGGGCACTCGCCCGCTCCAGGATCGGCCGCGCCTCGTCGAACCCGTACTTCTGCATGCCGGCCAGGTCCGCGTGGCCCGGACGCGGCCGCGTCAGCGGCGCGTTGCGACCGGTCTCCTTCAGCTCCGACGGGTCCACGGGATCGGCCGACATGACCTTCTCCCACTTCGGCCACTCGGTGTTCCCCACCATCACCGCCACCGGCGAACCCAGCGACAGCCCGTGCCGGACACCGCCCAGGAACGTGACCTCGTCCTGCTCGAACTTCATCCGCGCACCACGCCCGTACCCGAGCCGGCGCCGCGCCAGGTGGTCGGCCACCAGCTCCGTGGTCACCGGAACGCCGGCGGGAAGCCCCTCCAGCGTCGCCACCAGCGCCGGACCGTGCGATTCCCCAGCGGTCAGCCAACGCAACCTGCTCAACGATGCTCCTCATGCTCGCGCCTGGTACAGCGGCGGCGCGGCCGGGTGCGCGGCCCGGACACGCCATTTCCGATCCTCGCACGTCCGGGCCGGTCTACCACGCCCGGTCCAGCTATCGGACGACGGATCTGTCAGGTTCCCAACCCGGCATATCGAATTGACCGGGCCCCGACACACTGACAAGATCACTTGGAATTCACGCCAGCGATTTCGTTCATCTCAAGGGGGGATTTTGCGCAAGATAGCAAAGGCTCTGGTCACGGCCGGTGCCGCCATCACTGTCACGATTGGCATGACCACGTCTGCGTCGGCAGCCGCGAACCCGGTTTCGGTATGCGGCTCGGGATACTACGTCCAAGAGTCCCACGACCTCGGCTACTACCAGGGAACCGGCGGCCCGCAGGCCAGGGCATACCTGCTGTACAACGCCTCTTCGGGATACAACTGCGTCGTCACCACTGTGGTCGGCGGCCAGAACCAAGGTCGTGTGAGGGCCGATCTGCGAGCCGCGGGCGACGTGGTAATGACATCCGACGAGGGGTACTACAACTCCTACGCCGGGCCGGTAAAGATCAAGGCCAACGGCCAGTGTGTGGAGTACGGGGGCGGGACGGACTACTGGTCCAGCGGCCGCCGGCACTGGGATGCGTGGCACAGCGGTCTGGGCCACTGCGGCTGACATGGCCACCCATAAGGCCCGCCGGCCCTCCGGCGGGCCTTTCCTGATCCGGCCGCTGCGATAGTTGACCGTCGCCGGTAGTGGCTGCGGCGGACTGTTGCCTGGTGGCGTCTGCGCCAGTTGGACCAGTGCAGCAGCCTGGCTGCTGTCACGGCTGGTGGGTTGAGGACGGCAGTGAGCAGGTGGCGGATCTCCGGGACGGTCAACGCGATCGGGTCGCTGCCGCGAACGTGGTGGTGCGTGCCGGTGGGCCGCCCCGGGGCCGTGCTGGCGGCGATGGCGGTCGGGAATGCCAGGGCGAGCATGGCGAGCGTGATGTGCCGGTGCCACGAGGTCCAGTTGCGGACCTGGTAGTGGTCGAGTCCGACCTGTCACTTGGCGGCCTGGAAGCACTCCTCGACGCTCCACCGGACACCGGCGACGCGGACCAGTTCGGCCAGGGGCACTTCGGTGGGTGACCAGCACAGGTAGAAGGCGAGTGCCCTGGTGGTGCGGTTGCGGCGGACGAGCAGGTGCCGGTGGCTGTCGGTGCCGATGTGGATCCAGGCCCAGTCGTAGTGACGCGGTCCCTTCGCGCCATGTCCGGCGCTGTGCCGCTGCCAGGCGGTGGCGGGCAGGCGGCCGGCGACGGTGTCCGCGTGGACTGGGGTGCGGCCGTGGTTGATCCGTACCCGCGTTGAGCAGGCGACGGCCATGACGTAGCCGGTCCCGCGTGCCTCCAGGGCGGCGAGGAGCTGCGGGTCCTGCCCGTAGGCTTCGTCACCGGTCACCCACGGCATGCGGCTGACGTGCTTCGCGACGAACACCACCGGCCTGCCGATCGCCGAACTGGATCTCCGCCACCGTCTGCGGGCCGGGCAGAGGACCGGATCAGGGCCGCTCGGGCCACCGGCGGGCGCAACCTTCCCTGCATGACACGGCTGTATTGCCCAGTGAGGTTGGGGACGCGGCTGGCGGGTGGTTTGCCTGCGAGCGCGGTGTGTCCGCGGTGGTGATTGTAGGTGTGCAGCCACTGGGGGAAGGCGTCGCGTCGTTCCTGCTCTGACCGGTAGAGGCGGGCGTAGGCCCACTCGTCGAGCAGGGTTCGGTTGAGGCGTTCGACCTTGCCGTTGGTCTGGGGCCGGTAGGGCCGGGTTCGCTTGTGGGTGATCCCGGCTGGCGCCAGGGCGTCGCGCCAGGTGTGGGAGCGGTAGCAGGAGCCGTTGTCGGTCAGCACGCGTTCGACGGTGATCCCGACGCCGGTGAAGTAGGCGTGTGCCCGCTGCCAGAAGGCGGTGGCGGTTTCCTTCTTCTCGTCCGAGTGGATCTCGCTGTAGGCGAGGCGGGAGTGGTCGTCGACGGCGGTGTGGATGTAGCCGTAGCCGGCGCTGGAGCGGTTCTTGCGGCCGGCCTGACGGCCGAGCATCTTGTGGCCGCCGCCGTCGGGGATGTTCCCGAGTTTTTTGATGTCCACGTGCACCAGTTCACCGGGACGCTCACGTTCGTAGCGGCGTATGACGGCCCCGGTGGCCCGGTCGAGATGGGTCAGGCGGGCGATCCGGTAGCGGACGAGGACCCGGTGCACCGTGGACGCGGGCACGTCCAGCAGTCCGGCGATGCGGGCCGGTCCCCACCGGCGGGTGACGCGGACCTTGATGATCCGGCGTTCGGTGCGGGTCGGGGTGCGGCGCGGACTGTGATGCGGACGGGATGAGCGGTCTTCCATGCCCGCCTCACCCATGGCGCGATAGCGGGCGGCCCACCGCTGGGCAGTGGTCGGCGAGACCTGGAAACGCTCGGCCGCCCGCCTCAGCGGCCAGCCGTCATCCACCACGCAGCGTGCCAGCCGCAGGCGTCCGGTCTCGGTCAGGGGTGCGTTACGGTAGGGCACGAGGGCCTTTCTGGTCGCCGGTGCAGATGTCGCAATCCACACCAGGCCAGAAGGCCCTCACCCATTTCAAGATCCCTCAGTCGAGACCTGCATCACCCGTCCACAACCTCCCGGGACAGAACACCTAGACCCAATGCCGGGACTCTGTTGGTGATGTTGGTGGGGTGCTGACACCTGGGCTGGCGGGTGCTTGTCTGGTGGGAGCAGGGCGATGTCAGCGGTGGGGGTGGTCGTGGTGTCGTTGCGGCCGGAGAGTCATCGGAGGATCCCGGTCAGGACGGTGCGGACAGCGCGGGCGGCGTGTCCGAAGGACACACCGGCGATGCTGATCAGGGACCGGTTGGATGTGCTGTTCGAGGATGAGGAGTTCGCCGGTCTGTATCCCACGGACGGCAGGCGGTGCCTGTCGCCGGGGCAGCTGGCGCTGGTGTCTGTGCTGCAGTTCGCGGAAAACCTCTCCGACCGGGCTGCGGCGGACGCGGTGCGGACCAGGATCGACTGGAAGTACGCGCTGGGCCTGGAGCAGGACGATCCCGGGTTCGACTACTCGGTGCTGTGCGAGTTTCGAGCCCGGCTGGCCGGAGACGGTGCCGCCGAGCGGCTGCTGGAGGTCATGCTGCAGCGCCTGAAGGAGGCTGGACTGCTCAAGCCCGGCGGGCGGCAGCGCACCGACGCCACCCACGTGCTGGCCGCGGTCCGCTTCCTCAGCCGTCTGGAGCTGGTCGGGGAAGCGCTGCGGGCGGCACTGGAGGAGCTGGTCGAGGCCGACCCGGACTGGCTGCGGCCCCTGATCAAGCCGGAATGGGAAAAGCGGTACGGGCGCCGGGTAGAAATCGGCAAGCTACCGTTCGGGAAACCAGCGGTGACCGGGTGGGCCGAGCAGACCGGCCGAGACGGCCAGAAGATCCTCGCCGCCCTCTGGGCCACGTCCGCCCGCCTCACCTGTGTCTTCTGCCGCAAGTGGAGATCCTCCGCCAAGCGTGGGTCCATCACTACTACTGGGACGCCCGCGGGTGCCTGCGCTGGCGGGACGGGCATGCCCTGCCCCCAGCTCACCTGCGCTTCGATTCCCCCTACGACACCCATACGCACTACTGCGTCAAACGGAACACCGCCTGGAGCGGCTACCGCGTCCATCTGACCGAGTCCTGCGACGACCAGCGCCCTGAACTCGTGGTCCACGTGGCCACGACCCACTCCACGGGGCAGGACGTCGAGATGACCGCGATCATCCATGACGTGCTCACCGAGCGGGAGTTACTGCCGCGCGAGCACATCGTCGATGCCGGCTACATCACCCCTGCACACATCGAACGGGCCACTCGCGTGCACGGCATCACACTGCTCGGCCCGGTCGTCCCCGACCACAGCCGCCAGGCCAGGACCGGCTCGGGCTTTGCCAAATCGGCCTTCCCCGTCGACTGGGACCGCCGGCAGGCCACCTGCCCCCAGGGCGCGGTCAGCCGGGAATGGAGACCACTGCGGATCAGCGGACACGACTACATCCAGGTCAAGTTCGCCAAGGCCGACTGCCTGGCCTGCCCGGTCCGCCCACAGTGCACCACCTCCGCCACCCGGCCCAGGGCCCTCGCCCTGCTGCCCACCCGCGAACTCCACGAGATCCAGATGCGCAACCGGCTCGACCAGACCACCGAAGAGTGGCAGCGCCGCTACGCGATCCGCGCCGGCATCGAGGCCACCCTCTCGCAGAACGTCCGCACCCACGGCCTGCGACGCTCCCGCTACCGAGGCCTGGCGAAAACCCACGTCCAGCACGTACTCACCGCACTGGCCTGCAACATCACCCGTGTCGCGGACTGGCTCGATACCGAACCCAGAACGCGACGCCGGGCCACCCGCTTCCGCACCCTGTGCACAGCCGCCGCATGACCTGCCAACATCACCAACAGAGTCCCAGCATGGAGGCTAGACCTTCTGGCTCTTCGCCAGTTCCTTCGACGCCTTAATGCGATTGGGGTCCTCGACGTTCTGAGTCCCGGCGCCCTTGCTCGGAGTGATCTGCCATGCTCTGAGCGTCGCTGCGACCTGCTTGAGTTGCTGCGACTCCGGCGGCACGTCGATGAAGAACATGGATTCCATGGCTGGCTTCATGTCACCGCCCCACTTCACCACGCCTTCAAGTTCCGCGAGGATGTCCCGGATCGCCGTGACCTGGTATGGGAAGAAGTTCCCCGTGACTCCCAGCGGGTAGGTTTCCGGATACAGCGCCAGTGCGGTCCCTGACAGGTGGTTGGACTCGAAGTCCACCCTGACCTCGCGATCGCGACGATATCCGATGACCTCGCCGCGACCGCTCTCCAGCCGGGCGACGTCGTAGTGGAAACGCTGTGCCAGGTAGGCCAGGACCGTTGCGGTGTCACCTTGGCGTAGGACAACGGTCAGGCCGGTTCCCTGGATGTCGCAGGTGCCGGTGAACGAAGAGCGGGCGTTCGGGATGATCCAGCCGTTCGCCGAGGTCGATCTGCGCCACTTGGTGTCCGCGGCGACGGCGGTGGCGGGAGCCAGCAGTGCACCTCCGCCCGAGACCAGTGCGGCCCCGGCAGCGACGCCGGTGAACTGCTTGAGTACGGTGCGACGCGAGAATGCGGTGGTCATGAGGTCCCTTCGGGAATGTGTCGTGCCCGCCGGCAAAGGAACGCGGCGGCGCAGGTCAGGACGACGGCAAGGCCGGCCGGCACGTAGACGAACACGTTGATCGACATGGAAACGTGCTCCACCGTCGATCCGTCGGAATAGATGCAGGCGTTGCGAAGGGGCCAGAAATCCTGCTTCAGGCTCGCCAACTGGGCGCCGGACGCGTTGCTGTCCTCGCACAGCTCCGGGAACGGCCCCCCCAAGGTGACGGAGAACCAGCCGTAGCAGTACACGGCCGTAGCCGAGAAACCGAAGATCAGGGCGAGAACCGCACAAATTCTGGACAGCGAACGGGGCGGGTTCCTCAGCATGAGAACGATCACCACGATGCACGCTGGTACCACCACCGCACTCACGAGCAGGAGCAGGCCCATCAAAGATGTCGGCATTGCATCCCCTCCTCCTGATCCGGTTTCGCGGACACCCGGAGCCGCGTGGTTCTTCCCGTCTCCTGCGCCAAGCGTTTCCTCATGGCTGGGGAAGATACCCGGCACGCCGCTTTCGACGGGTACGGGCGTCCGGGTCTGCTGTCAGCCTGGGTGTGATGAAGATTGCACATACCTTAGCGAAAGGTCACTTCCGTGAGATTCTGGACAACGGGTTCGGCCCGTTGGCCGAGACACCGGCTTCAGCGGGTCACTGCTGGTCGATGAGACGCTGCAAAACTTCGGCGAATCCCCGGTAGAACTCGTCCATCACGGAGTCAGACTCGAGCCAGGGCTTCTTGTGGATCGGGCAGTTCCGCTGGATCAGCAGTGCACGCGTACTTGACAGCAGAGTGTCGCTAATGTCGTCCTCGAGAAACGCCTTCGCCGTCTTCTTGACGCCGTCGGTGGTGTTGCCGAACCTGGCCGCCTTGAAGTCACTGAAACGCGTCTTGTGACCCCCACCGAGCAGAATCTTCCTGAGTTCGGTGACGATGTTCGTGCCGCCGGCCTTCAGCTTCATCGCGACGGTGAACCCGTCGATGTCCTCGATCAGGTCGCTGAGCGAGAACGTGGACGCGACGTCGGTCCTGGCCAGTGTCCTGCGGCAGAAGTCCAGCGGGGATGCGTTGTCCGAACGACTCCACTCTCCGTAGAACGTGAGCAGGTCCCCGCCCCAACTGGCGAGTTCGGCACGATTCGCCTTGCCGACTCCGGCGTTCCCCTTGAGGAAATAGCCTGCGGCACTGGCGATCAGGTGGTCCGGGCTGATGGTGACACCCATCGACGGGTCGAGGTACGCCTGATCCCTCGCGCGGCCAAGTCCCCGGTCTACGCAAAATTGTATGAACGCGTTGTCCACATCACCGAACAGCGATTCCCAGCGGGAGTCTGTGTACTTCTCCCAGCGCATGAACTGCAGGCACAGTTCGTTCGCGTCGCCCTTTCCGTACCCGACGGCGGCATCGTACACCTTCTGGACATACGCGATGAACTGGTCGACCGTTGAACTTCCCGACTGGTTGACCGAGTTCTGCCCGAAGTCCGCGCCGGGGCGGTGCGACACCCGGTCCAGCGCGAAGGTGTCCGAACCCGCGGAGAAGTTGAACTCCTTGATCTGGTTGAACGCCCAGTTTTGCGGAAGGGGGAATCCGAGGTTGCCGGAGAATCCATAGGACATGCCCGAGACGTACGCGTATGGAACGAAAGCGCCTCCGGCCACGCTGGCGCACACGTTCCGCGAACCGTATACGCCGGTGATGTACTTGCTGCCGTTGCTCTTCAGGGCGTCATTCACGCCGATGAAGTAGTCGACGATCCTGTCCATCTCCGCTTGCGTGGCATCATAGTCGACCGCGAAGTAGATCACCGTGCTGCGGTTGAATCCATAGCCTTCGGCCCGTTCGTGCGCCTTGCGCCCGTGCGAGTAGCCGTTGGCGTACGTGAAATCCGCGAGCTTCCGCGCGTCGTACTGCCACAGCGGGATGACCCTCAGACCGGCGGAGAAGATCGCGTCCAGTTCTCCAGGCTGTATCTCCTTGTTCAGGGTACTCCCGGCCGGCTCGTCGAGGTAGCGTCCTACAGCGCGGTAGCCGGCTGCATGTAGCGCCTTCGCCCGGGAGGGAGTGATGGTGAAGCGGGTGTCACAACAGTCGACCGCCCGGTCAGGGTTGCCATAGGCAACCAGCAGCTGCGCCCAGGTGTCGAAGTCTGCCTTACCCGATACACCGATCGCGGAGAAGCTCTGGAACTTCTTCACCCAGCTCGCGAGCTTCGGGCCGAACTCATAACTGAAGCTGGCGATGTCGCCACTCGTGTTCGAGGGACCGTTCGCCACACAGGCGGCGGAGAACAGTTGCACCCATGTCCCGGAGTCGCCTTCGGCGAGCGTGTGGGCCCGCAGGCCCGCTTCCGTGCCGGGTCCGAAAATGCCGTTGGCCGAGCCCTCGGGAATTCCCGACTCGTACTGGATCCCCTTCATCAGGGCCTGCTGGACATCACGGGAGAAGAATCCGTCGCACGGGCCAATGAAGAAGGTCGACTTCTCCCAGTAGCGGGCGTTGAGCCACCGCTGCATGAGGCGGATCTGCTCCAATCCGCCGGACAGGAAGATATAGGAATCCATGGTGAGCAAGGCCTTGAAGACCTTGGCCGGCAGGGCATTTCCGACCTTCTCCGCCGGAATTCCCATGTCTTCCATCATCGTCTTGAAGCCGAACAAAGTGGGGTTCGACATCTCCCCATCGATGGCACCGGCGCTGTAACCCTTGCAATAAAGGCCACACTGGATGATCTTGACTATGTTCTTGTTCGGCTCACCGACTTTGATGGGTCCCCTGGCTGCCAACATCGACAACGTGGTGGGACCGAATGCGTTGGAGAGTGTCGCGATCCCGAGTTCGTGCTGCAACGCCCGGGTCAGGGAGTACATGGTGTTCCATCCGGTCTTCCCGTCCTCCGTCACGGGGTTGTAGCCGGCGACACCCTTATACGTCGCGTTGACCCATTTCTGGGCTGCAAGAACCATTTGGTCAGCCATGGCGGCAATCCGCTCCTTTGACTCCTCGATACGTGCGGGGAAGTGGCAAGCTCGAACCGGTCGCGACGACCCCTGGCGGTCAGTTGCCCTGCGCAATGATGCAGACCAGTGCTACCAGCGACACTTCTGATCGCGTAGTGCAAGCAGCCCTCATGTATCGGCCGCCCCTCGAGCCCGCGTTCGGGCAATCGCGCGGATTTGAGTGGCTACCGCGGTCGACCCCTGCTGAAGCCTAGCGGCGCGAGCGGACAGTTGTTCGAGCATTGGTGCTGAGTGAGGCTTCGTTGGCTCACCGGGCATGGTCGCCAAGTGAGCTGTTTGCTCAGAAAGTTGATGGAACTTCAGCTGAGTCCGGACTCTTCGTCCTTCGACGGTGTGGCTGACTGCGTGGCGAAAATTGGCCGGTATCCATGCCTGGCCTCGACCCTTCGGTGATGGCGTCGCGTTCGCGGGATGATCGGTTCACCCCGGTTTGCCCTGTGGTGAGGTTCGGGGTCGTCGCGTGTCGCTGCGTGGTGCGCCGGGTTCCACGGGTCCGGGGTTTGCGGGTCTCCTCCGTTCTGGTCTTCGTCGGGGCCGGGGCCGGGCGTCAGGTGACGGCCGGAAGAGCGAGGATCCTGGCCCAGGCGGTGGTGAACGCGCTGGCCCAGGGCTAGAAGCGTTCGATGCGGAGCCATCGTCGGCGGGCGTGTCGGCTGAGCCAGGCGGGCAGATGGTAGAGCCGGAAGCGGATCGTGTCGGGTTCCGCGTCGGCCAGGTCCTTGTGATCGTGCAGGCTCAGGAGCCGGAGCCAGGCGTCCAGGTCGGCGGCCAGGTTCGCGGTGAGCATCCAACTCTCGTTGATGCCCAGGGACTTCGAGGGAGGTTGTGCAGACCGAGGGCCGCGTCGAGCCACTGCGCCTGGTGGGAGCCCGGGATCCGGGTCATCTTGCTGATGTTGGTGGCAGTGACGGAGTACTTCCAGCCGGTCTTCTTCTCGAAGGCGGTCAGGTCCTTTGCCTGCCGGCCCGAGGGCTTGACGCGGCGGACGATCAGCCGCACGTCCTTGATCCATCCGGTCCGGGTGTTCAGGCCGGTCAGCTCGGCGACGAAGTAGCCCTCCTGGACGGTGCCGTCCTGGTTCAGGGAGGTCTCCCAGGCGGTCTCGGGCAGCACTGCGATGGCCTTCTCGTCGGCGTCGGTGATGGTCCAGCCGGTGGTAAAGCGGACGGTGCGGCGCCAGGTGTTCAGCGCGGCGAGGTGTTCATGGAGTTCATGGGTGGCTCCGGCGCCGTCGACGCGGCGGCCAGGGTGCGGTGGGTGGTCGAGTCCGAGACCGGCGGGCCGAAAGCCGCTGGTGGTGGGACTGAAGAGCCTCGGCCTCGGAGAGATTCCTCCCGCCGAGCATGATCGCCACGGCGGGTTGGACAATGACCGCAGAGCGGTCCCGCCATCCCGGCCCACTCCCGCCGGGCAACACCTGCGCCAGCGCCGCGGTCAGCCCGACCCGGTCGGCGAGCTTGCGCAGCAACACCGCCCCCGCATGCCCCACCAGTCCCCGGCCGTCAGCCCGTACGACGAGCCGCTCGTCCCACCCTGTACGCTCGCTCACCAGAAAGGTGCCCCGCTCTGCGTTCCCGATTCGTTCTAGGCACTCGAATCTTCGCAGGTCAGGACACCTTTCGTGTGAGGGGCCGCGCGCCTTCCGGACAGTCGCCGTACGCCTGAAACCTACGCCGCGAGCCTCATGTTGCGACGCTCGAGATACGCCTCACGCGGCGTCATGTATCCGACTGCCGAGTGGAGTCGTTTGCGATTGTCGGGTAGCAGGGCGGTTGCAAGTTTTGGGATCGCGTAGATCGTCTGCGTGGGGCAGGAGTTGACGCAGCAACAGCACAGGCACGAGACCGGTGATCATCAGGGCGTCTACGCCGGCTGATCACATCGAGGTCCCGTGCCTGCCACTCCATCCCCCCGATCCCTGCCGTCCTGGCGAAACTGGGTCCCCTCCACCAGTACGACACCGGCCGCCTGCGCGCCCACCTCGAGCGCGTACCCGACCCGCGTTCGCGTCGCGGGCGGTGGTATCCCCTGGTCGGCTTGCTGCTGATCTGCGCCTGCGCAGTCGTCTCCGGCGCCCGGACCATCACCGAGATCACCGAGTGGGGACAGCGCGCCACCACCACGGTGCTGGAACAGCTCGACATCCGCCGCCACCTGCCCGGACGTCGCCGCGCCCCGTCCCATGCCACCCTCACCCGGCTCCTGGCCGCCCTCGACGGCGACGCCCTGGACGCCGCGTTCGGCGCCTACCTGGCCGAACGCGATCACACCGACGTCGGCGGCACCGGCCCGGCACCGCGGCTGGCGATCGCAGTGGACGGCAAGGCGCTGTCCGGCTCCGCACACCGACAACAGCGCCACCGGCACCTGCTGTCCGCCGTCACCCACGCCCCCACCGTCACCCTGGCCCAGCGGGAGGTAAGGGGCAAGACTGACGAGACTGCTGCCTTCCGCCCACTGCTGGAACCCATCGATCTGGCCGGCGCCGTGGCCACCTTCGACGCTCTGCACAGCGTCAAGGACCAGGTGCGCTGGCTGGTGCAGGACAAGAACGCCCACTGCATCGCGGCGATCAAAGGAAACCAGCCGACCGCATCGGCCCAGATCAAGGCCCAGCCACGGGAGCAGGTGCCCGTAGCGCACACCGTCTCCGGGACCGGGCACGGGCGGCAGGAGTCCCCCTCGGTCAAGACCATGGCCATCGCGGCGAACCTGGGCGGAATCGCCTTCCCGGAAGCACGGCTGGCCCTGCGCATCCACCGGCGCCGCCACGAGAGCGGCAAGCGGCAGACCCGGGAGACGGTCTACGCCGTCACCAGCCTCGACACCCACCAAGCCAGCCCTGCTGACCTGAGCGGATACGTGCGCGGGCACTGGGGAATCGAAAATTCCAGCCATCATGTCAGAGATGTGGTGTTCGCCGAGGGTGCCTCCACCGTCCGCACCGGCAGCGCGCCGCGAGCGATGGCCGCCTTGCGAAATCTGGCCATCGGCAGGCTGCGGCTGTTGGGAGCGGACAACATCGCCAAGACCACCCGCGCGATCCGGGACGCACCCGAACACGCCATCTGGATCTGAGGCATCACCGACAGCCCGCTCCTGCCGGGAACTTGAAGCCGCCCTGCCCCAGGTCCGGGGATGGAATGGCAGAGTTCCTATATCTGGATAGTTTATCCAGATATACCCAACAATGTACACTTCAAGGCGATCACGGACTTAATGTTCATGTTTGCTCTCACTCCATCGACAGGGTTGCTCCAGGTCTCACCTCAAGGCTGGAGCGGGTCATATGAGGAAGCGAATCGACCTGGTCCCGGCGAACCCACTCACGGGGCGTCTCGGTCGAGCCGATGCCGAGCTTCCCGGCAACCGCCCTTGAAAGACGCGGACTGGTTCTGGTAATCACCATGGAGCCTGCCGAGCATATGGACTGCTCGTCTCCACATCTCAACTGGAGACAAATCGAGTATCCACCGAAGCTGAACAGTCCACCCGCGATGGAGCGGTTCGGCATTTTGATTCGCAGGCCTGCCGTGCGACGTAGGCAAAATCCGATCGTTACACCGCCCAGCGAACATGAACGCCATCGAGATAAACCGGCGACTCGGCTACGTCGACACCCGGGTGGGACTGACGCCGAGCAGCCGTGACAGACCAGATTCCATTCCGTCCGGACCACCCGACGGTACGACTGATCTGGGCGGACCAGGGCTTCACCAGCCATCTGGTGGACCGACGACATTCACCGCACTGTGGACATCATCCACAAACAGCCCGGACAGAGAGGATCCCAGTCCAGCCCAACCCCTGGGCGGTGGAGCGAACGTTCGCCGGATCACATTACGCCGTCGCTTGGCCTGCGAACTCGGCCACGCATCCGTTGAACGATCTCAAACGCGCCTTCGGGTGGCGGACGAGAGGGCAGCGGCGCCCGCCTGCCGCATTACCTCAAGCGGCGCAGGGGATCTACCCGTCATCTTCTCCACTTGGAGGACCGCCTGGTGGACCAGGAGGTCCAGGCCGCCGAGGAGCCGGCCGCCGTGCTCCGACCAGGCGGCCGCGAGGGCGGTCGGCCAGGGCTCGTAGAGCACGTCGAAGAGGGTGCCGGGAGCGTCCGGGACGGCGCCGACCAGCTTGTCGGTGGCGCCTGCCGGGGTGGTGGCGATCACCAAGGGCGCGGTGAGGGCCTCGGCGGCATGCGACCACTCCTCGGTGCGGACGGGGACGCCGAGCCGCTCGCCCCACTGGAGCATCTCGTCGGCACGGAGCCGCGAGCGGACGTAGGCGGTGACCTCGCCGGTGCAGATCCGGGCGAGGGCGGCCAGGGCGGAGGAGGCGGTGGCGCCGGCGCCGAGGATGGCGGCGCTCTCCACCTTGTCGACGCCGCGCTCGTGGAGGGCGGCGACGATGCCGGGGATGTCGGTGTTGTCGCCGAGGCGGCGGCCGTCCTCGGTGAGGACGACGGTGTTGACCGCCTCGACGGAGGCGGCGGTGTCGCTGATGCCGTCGAGCAGCGGGATGATCGCCCGCTTGAGCGGCATGGTCAGGGACAGCCCGGCCCACTCGGGGCCGAGGCCGCAGACGAACTCGGGGAGCGCGGCCTCGTCGACCTCGAAGCGGTCGTAGGACCAGTCGTCGAGGCCGAGCTCCTGGTACGCGGCGCGGTGCAACACCGGTGAGAGGGAGTGCTCGATCGGCGAACCCAGCACCGCGGCCCGTATGCGTGACATCTGTTTCTACCTACCCGCCGTTCTGCTTTTTCTTCTGCTGCTGCTGACGCTCGTTGAACTCCGCGACCAGTTTCGTGTGCTCGTCGTAGGTCTTGGTGAAGGTCGTCGTGTTTCCGTCGACCGACACGAAGAACATCCAGCCGCCCTTGTCGGGGTCGAGTGCGGCGTTGAGGGCTTCGCTGCCCGGGTTACTGATCGGTCCCGGGGTGAGGCCCTTGTAGAGGTAGGTGTTGTAGGCGTTGTCGAGCTTGCGCGTCTCCTCGCGGGAGACGTTGATGTTGCTCGTGCCCTTGATGTAGTTGATGGTCGAGTCGAACTCGAGCTTCTGGTTCGTGACGTCGTTGGTCTTCTTCAGGCGGTTGTAGATGACCTCGGACATCTTGCGGTAGTCGTCGTGCTTGTTGCCCTCGACCTGGACCAGGCTCGCGACCGTGACCAGCTGGAGCGGGGTCTCCAGGCCGAGCGACTTCGCCTTGGCCTCGAAGCCGAGGTTCGCGTACTGGTCGCTGGCGTTGCGGACCATCTGCTTGAGCAGCGACTCGGGGGTCGTTTCCTTGGTGACGTCGTAGCGCGCCGGGAAGAGGAACCCTTCCAGCGGGTCCTTGATCTTCGTGTTATCGGCCGCCCAGGCGGGCAGGCCCAGGTTCTTCGAATCGCGCTTGGCGATCTCCGCAGTGGTGCCCGCGGGCTTGCCGAGCTTCTTGTCGATCATGTCGTACACCTCGATGGCCCGCTTGCCCTCGGGAATGGTGAGGACGTTGAGCTTGGAGGGGTCGACCATCACCGCGACGGCGGACGCTGCCGACATCTTCTTCTTGAGCGTGTAGACGCCGGGCTGGATGGAGGTGCCCTTCTTGTTCGCCGTGGCGGCGGCGACGAACGCCTCCGCGCTGGCGACCACCCCGTGCTCCTTGAGGATGCGGCCCATCTGCCCGAGCCCGGCACCGTTGGGGATCTGCACCTCGACGGACTCGGAGGTGCCCTCGCCCGTGTAGTCCTCGGCCGCGCCGAACCTCGCCTTGAGGTAGCTGTAGCCGTAGTAGCCGCCACCGCCGAGGACGCCGACGATCACGAGGGAGGCGACCAGGCAGGCGGCGCCGCTCCGCTTCGGCTTGTCCTTGCCCTTGCCCTTCGAGCGGCCCGCGCGGCGCCCGCCGCGGCCTCCGTCGGTCGCCGAGGCGGTGTCCTCGTCCTCGTCGTCCTCGTCGGCTTCGGGTTCCGTTTCCGGGTCGGGAGCCGGGCGGCGCCGGCCCGGGGGCTCCGGCGGCGGGTAGGACTCCTCGGTCCCGTAGAGGTCGGGGGCCTCCCCCGGGTAGCCGCCGACGGGCTGCTGCGCGTACGGGTCCGCGCCCGCGTACGGGTCGGCGGACGGGTACGCGTCGGGGGCCTGCGGGTCGGCTACGGGGTACGCCTGGGGGGCCTGCGGGTCGGCGACGGCGTAGTGGCCCTGGCCGGTGTCCCAGGCCTGGCCGCCGCCGTACACCTGCTGCTGCGGGTGGACCTGCTGGTGGGCGTGCGGGTGCATCTGCTGGTGGGCCTGCTGCGGGGCGTAGCCCTGCATCTGGTCCGGGTACTGGCCCTGCTGGACGTAGTGCTGCTGGTACTGCGGCTCCTGCGGATACTGCTGCTGCGGGCCACCGCCGTAAGGCATCCGGCCCTGCTGGGCCTCGTGCCCGTTCCACCCGGGGTCGCCGTACAGCGGGTCCCCCGGGTGCCACGGTTCGGAGCCAGGGCCCCGGCCATATTCAGTCATCGATCCCCTAGAGCCGCGAGACGGAGTGCTCGTGGCTCGCGCCGCCACGGCACCCGGTTCCGCCTCTGAAGTGGTGGGCGACGACTGTTCGAATGTCGCCGCGTCTCGCGGAACGTTACCGTACCGCGATCAGACAACCACTTCGACGCACTCGCCAGGCGGATTACCCGATACCCGTTCGGTCTCAAGAGCATTTTGAAGGATCACCACAGCGGCGGCCTGGTCGATGACCGACCGCCCCTTCTTGGCGTTGCGGCCGGAGGCCCGCAGCCCCTGGGCGGCGGTGACCGTGGTCATCCGCTCGTCCACCAGGCGGACCGTCACGGGCTTGATGCCCTTGGCGAGTTCGGCGGCGAAGGCGCGCACCTTGGCCGCGGCCGGCCCTTCCCGACCGCTGAGCGAGCGGGGCAGGCCGACCACGACTTCCAGGGGTTCGTACTCCTCGACGAGCTGCCGCAGCCGCCGGTGGGCGAAGGGGATGTCCCGGCCCGGAACGGTTTCCACCGGTGTGGCGAGCACCCCGTCGGGGTCGCAGGTGGCGACCCCGATACGGGCGTCCCCGACGTCGATGGCGAGACGGCGGCCGCGGCGCAGTGTCATGGTCAGACCGTCTCCACGACCAGGCGCTCGACCGCGGCGATGGCCTCCGGGACGGCGGCCGGGTTCTGGCCGCCGCCCTGGGCCACGTCCGGCTTGCCGCCACCGCCGCCGCCGAGGGTCTTGGCGGCGGTGCGGACCAGGTCGCCGGCCTTGAGCCCGCGCTCGCGGGCGGCCTCGTTGGTGGCGATCACGGTCAGCGGGCGGCCGCCCGCCGTGGTGAACAGGGCCACGACGGCCGGGCGGTCGCCCTGGATGCGGCCGCGGACGTCGAGGACCAGCTTGCGCAGGTCGTCGGCGCCGGTGCCGTCCGGCACCTGGCCCACGACGAGGGCGACGCCGCGGATGTCCTGGGCGTTCTCGGCGAGGCCGGCGGCGGCCTGGAGGACCTTCTCCGCGCGGAACTTCTCGATCTCCTTCTCGGCGTCCTTCAGCTTGCCGAGCATGGAGGCGATCTTCTCCGGCAGCTCCTCCGGACGGCCCTTGACCAGCTCCTGGAGCTGGGCGACGACCGTGTGCTCCTTGGCGAGGAAGCTGTAGGCGTCCGCGCCGACGAGGGCCTCGACACGGCGCACGCCGGAGCCGATGGAGGACTCGCCGAGCAGCTTCACCAGGCCCAGCTGGGCGGTGTTGCCGACGTGCGTGCCGCCGCACAGCTCCTTGGAGAAGTCGCCGATGGTGACGACGCGGACCTGCTCGCCGTACTTCTCGCCGAACTCGGCGATGGCGCCCTGCTTCTTCGCCTCGTCGATGCTCATGATCTCGGCGGTCACGTCGAGCTCGCGGGAGAGCACGTCGTTGATCTTCTGCTCGACGTCGGTGAGGACCGAGCCGGGGACGGCGTTCGGCGAGCCGAAGTCGAAGCGGAAGCGGCCGGGGCTGTTCTCGGAACCGGCCTGGGCGGCGGTCGGGCCGAGGGCGTCGCGCAGCGCCTGGTGGGTCAGGTGCGTGGCCGAGTGGGCGCGGGCGATGGCCCGGCGGCGCTTGACGTCGATGGCGGCGTACGCGGACGCGCCGACCGTCACCTCGCCGACCTGGACGGAGCCCTTGTGGACGGAGACGCCGGGGACCGGCTGCTGCACGTCGCGGATCTCGATGACGGCGCCGGTGTCGAGCTTGATCCGGCCCTGGTCGGCGAGCTGGCCGCCGCCCTCGGCGTAGAAGGGGGTGCGGTCGAGGACGACCTCGACCTCGTCGCCCTCGGAGGCCGCGGGCGAGGGCATGCCGTTGACCAGCAGGCCGACGACGGTGGACTCGCCCTGGGTGGCGGTGTAGCCGGTGAACTCGGTGGCGCCGGCGTTGTCGGCGATCAGGCGGTAGGCGGAGACGTCGGCGTGGCCGGTCTTCTTGGCCTTGGCGTCGGCCTTGGCGCGGTCGCGCTGCTCCTGCATCAGGCGGCGGAAGCCGGCCTCGTCCACGCTGAGGCCCTGCTCGGCGGCCATCTCGAGGGTGAGGTCGATCGGGAAGCCCCAGGTGTCGTGGAGCAGGAACGCCTTGTCGCCGGAGAGGACCGTGCCGCCGGCGGCCTTGGTCTCGGTCACCGCGGTGTCGAGGATGTTGGTGCCGCCCTTGAGGGCCTTCAGGAACGCGGCCTCCTCGGCGAGGGCCACGGTCTCGATGCGCTTGCGCTCGGTGATGAGCTCCGGGTACTGCCGGCCCATCGTGTCGATCACGACGTCGATGAGGTCCTTGACCACGGGGCCGGTGGCGCCCATGAGGCGCATGTTGCGGATGGCGCGGCGCATGATGCGGCGCAGCACGTAACCGCGGCCCTCGTTGCCGGGGGTGACGCCGTCGCCGATGAGCATGGCGGAGGTGCGCATGTGGTCGGCGACCACGCGCATCGAGACGTCGGTGTCCTTGGCCTGGCCGTAGCGGACGCCGGTCAGCTCGGTGGCCTTGTCCATGACGACGCGCAGGGTGTCGGTCTCGTACATGTTCTGGACGCCCTGGAGGATCATCGCCAGGCGTTCCAGGCCGAGGCCCGTGTCGATGTTCTTGGACGGCAGGTCGCCGAGGATCGGGAAGTCCTCCTTGCCGTCGCCGGCGCCCCGCTCGTACTGCATGAAGACGAGGTTCCAGATTTCCACGTACCGCTCGTCGTTGACGGCGGGGCCGCCCGCGACGCCGAACTCGGGACCGCGGTCGTAGTTGATCTCGGAGCAGGGGCCGCAGGGGCCGGGCACGCCCATGGACCAGAAGTTGTCCTTCTTGCCCAGGCGCTGGATGCGCTCGCGCGGGACGCCGATGACGTTGGCCCAGATGTCCTCGGCCTCGTCGTCGTCCTGGTAGACGGTGATCCAGAGCTTCTCCGGCTCCAGGCCGTAGCCGCCCTTGTCCTGGGGTGTGGTGAGCAGCTCCCAGGCCAGCTTGATGGCGCCTTCCTTGAAGTAGTCGCCGAAGGAGAAGTTGCCGCACATCTGGAAGAACGTGCCGTGGCGGGTGGTCTTGCCGACCTCTTCGATGTCCGGGGTACGGACGCACTTCTGCACGCTGGTGGCCCGCGGGGCGGGCGGCTTGGTCTCACCGAGGAAGTACGGCTTGAACGGGACCATGCCCGCGTTGACCAGGAGCAGAGTCGGGTCGTCCGCGATGAGCGACGCCGAAGGGACGACGGTGTGACCGCGCTCCTCGAAGAAGCTCAGCCAGCGGCGGCGAATCTCAGCCGACTCCATCAGTGGTCCTCATTCCGGTTGATGTGGGAGAAGTTCGGTCGGTGGGTGGTCTTGCGGTGCGGGTCGTTCTGGATGGCCCGCATCCGCCGCGGCCCGGGGAGGACGGGGGCGTGGTCGGGCCGGTCGGGGTCCTGGTGCAACCCCAGTGCGTCATTCAGCTCGTCCTCGCGCTGGGACATTCCCGCCTTGACGTCGAGGGCGAACTCCTTGAGGCGATGGCCCGCCTCCACGGCCTTGTCTGCGGCCTGGGCGGCGAGGCTCTCCGGCGTCAGCTTCTTCAGCTGGCGGTGGACCTTGTTGGTGGCCCACACGCCGGCGGCTGCGCCTGCGGTGAACCAGAAGGCTCGGCGGAACATCGGCGTGTGTCAGCCCTTCTGCTTCCGGCGCCGGGCCGCCGGCACCGTACGCCCAACGATCACGGTACGTCGCTCCGCGGCGGGCGGCGCACCCTCCTGGGTCCGGCTCAGGGCCTTGCGGACCCCGTAGCCGAAGGCCGCGACCTTGACCAGCGGGCCGCCGAAGGTGGAGGCCACGGTGGACGACAGCGCGGACGCGTTGGAGGTGACCTCCTGGACGTCACTGGCGATGGCGTCGACCCGGTCGAGCTGCGTGCGCGCGGAGCGGACGGTCGTGGAGGCGTCCGCCAGCAGGGGGACGGCCTGCTCGGTCACCTCGGCCACCAGCTTGGTGGTCGCCCTGAGCACCTGGGCCAGCCTCGCCAGCGCCACGGCCAGGAAGGAGACCAGGATTGCCCAGAAGACGGCCACGAGGATCCCGGCCACCTCTCCACCGGACACGTTGCACCGCTCTCTGCATGTTGATCACTACGTAGAAAAGTCGTTCTCCGACCCTATCGCGCCGGAGATACGCGGCCGAACCGGAAATCCCGGCCCACCGGCCCGCAGGAGGCGGGAACAATCTTGCCCCGGGTCCGTGCGGCCCCGTCGGGCGGGGTACGTCGTCCGCCGGGCCCGGAAAAGCAGGAAGCCCGCCGGCTCCCCCGAGGGGGAACCGGCGGGCTGACCAGCCTGTGAGGCTACGCCTGCCGGATCAGCGGGCGTAGTACTCGACGACGAGCTGCTCGTCGCAGATGACCGGGATCTCCTTGCGGTTCGGGTCGCGGTCCAGGCGGAAGGCCAGGGCCTTCAGGTTGACCTGCAGGTAGCGCGGGGTCTCGCCCTCGCCTGCGTAGCCACCCTCACGGGCGATCTGGAACGGAACCTTCTCGCGGCTGCGCTCGCGGACGGTGATGACGTCGTCCGGGCGGACGCGGAACGACGGCTTGTCGACCTTGGCGCCGTTGACCTCGATGTGGCCGTGGACGACCATCTGGCGGGCCTGGTAGATGGTGCGGGCGATGCCCGAACGCAGGACCAGGGCGTCGAGACGACGCTCGAGCTCGACGACCAGCGCCTCGCCCGTCTTGCCCTCGGCCTTCTTGGCGCGGTCGTACGCGCGGGCCATCTGACGCTCGGAGATGTCGTACTGAGCGCGCAGACGCTGCTTCTCGAGCAGACGGACCTTGTAGTCCGAGGTCTGCTTGCGGCCACGGCCGTGCTCGCCCGGCGGGTAGGGGCGGGCCTCGAAGTACTTGACGGCCTTCGGCGTCAGGGCGATGCCGAGAGCGCGCGACTTCTTGACCTTGGGTCGCTTCTGGTTCACGGGGAACCTACCTCCATGTAAGTTAGGTGAGGCTTACCTTATCGAGGAGGACGTAATGTCTCGACCGCATGGGATCCCCTTGCCCAGTGCGCATCGGAGTTCGGATTCCAACGAAACGGAATCCGCTTTCGACGACGATAAGCAAGGTCAGCCGCGTCCCAGGGAAGGCGTTCGGCAGCTCACCGGAGCCGAACGCGTACGAACCCTCGTAGAGTCCAACGCCTCAGTATCCCTCACGCTGCCCGGTGCTCGTGACCAGGGAGAGTGGTGGACAGGGATGCCGGCCGCTGCGACCGTCACCCCGGACGGGGACGTGATCCTCCTGGTGTCAGGGGATTCCACGGCTGCCAGGGCAGCCGCGCACGCCCAGGACGACGACCTCACCGCCGTGATCGAGATCACGGATGTGGCGCCGGTGTCCGTGGCCCATCGTATCCGAGGCCGCGCCTGGCTCGCCGGGTGGCTGACCCGGGTCGGCGAGGAGGACCGGGCCGCCTGCGCGGCGCTGCTCGCCGAGCGCCACCCGGTGGGCGAGCTGCTGCGGCTGCACGGCCGCCCGCAGTGGGTGCTGCTCCGGCTGGAGGTCGGCGAGATTTCGGTGGACGACCTGTGGGGCGCCGAGCGCGTGGACCCCGACGACCTCGCCGCGGCCGAGCCCGACCCGGTGGCCGCCTACGAGACGGAGCTCCTCCAGCACCTCGCCGCCGCCCACCGGGACCGGATCGGCGACCTGGGCTCCCTGCTGGGACCGCGGGAGAGCGCGGGCCTGACCGCCGTCCCGCTGGCCCTGGACCGGCTGGGCCTGCGGGTCCGCTTCACCTGCCCGGACTCGGCGTCCTCCTTCGACGCCCGCTTCGACTTCCCCGCCCCCGTCGGCGACGTCCGCGGGCTGCGCCGCGCCATGCAGAACCTCTTCGCCGCGGCCGGCGGCTAGCCAGGAGCCGCGCAGGCGCTCAGGAGCCGCGCAGGCGCTCGCGGACCTTCTCCACCACATCCGCGTACCGCGCCTCCGCGCCGTAGCGCGTCGGCTCGTAGTACCGCTTGCCGTGCACCGCGTCCGGGGCGTACTGCTGCGCCGCGATGGCGCCCGGCACGTCGTGCGGGTACACGTAGCCCACCGCGTGCCCGAGCTTCGCCGCGCCCTTGTAGTGCCCGTCCCGGAGATGCGCCGGAACGGCCCCCGCCAGGCCCGCCCGGACGTCCGCGAGCGCCGCGCCGATCGCGGTCGTCGCCGTGTTCGACTTCGGGGCCAGCGCCAGCGCGATCGTCGCGTGCGACAGGGTCAGCGCCGCCTCCGGGAAGCCGATCATCGCCACCGCCTGCGCCGCGGCCACCGCGAGCGGCAGGGCCGTCGGATCCGCCAGGCCGATGTCCTCGCTCGCCGAGATCATCAGGCGCCGGGCGATGAACCGCGGGTCCTCCCCCGCCTCGATCATCCGGGCCAGGTAGTGCAGGGCGGCGTCCACGTCCGAGCCGCGGATCGACTTGATCAGCGCGCTCGCCACGTCGTAGTGCTGGTCGCCGTCCCGGTCGTAGGCCACGGCCGCCCGGTCGACCGTCTCCTCCACGGTCTTCAGGCTGATCTCGTCCTCGCCCTTGGCCAGCGCCGAGCCGGCCGCGGCCTCCAGCGCCGTCAGGGCCCGCCGGGCGTCCCCGCCCGCGATCCGCAGCAGGTGCGCCTCGGCGTCCGCCGGCAGGGAGACGGCCCCGCCCAGCCCCCGCCCCTCGGTCAGGGCCCGGCGCATCAGCGCGCTCAGGTCCTCGTCGGTCAGCGGCTCCAGCGTCAGCAGCAGCGAGCGCGACAGCAGCGGGGAGATGACCGAGAAGTACGGGTTCTCGGTGGTCGCCGCGATCAGCGTCACCCAGCGGTTCTCCACCGCCGGGAGCAGCGAGTCCTGCTGGGCCTTGCTGAAGCGGTGGATCTCGTCGAGGAAGAGGACGGTCTCCTTGCCGTACCCGCCGGCCGCACGCCGGGCGCCCTCGATGACCGCCCGTACCTCCTTCACTCCCGCGGTAATGGCGGACAGCTCCACGAAGCGCTTCTGCGTCGCCTGGCTCACCACGTACGCGAGGGTGGTCTTGCCGATGCCGGGCGGGCCCCACAGGATCACCGACGAGGAGCCGGCCGGCCCGCCCGCACCCTCCCCGACCAGCCGCCGCAGCGGCGATCCGGGCTTCAGCAGGTGCTGCTGGCCGACGACCTCGTCCAGGTTGCGCGGGCGCATCCGGACGGCGAGCGGGGAGCTCGCCGGGTCCTTCTCCTGGCGCTCTTCGGCTGCGGCGGTGAACAGGTCTGGTTCCACACGGGAAGCCTAAGCGCTCCCGCCGACAGCCCGGGGCGGGCTCAGGAGGTCCAGAAGTCCCACCAGCGGGTCAGGATCAGCATGCCGATGATCCCGACGTGCAGGACCGGCAGCACCCAGGCGAACTCGTCGAGGAAGCTGCGCAGCCAGCCGGGCGCGGGCAGCATCCCCTCGCGCACGTTGTGCGCGGTGACGTACCAGAACATGAAGATCGTGGCGACCCAGGCCAGGCAGCACCACAGGCACAGGGCGTTGATGGTGTACAGCGACTGGTAGGTCAGCCAGGCGCAGAAGACGACGCCGAAGAGGCAGCCCGCGTTGAAGGTCAGCCAGTACCACGGGCGGAACCGGGCCCCGGCGAGCACGCTCATCCCGACGCAGATCACGATGCCGTAGGCGACGAGCCCGAGCATCGGGTTCGGGAAGCCGAACACCGCCGCCTGCTCGCTCTTCATGATGTTGCCGCAGGAGACGACGGGGTTGAGGCTGCAGCCCGGCGTGAAGTTCGGGTCCTCGAGCAGCTTGAACTTGTCGATCGTGATCACCCAGGCCGCCAGCAGCCCGGCCGCGCCGGTGATCACCAGCAGCCAGGCCAGCGCCCGGCTCGCGCCGACGGTCCGCACGGTCTTGTCGCCTGTAGTCGTCATGCGTGCATTCTGCCGCACGGACCTGTGGCCTGGCCGGGGTGCAACCGCGTACGGCCGCCGGTCGCCGGGCGGTTGAGCGCTCCCCGCAATCGCGGGGCGTGGGGCCGGACGACAGCGTGCGCCGTCCGGCCCCACCGCGTCACGCAAGCTTCGCGCGCACGCTCTCGACCAGCGCGTCCAGCGGAACGGCCGCCTGCTCGCCGGACTCCATGTCCTTGAGCTGTACGACGCCCTCGGCCAGGTCCCGCTCGCCGGCGACCACGGCGAGGCGGGCGCCGGAGCGGTTCGCGTCCTTCATGCTGCCCTTGAGGCCCTTGCCGCCGAACGAGAAGTCCGCCGCGATGCCCTCCTTGCGCAACTCGATGACCTTGCCGAAGAGCAGCCGGCGGGCCTCCTCGCCGATGGCGACGGCGAAGACGCTGGTGGCCGCCGGGATGTCCAGCTCGACGCCCTCGGCCTCCAGGGCGAGGACGGTCCGGTCCACGCCGAGCGCCCAGCCCACCGACGGCAGCGCGGGCCCGCCAATCATCTCGGACAGGCCGTCGTAGCGGCCGCCGCCGCCGACCGCGGACTGGGAGCCCAGGCCGTCGTGCACGAACTCGAACGTGGTGCGGGTGTAGTAGTCGAGGCCGCGGACCAGCTTCGGGTCGTCCTCGAAGGCCACGCCCGCCGCGGTGATCAGCGCGCGGACCTCCTCGTGGTACGCCTTGCAGGCGTCGCACAGGTAGTCGCGCAGCAGCGGGGCGTCGACCAGCTGCTTCTGGACGTCGGCGCGCTTGTCGTCGAGCACCCGCAGCGGGTTGATCTCGGCGCGGCGCAGGGTCTCCCCGTCCAGGTCGAGCCCGCGCAGGAAGGTCTGGAGCGCCTCGCGGTAGACCGGGCGGCACTCCTTGTCGCCGAGCGAGTTCAGCAGGATCCGGAAGTTGCTCAGGCCCAGCGAGCGGTACGCCTGGTCGGCCAGGATGATCAGCTCGGCGTCCAGGGCGGGGTCCTCGGCACCGATCGCCTCGGCGCCGACCTGCGAGAAGTGGCGGTACCGGCCCTTCTGCGGGCGCTCGTAGCGGTAGTACGAGCCGGAGTACCAGAGCTTGACCGGAAGGTTGCCCTGCTTGTGCAGGCTGGCCTCAAGGGCCGCACGCAGCACGGACGCCGTACCTTCGGGACGAAGGGCGAGCTTGTCTCCACCCTTCGTTTCGAAGGAATACATCTCCTTGCTGACGATGTCGGTGGACTCGCCGACGCCGCGGGCGAACAGGTTGACGTCCTCGAAGCCCGGCGTCTCGACGTACCCGTAGCCCGCCTTGCGCAGCGGCGCGGAGATGGCCTCGCGGACGGCCAGGTACTTCGCCGAGAACGGCGGGATCAGGTCGTACGTGCCCTTGGGGGCCTTGAAGGTGCTCACGAAAGTCTCGTCACATTCCTCGTCGTGGAGCGGCGGTCGGGTCCGCTCCGAGGCCGGCGGCGACGTCCCGGAGGTACGGGTTGGTCGCGCGCTCGCGGCCGATGGTGGTCTGGGGACCGTGGCCGGACAGCACCACGGTCGAGTCGTCGAGCGGCAGGCACACGCGGGCCAGCGACTCGAGCATCTCGGCGTGGGAGCCGCCGGGCAGGTCGGTGCGTCCGATGGAGCCGGCGAAGAGCAGGTCGCCCGAGAAGAACACCGAGGGGATGTCGGCCTGCTCGGGCATCCGGAAGGTCACCGACCCCTTGGTATGGCCGGGCGCGTGCGCCACCGTGAAGTCGAGGCCCGCCAGCTTCAGCCCGGCGCCGTCGGTGAGCTCGCGGACGTCGTCCGGCTCGCCGATGGTGAGCTCGCCCATGAGCGGCATGCCGATGGAGCGGCCGAGGGCCTTCTCCGGGTCGCTCATCATGTAGCGGTCCTCGGGGTGGATCCAGGCGGGAACGTCGTGCGCTCCGCACACCGGGACCACCGAGGCCACATGGTCGATGTGGCCGTGGGTAAGGACGACCGCGACGGGCTTAAGCCGATGCTTCTTCAGCGTCTCCTCGACCCCCTGGGCAGCCTGGTGGCCCGGGTCGATGATCACGCACTCCTCGCCAGCGGCGGGGGCGACCACGTAGCAGTTGGTCCCCCAGGCCCCTGCGGGGAACCCGGCAATCAGCACGTTCGTCCTCATTCGTGTCCGGCGGGAGGGTCGGCAGCGGCCGTCGATCGCCAATGCTGCTGCTCAGAGCCTACCGGCGCGGCTCGTTCCACAGCGAACCCATATACGGTACGGCCTAACCGAGCCCGGACAGCGGTACCAGACACGTACAAGGAGACGACCCGGTGGTCACGAGCGATCAGCGGCGGCGACAGCTCGCCAAGGAGAAGTTCGAGCGTCAGCAGCAGCGTCGGGCCGAGGCCCGGCGCAAGGGGCGGCAGCGGGCGGTGGTGATCGGCGCGGCGGTGGCCGTGGTGGTCGCCGCGCTGGTCGGCCTGATCGTCGACGGCGTCTTCGACTCGGGCAAGAAGGACGAGGCGGCGGACCCGTCCGCGAGCCCGTCGGCCGCGCCGACGCCGAAGCAGTCCCCGGCCCCGGCGATGGCGATCGACCAGAAGGCCAAGTACACCTTCGCGCTGAAGACGAGCGCCGGTGAGATCAAGGTCGAGATGGACGCGGCCAAGACCCCGGAGACGGTCAACTCGTTCAAGGCGCTGGCGGACAAGGGCTTCTTCGACAACACCAAGTGCCACCGCCTGACGACCTCCGGGATCCACGTGCTCCAGTGCGGCGACCCGGAGGGCACCGGCATGGGCGGCCCCGGCTACACGATCGCGGACGAGAACCTCGACGCCCTGGGCAAGCCGAACGAGCAGGGCCAGGTGGTGTACCCGGCGGGCACGGTGGCGATGGCCAACACCGGCCGCCCGCACACCGGCGGCAGCCAGTTCTTCCTGGTCTACAAGGACAGCCCGCTGGCGCCGTCCTACACCCCGTTCGGGAAGATCGACGCGGCGGGTCTGAAGGCGCTGGAGGAGGTCGCCAAGGCCGGTACGGCCGACGGCGGCCAGGACGGTGCCCCGAAGACCCCGGTGGTCATCCAGAAGGGCACCGTCACCCAGAACTGACGGCCCGGCGGCGCGCCCGGCCGGCCCCGCGCCCCCTTCGGCGATATTCCGTCGTGCGGGATGCGGACAGCCGGCCCGGCGGTCGCCTATGTTGGCGTTGTGCAGGGCGGGCGCTGCCCGCCCCAGGAAACTGTGGACGATGCCCGGGGGTGAACCCCTTCGCAGGCATCAGGTGGAGGAGGCGCTGTGAGCAGCGACCCGTGGGGCCGCGTCGACGAGACGGGCACCGTGTACGTGCGTACTGCCGAGGGGGAGAAGGTCGTCGGCTCGTGGCAGGCGGGCACCCCCGAGGAGGCCCTGGCCTACTTCGAGCGCAAGTACGAGGGCCTGGTGGTCGAGATCGGCCTCCTCGAGCGGCGGGTGCGGACCACCGATCTGTCCGCCAAGGAAGCCCAGACGGCGATCGACCACCTGCGCGTGCAGGTGGAGGAGCACCACGCGGTGGGCGACCTCGACGCGCTGCGCGTGCGGCTGGACAAGCTGGTCGCGGAGGTGGAGGCGCGGCGCGAGGAGCGCAAGGCGCAGAAGGCCAAGCAGGCGGACGAGGCCCGGACGGCCAAGGAAACGCTGGTGGCCGAGGCCGAGGAGCTGGCGCAGAGCGACCAGTGGCGGGCCGCGGGCGAGCGGCTGCGTGCCCTGGTGGACACCTGGAAGGGGCTGCCGCGGCTGGACCGCAAGTCCGACGACGAGCTGTGGCACCGCTTCTCGCACGCCCGTTCCGCCTTCTCCAAGCGCCGCAAGGCGCACTTCGCGGCGCTGGACGCCCAGCGCGAGGACGCCCGCAAGGTCAAGGAGAAGCTGGTCGCCGAGGCCGAGTCGCTGTCGAAGTCGACGGACTGGGGTCCGACGGCCGCCCGCTACCGCGAGCTGATGGCGGACTGGAAGGCGGCGGGCCGGGCGCAGCGCGAGGCCGAGGACGACCTGTGGAACCGTTTCCGCGGTGCGCAGGACGTGTTCTTCGCGGCGCGCAGCGAGGTGTTCGCCGAGCGCGACGCCGAGCAGGTGGAGAACCTGAAGCTGAAGGAGGAGCTGGCCGAGGAGGCCGAGAAGCTCGTCCCGGTGACGGACCTGAAGGCGGCCCGTGCCGCGTTCCGCTCGCTCAACGAGCGCTGGGAAGCCATCGGCCACGTGCCGCGGGACGCCCGCGCCCGGGTGGAGGGCCGGATGCACGCCGTGGAGCGGGCGCTCCAGGAGGCCGAGGAGGGCGAGTGGCGGCGTACGAACCCGGAGGCGCGGGCCCGTGCGGCCGGTCTGACGGGTCAGCTCCAGGCGGCGGTCGACAAGCTGCGTGAGGAGATCGACGCGGCGCGTGCGGCGGGCAACAACGCCAAGGCCGACAAGCTGGGGCGCGAGCTGGAGGGCCGCCAGGCCCTGCTGGACCAGGCGCTGAAGGGCCTGGAGGAGTTCGGCGGCTGAGCCACCGGTACCCGGGACACAGTACGAGGGCCCCGGTACGCGGTCGAGCGATCGCGTGCCGGGGCCCTCGTGCGTCCGTTGCCCGGTCCGGCCTACGGCCTGCGGGCCGAGGTGACGCGGTAGACGTCGTAGACGCCCTCGACGCCCCGTACGGCCTTCAGGACGTGGCCCAGGTGCTTCGGATCGCCCATCTCGAAGGTGAACCGGGAGGTGGCCACCCGGTCGCGGGAGGTCTGGACGGCCGCCGAGAGGATGTTCACGTGCTGGTCCGACAGGACCCGGGTGACGTCCGAGAGGAGGCGGGAGCGGTCCAGTGCCTCGACCTGGATGGCGACCAGGAAGACCGAGGACTGGGTGGGCGCCCACTCGACCTCGAGGATCCGCTCGGGCTGCTGGGAGAGGGAGTCCACGTTGACGCAGTCCGCGCGGTGAACCGATACGCCACTGCCGCGGGTGACGAACCCGATGATCGGGTCGCCGGGGACCGGGGTGCAGCAGCGGGCCAGCTTGACCCAGACGTCGTCGACGCCCTTGACGACCACACCGGGGTCGGCGCTGCCGCGCCGCTTGGTGCGGGCGCGCGACGGCGGGACGCTCTCCTCGATGTCCTCGTTGGCGGCCTCCTCGCCGCCGAGGGCCTGGACCAGCTTCTGGACGACGCCCTGCGCGGCCACGTGGCCCTCGCCGATCGCCGCGTACAGCGAGGAGATGTCGGGGTAGCGCATCTCGTGGGCGAGGGTGACGAGGGAGTCGCCGGTGAGGATGCGCTGGATCGGCAGGTTCTGCTTGCGCATGGCCCGCGCGATGGCGTCCTTGCCGTGCTCGATGGCCTCGTCGCGGCGCTCCTTGGAGAACCAGGCGCGGATCTTGTTGCGGGCCCGCGGGGACTTGACGAAGCCGAGCCAGTCCCGGGACGGGCCGGCGCCCTCGGCCTTGGAGGTGAAGACCTCGACGAGGTCGCCGTTGTCGAGGGTGGACTCGAGCGGGACGAGGCGGCCGTTGACACGGGCGCCTATGGTGCGGTGGCCGACCTCGGTGTGGACCGCGTACGCGAAGTCGACCGGGGTGGCGCCGGCCGGCAGGGCGATGACATCGCCCTTGGGGGTGAAGACGAAGACCTCGTTGCGGGAGAGGTCGAAGCGCAGCGAGTCGAGGAACTCGCCCGGGTCCTCGGTCTCCTTCTGCCAGTCCAGCAGCTGGCGCAGCCAGGCCATGTCGTTGACGGTGTCCTGGCCGGCGCTGCCCTTGGCGGCCTGCGGCACGTCGGTGCGGATCTTGGAGGCGCCGGCGACGGTCTGCTGCTTGTACTTCCAGTGCGCGGCGATGCCGTACTCGGCGCGGCGGTGCATGTCGAAGGTGCGGATCTGGAGCTCGACCGGCTTGCCGTTGGGCCCGATGACCGTCGTGTGCAGCGACTGGTACATGTTGAACTTGGGCATCGCGATGTAGTCCTTGAACCGCCCCGGAACCGGGTTCCAGCGGGCGTGGACGGTGCCCAGTGCCGCGTAGCAGTCGCGGACGGTATCGACGAGGACGCGGATGCCGACCAGGTCGTAGATTTCCGCGAAGTCGCGTCCGCGGACGATCATCTTCTGGTAGACGCTGTAGTAGTGCTTGGGCCGGCCGGTGACGGTGGCCTTGATGCGGGCCGCTCTGAGGTCGGTCTGCACCTCGTCGGTGACGATGGCGAGGTACTCGTCCCGCTTGGGGGCGCGTTCGGCGACGAGGCGGACGATCTCGTCGTACATCTTGGGGTAGAGGATCGCGAAGGAGAGGTCCTCGAGCTCCCACTTGATGGTGTTCATGCCCAGCCGGTGGGCCAGCGGGGCGTAGATCTCGAGGGTCTCGCGGGCCTTCTTCTCCTGCTTCTCCCGCTTGAGGTAGCGCATGGTGCGCATGTTGTGCAGGCGGTCGGCGAGCTTGATGACGAGGACGCGGGGGTCCTTGGCCATGGCGACGACCATCTTGCGGACGGTCTCGGCCTGGGCGGCCTCGCCGAACTTGACCCGGTCGAGCTTGGTGACGCCGTCGACGAGGAGGGCCACGGCGTCGCCGAAGTCGCGGCGCAGGTCCTCCAGCCCGTAGTCGGTGTCCTCCACGGTGTCGTGGAGCAGGCCGGCCATCAGGGTGGCCGGGTCCATGCCGAGCTCGGCGAGGATGGTGGTGACCGCGAGCGGGTGGGTGATGTACGGGTCGCCGCTCTTGCGCTTCTGGCCCCGGTGCCAGCGTTCGGCGACCTGGTAGGCCTGCTCGATCTGGCGGAGGGTGGCCGTCTCGATCTTCGGGTCGTTGCTGCGGACTATGCGCAGCAGGGGTTCCAGTACCGGGTTGTACGGGTTGGAACGCTGGACTCCGAGGCGGGCGAGCCGGGCGCGCACGCGGTTGGACGACCCGGCGGGCTTCGCCGGCGCGGGCCGCGCGGGCGCGGGCTTCGCGAGCGGGGCCGGCTGGGGCGTGGCGGGGGGCGCCGCGGCCTTGTCGGCCTGGGGGTCGGGCTGCGCGGCGGAGAGTGGCTGGACCTCGTCTGGCAAGAGCGCTCCTCAAGCGGATCCGGTGCCCGGTCAGGTCCGGATATCCCATGGTAGCGAGGGTTCCGCCGGCCTGTTCCCCCCTGCCCGCATCGCGGGCGGCCGGGGCCGGTGCGCGGGTCCCGGGGGTCGGGGTCCGTGGTCGGGGCCGCCGGCCCCGGACGCGCCGGGGGGGGGGGGGGGGGGGGGGGGGGGGGGGGGGGGGGGGGGGGGGGGGGGGGGGGGGGGGGGGGGGGGGGGGGGGGGGGGGGGGGGGGG
>NZ_JBWKDK010000012.1:0-178645 GCF_056436005.1 Streptomyces sp. NPDC043854
TGGGGCTTTCCCCCTCACCTCTCCCCCCAAGCCCCCCCCCCCCCTCCCCTCCCTTCCCCCCCCCCCCCCCCCCCCCCCCTCCTCTCCCCCCCCCCCCCCCCCCCCCCCCCCGGGGCGTCCTAGCGGAAGACGCCGGTGTGGCCGAGGGAGTAGCGGCCGGGCTGCGGGTAGACGGCCAGGCCGTGCGGGCCGCCGCCGACCGGGATCCGGGCGAGCTGCTTGCCGGTGACCGTGTCGATCGCGTAGACCACGCCGTCGTAACGGCCCGACAGCCACAGCACCTTGCCGTCGGCGGAGACGCCGCCCATGTCGGGGCTGCCGCCGCCCGGCAGCACCCACTTCTTGGTGAGCCTGTTCTGCCGGAAGTCGAAGACCGAGATGCTGCCCTCACCGCGGTTGGAGACGTACATCTCGCGGGAGTCGCGGCTGATGTACAGGCCGTGGCAGCCCTTGCCGGTGGGCAGCAGCTTGGGGGTGTCGAACGCCTCGCCGCTGAACACCCAGATGCCGTGCGCCATCATGTCGGCGACGTAGAACGTCCTGCCGTCCGGGGAAATCTTGACGTCCTGCGGCATGGCGCCCTCGAAGGGCAGCTTCTGCTGGGCGACGACCTCCATCTTCTCGGTGTCGACCTTGATGAGTTCGCCGGAGAACTCGCAGCTGACGATGAAGTAGCGGCCGTCCGCGGAGAAGTCCGCGTGGTTGACGCCGAGGCAGGTCACCGGAACGCTCTTGACCCGGCTCATGGTGCGCGGGTCGCGGAAGACGAGCTCCCTGTCCATCGAGGCCATGACCACCGCGTACTTGCCGTTCGGCGTGAAGTACAGGTTGTACGGGTCGTGCACGTCGACGGGCGCGCCGACCTCGCCGGTGGCGGGGTTGATGGGGGTGAGGGTGTGGCCGCGGTTGTTGTTGACCCACAGGGTCCTCAGGTCCCAGGACGGGACCACGTGCTGGGGCTGGACCCCGACCGGGATGGTGTCGATGACCTTGTACGTCGCGGGGTCGATGACGGACACCGTGTTGGAGGCGGTGTTCGGCACGTAGACCCGCGACGGGAAGTCCTTGACCACCGGGGAGAGCTGGTTCGGCCGGTCGGCCGCGTACACGTCCTTCGGATCGAGGAGCGGCGGCATGCCGGCGAGGCCGGGCGGGACCGCCGGGACGGCCTTGACGGGCGGCTGGGCCGCGGCTTCGGAGCCGAGCGCCTCGGTGGGGCGCTTGCCGCCGGCCGATCCGCAGCCGGCCAGGGCGGCGAGGACCAGACCGGCCAGGAGCACGGTGGCCTTCCGGGGAAGGCGGGTGGTCGTCATGGGGTCAGCAGCTCCGTGGTGGTCACCGCGCGCAGTGTGCGGCGCGCGAGTTCTTCGAGGAGGGGCGGCATCGCGTCGACCGTGTCCGCGTAGCCGAAGTGCAGGCTCACCACCGATCCGCTGCGGATCGTCCCGGTGACGGTGCGGATGACGGCCGCCGCGCCGGGCGAGGTGAAGTCGAGGGAGTCCACGTCGTACGAGAGGACGTGCGGGTAGCCCGCCCGCCGGGCCAGCTTCGCGACGAGCGGGGTGGCGTGCTGCGTCCGCGAGGGGCGGAACCAGGTGCCGATGGAGCCGGTGAGGCGCTTCAGCCGCTGGGCGCAGCCGGTGATCTCGGCGTAGGCCTCGGTCTCGGCCATGTCGTTGACGGCGAGGTGGCGCTGGGTGTGGTTGCCGAGTTCGTGGCCGCCGTCCAGGACCCGGCGGGCCATGTCCGGGTACGCCTCGAGCCAGGTGCCGATGGCCAGGACGGTGACCCGCGCGCCCGCGCGTTCGGCCTCGGCGAGCACGGCCCGGGCGGTGGCGGGGTCCCCGCTGCCGTGGAAGGTGAGGGCGACCCGGGGGCGGTCGCGGGGGCCGTGCGCGATCTCCTCGGGCTGTCCGGGGAAACGGCGCGGGGCCGGGGCCGCGGCGGGGCCGGGCGGGTGTCCGGGGTCGGCGGGCGCGGGCTCTGCCTTCGGCGGGTGCGGGGCGGGGGCCGGGCCGCCCGGCGCTGCCCCGCAGCCGGTGACGAGGGCGGCGGTGGCGGCCGCCGCGCCGGCGCGGAGGGCGGATCGGCGGTCCGGGTAGCAGGGCACCCGCCCATTTAAGGGGGACATCCCGCCAAAGGTAACGATTGACCCAATTCGGGAGCCCGGTCGAAGTGAACCGGCATGGCGGCTCACCCATCCGGGATCAAGGGAATCACACGGAGCGGTGGATACTCATTCACCAATTACGAGGCAGGTGGCTGACCCCACCTAGGATTTAGGTGGAAACTCTTAGGATTTGCACACTTATGTCCAAGTTGGGTCTTTTGGCATTCGGCCCCCCGTCTGCCATAGTCGGAAGCACGGCTTCCCCATTGACCCGAGCGAAGTCGCCTCCGCCGAGGATCACACCCCCTTCGATCCTCGGCGCACCCATGAAGCCCCCATGCGCCGCACTACGGCGAACGGGGGCTTCAGGCGTTTCCGGACCGGTTCAGCGGTCGGCCACCCGCATCTCGAACCAGGTGATCTTGCCGCGGGGCAGGAGGTCGGCACCCCAGCGGTCGGAGAGCTTGTCGACGAGGAACAGGCCGCGGCCGGTGGTGTCCAGCTCGTGGACCGGCATCAGGCAGGGCAGCCCGCGCGAGGGGTCGCGCACCTCGACCCGGATCCAGCCGCGCCGCCGGTCCATCCGTAATCCGAAGGAGCGGGCGCCGGTGTGCCGCACCGCGTTCCCGACCAGCTCGGAGACGAGCAGCACGGTGTGCTCGGACACCTGCGGCGAGAAGCCCCAGAAGCGGATGACCACGTACTGGGCGAGCCGGCGGGCGGTGCCGGCCGACTCCGGCATGGACGGCAGCGTCACCTCCCCCTCGGCCGGATTCCCGTACAACTCCAGCGCCCTGAGGCCCTGTTCGTCCTCCATAGCCGCCGTCGGCCGCACGGCGGAAGCGCTGCTGCGCTGCCGCGGCTGTTCCACACCCTCCAGGCCCGCCATGAACCCATCATGGACGGCCGGTGCGCGCGTCCGGGCCGTTCCGCAGGAAAACACCCCCCTCGGCGACGGCGCCCAAGGGGGCGCCCCGGCATATGCGTTGGGCAATCGGACACCGGCACAGCCATCCTGATCTGCGGTGACACACCGCGCGGTGGCGATCACCCGGCGTGGAACACCGGCCCTCCTTAACCCTGCTTTAAGGCCTGGCTAATCCACCCCCACGGAGGACCGGCGAGAACCGGCCACACCTCAGAGGAACTTGGCCTTGCCCGGGCCCTCATCCACGAAGCTGCGCATGCCGCGCTCGCGGTCCTCGGTGGCGAACAGGCCCGCGAACCAGTTGCGTTCGATGGTCAGACCGGTGTCGATGTCCGCCTCCAGGCCCGCGTCCACGCACTCCTTGGCGGCGCGCAGCGCGATGGCCGGCCCCTGGGCGAGCTTCGCGGCCCAGGCGTGCGCCTGCTCGTACACCTCGGCGGCGGGCACGACGCGGTCCACGAGGCCGAGGGCCAGCGCTTCGTCGGCCTTGACCATGCGGCCGGTGAAGATGAGGTCCTTGGCCTTGGAGGGGCCGATGAGCCGGGACAGCCGCTGGGTGCCGCCGGCGCCCGGGATCAGGCCGAGCAGGATCTCGGGCTGGCCGAGCTTCGCGTTGTCGGCGGCGATGCGGTAGTCGGCGCACAGGGCCAGCTCGCAGCCGCCGCCCAGGGCGTAGCCGGTGACGGCCGCGACGACCGGCTTGGGGATCCGGGCCACGGCGGTGAAGGCGTCCTGGAGCGCGCGGGACCGGGCGACCATCGCCGCGTGGTCCATCGTCTGCATCTCCTTGATGTCCGCGCCCGCGGCGAACACCTTCTCACCGCCGTAGATGACGACGGCGCGGACGTCGGACCGGTCGGTGGCCTCCGCCGCCAGTTCGCGCAGCCGGTCCTGGGTGGCGATGTCCAGGGCGTTCATGGGCGGCCGGGCCAGGCGGATGGTGCCGACGCCTTCGGAGACTTCGAGAGAGAGGGTCATACGGGGAAGGTTAGCCCCGGTTAACAGAAGTGGCCCGATGCTGTGGGTCACAGCACCGGGCCGCTTCGGGGCCGGTCCGCTACGCGGCGGCGGGGACTACTTGATCCACTCCGCCCAGTCCATGTTCCAGCCGTTGAGGCCGTTGTCCGGGGCGATCTGCTTGTCCTTGGAGTTCTTCACGACGACCACGTCGCCGATCAGCGACTCGTTGAAGAACCAGGCGGCGGGCTGGTTGCCGTCGCCGGCGCCGCGGACGTCCTTCAGGCCGATGCAGCCGTGGCTGACGTTCTGCGAGCCGAAGGTGCTCGACGAGGCCCAGTAGTTGCCGTGGACGAAGGTGCCCGAGTTCGACAGGCGCATCGCGTGCGGGACGTCGGAGATGTCGTACTCGCCGCCGAAGCCGACGGTGGCGCCGTTCATGCGGGTCACCTTGTACTTCTCGCTGATGACCATCTGCCCGTTGTAGGTGGTCGTCGCCGGGGCGCCCGCGGTGATCGGGATGTTCTTGATGACCTGGCCGTCGCGGACGACCTGCATGGTGTGCTCGCTCGCGTCGACCGTGGAGACCTGCGAGCGGCCGATGGTGAAGGTGACCGTACGGGTCTGCTTGCCGTAGACGCCGGGGCGGCCCTCCACGCCGTCGAGGGCGATCTTCACGGTGACCTTGGTGCCCGCGGCCCAGTACTTCTCCGGGCGGAAGTCGAGGCGGTCGTTGCCGAACCAGTGGCCCTCGATCGGGACGGAGGGCTCGGCCGTGACGGTGATGGCCTTCTCGACGGCCTCGGTGTTGGTGATGCCTCGGGTGAAGTTGAACGACACCGGCATGCCCACGCCGACGGTCTGGCCGTCCTCCGGCGTGTAGTGGCCGACGAAGGTGTTCTTCGGGGTGAGCGTGGTGAACGTGGTGTCCTTGGCGGACTCCCGGCCCGACTCGTCCTTGGCGACGGCGTGCACCTTGTACTCGGTGGCCGCCGCCAGGTGGCGCACGGGCTCCCAGCTCGCCCCGTCGGCGGCGAGCTTGCCCTCCACCGCATTGCCCTTGGTGTCGGCGACCGTCACCGTCGTGAGCTTGCCGCCCGTGCTCGTGATCTTCAGGACGCCGCTGGTCTCGACTTCCTTGGAGCCGTCGTCCGGCTTGACGCTGACGACGGCCTTCGACGCCTCGTTGCCGGCCTTGCCTCCCCCGGCGGCGCCGCCGTTGCCGGCCCCCGAACCGCCGCCCGAGCCGCCGCCGCTGCACGCACTGGTGAACAGCAGTGCCGCTCCCAGCAGGAGGGCCGGCAGGCCGGTGCGGCGGGCGCGGCCGCGTATCGGCTGCAGGTTCACTTTCTCTTCTCCCCATGTCCCCCGCGCGCGGACGGTCGCGCGCATGCCGACAGGAAATCACATGCAGGTATCACGAAGAGAAACGGTCATGTCACCGTTCCGTCCCAAGAAGTGAGAGACGGCGGGTCGGGGGGCAGGCGGGCGGGGGCGTTTCCGGTACGGCGGGCGGAGGCGGGTCCGGTACGGCGGGCGGAGCCGGGTCCGGGTCAGGCGATGGCGGAGGCGGGTCCGGGTCAGGCGATGGCGGAGCCGGCCACCCAGTCGGCCCAGGACAGGTTCCAGCCGCCCAGCCCGTTGTTCGGGGCCACCGTCTTGTCCGTCGAGTTGACGACCTCCACCACGTCCCCGATCAGGGTCCGTTCGAAGAACCAGCCGGCGGGGGTGTCCGAGCCGCCACCCTTGTCGTCGCGGAGTCCGATGCAGCCGTGGCTGACGTTGGTGGACCCGAAGGTGTCGGGGCTGGCCCAGTAGTTGCCGTGCAGGAAGGTCCCGGAGGTGGTCAGCCGCATGGCGTGCGGGACGTCGGGGATGTCGTACTCGCCGCCGAAGCCGACGGTCTGGCCGTTCATGCGGGTGACGTCGAACATCTCCGTCACCACCATCTTCCCGTTGTAGGTGGTGTTCCCGGGCGCGCCGGCGGTGATCGGGACGGTGGAGAGGACCTGTCCGTCGCGGCGGACCACCATGGTGTGCGCGGCCGCGTCCACCGTGGAGACCTGGGCGCGGCCGACGGTGAACCTGACGGTCTTGTCCTGGATGCCGTACGCGCCGGGGGCGCCCTGGACGTCGCGCAGCCGCATCCTGACGGAGACCACGGTGCCCGGCTTCCAGTACTGCTTGGGCCGGAAGTCGAGGCGGTCGCGGCCGAACCAGTGGCCGGCGACCTCGACGGCCGGCTCGGCGGCGACGGTGATGGCCCGCTCCACCTCGGCCCGGTTCTCGATGGGCCGGCTGAAGTGGAACGAGACGATCATGCCGACGCCGACGGTGGAGCGGTTCTCGGGCTTGAAGTAGCCGATGAACCGCTCCCCGGGCACGTAGGTGGTGAACGTGGTGTGCCGGGCCTGGCGGCGGTCGTGGCCGTCGCGGGCGACCGCGTCGACGGTGTACTTGGCGGCGAGGGCGAGCTTCCCGGCCGCCGGGTCGGGGCTCCAGCTCAGGCCGTCGGGGGCGATGCTGCCGGGCACGCGCTCCTCCTGGGCGTCCTCCACCTTGGTGACCACGACCCGCTCCAGGCGCCCCTCGGGCACACGGACGGTCAGCGGGCCGTCGGCCGGGACCCCCTTGGCGTTGTCCTCGGGAGTGATCCGAATGGCTTCCTCGGGCGACCGGGGTTTGCCCGGCAGCTGGATCTCGACCGGTGAGCGGCCGTCCTCGGTGCATCCGGCCAGGCCGCCCAGCAGGCACGCCCATACCGTCACAGCGGCCCAGCCCGCTCCTGCCCGCCTCGTCACAAGTCTCACGAGCCGTCCAACGACCGGGCACCCCCGGGGGAAACGTGGCCGCGGGCCACGTTCCGGGGGGAACTGTCCGGGCAGAACAGTGAGAAGGACCAGACGGGGGCGGGACCGGGCCGGGACAGCCCGGACCGCACAGCCCTGCCCCCGCCGGTACCCAGGAGCCGTGGAGGCGGGCAGTGTCGAGCGCAGCCGAGCAAGAGGCGGTGGATGCCGCCGCCGTGGGGGCCGTCGAGACCCCGGGCGTTGTCGCGCAGGGCCGGGAGCCGGTGCGGCGGGCCGCGCCGCCCGAGGGGCCCCCGGTGTGGCCGGGGTCCTCGCACCCGCTGGGGGCGCGGTTCAGGGCCGGGCCGGACGGGACGGCGGGCACCAACTTCGCCCTGTGGGCGCAGGGAGCGGAGGCCGTGGAGGTCTGCCTGTTCGACGCGGACGGCACCGAGACCCGGTGCGCGCTGACCGAGCTGACGCACGAAATCTGGCACGGCTTCCTGCCGGGCGTGCGGCCCGGCCGGCGGTACGGGTTCCGGGTGCACGGCCGCTGGGACCCGTGGACGGGCGCCCGGTTCAATCCGGCGAAGCTGCTGCTGGACCCGTACGCGCGGGCCGTCGACGGCGACTTCGTGCTGCCGCCGGAGGTGTACGGGCACGTCCGGGACTGGCCGCAGCAGTACATCGCGGACACGGTGCGCGACGGCCGGGACTCGGCGCCGTTCGTGCCCAAGGGCGTGGTGGTCCACGATGACGACGACTGGGCGGACGACGTCCGGCCGAAGACCCCCTGGGCCGACTCGGTCATCTACGAGCTGCACGTGCGCGGGTTCACCATGCGCCACCCGGGGATCCCGGAGGAGCTGCGCGGCACGTACGCGGGCCTGGCCCACCCGGCGGCGATCGAGCACCTGACCCGGCTGGGGGTGACCGCGGTCGAGCTGCTGCCGGTGCACCAGTTCGCGCACGAGGACCACCTGCTGCGCCGGGGGCTGCGCAACTACTGGGGCTACAACTCGATCGGCTACTTCGCCCCGCACGCCGGGTACTCCTCGTCCGGTACGGCCGGGCAGCAGGTCGGCGAGTTCAAGCGGATGGTGAGGGCGCTGCACGCGGCGGGGATCGAGGTCATCCTCGACGTGGTCTACAACCACACGGCGGAGGCGGGCGAGCTGGGCCCGACCCTGTCGCTGCGCGGCATCGACAACCGGGGCTACTACCGGCTCCAGTCCGACCAGCGCCGCTACGCCGACTACACCGGCTGCGGGAACACCCTGCACGCGGGCCGCCCCCATGTCCTCCGCCTGATCACGGACTCCCTGCGCTACTGGGTCACGGAGATGGGCGTGGACGGCTTCCGCTTCGATCTGGCGGCGGCGCTGGCCCGGTCGATGCACGACGTGGACATGCTCTCGCCGTTCCTCGCGGTGATCGCCCAGGACCCGGTCCTGAGGAGGGTGAAGCTGATCGCGGAGCCGTGGGACGTCGGCTCGGGCGGCTACCAGGTGGGGGCGTTCCCACCGCTGTGGACGGAGTGGAACGACCGCTACCGGGATGCGGTGCGGGACTTCTGGCGGGGCGCGCTGCCGGACGTGCGGGACCTGGGGTACCGGCTGTCGGGGTCGAGCGACCTGTACGCGTGGGGCGGGCGACGGCCGTACGCCTCGGTGAACTTCGTGACCGCCCACGACGGCTTCACCCTGCGCGACCTGGTGTCGTACGAGCGCAAGCACAACGAGGCCAACGGCGAGGCGGGCCGGGACGGGACCAACGACAACCGCTCGTGGAACTGCGGTGCGGAGGGCGAGACGGACGACGCCCGGATCCGCCGGCTGCGGCGGCGGCAGCTGCGCAACCTGCTGACCACGCTGCTGCTGTCCACGGGGGTGCCGATGCTGGTGGCGGGCGACGAGTTCGGGCGGACGCAGGGCGGCAACAACAACGCGTACTGCCAGGACAACGAGACGGGCTGGGTGGACTGGTCGCTGCTGGACGACCCGGTCTGGCGGGAGCTGTGCACGCTGACCGCGCGGCTGGTGGCGCTGCGCCGGCGGCACCCGGTGCTGCGCCGGCGGGCGTTCTTCTCGGGCCGGCCGCAGGGCGCGGACGGGCTGCGGGACCTGGCCTGGTTCACCCCGGCGGGCGCCGAGATGACGGAGCGGGACTGGTACGCGCCGACCGCCGCCCTCGGCATGTACCTGTCCGGGCGGGACATCCCGGGGCGGGACGCCCGGGGGCGGCAGGTCGGCGACGACAGCTTCCTCGCGCTGCTGCACGCCGGGGACCGGCCGCTGTCGTGGGTGCTGCCGGGGCCGCCGTGGGCCCGGGAGTACGAGCTGCTGCTGGACACCGCGCGGGAGGACCAGGCCGGGCCGCCGGGCAGCCGGCACCGCGGCGGGCAGACGCTCACGGTGCCGGCGCGGTCGGTGCTGGTGCTGCGGGTGGCGGACTGAGGGGCCGCGGAACGGGGCGGGACCCTGCGCGCGGCGGGGCCGCGGCGCGACTCGGGCTCAGGCAGCGGGGGCCAACTGCTCGGCGGGGACCCGCAGGCGGGCCACCCGCAGCCAGCCGGCCGCGGCCTTGAGCGCGGAACCCGCCGCAAGCCCCCAGGCCGCCCCGGCGACGCCGAAGGCCGCGTGGCCGCCGAGCAGGAACGCCACCGACAGCAGGGAGAACACCACCTGGAGGGAGAGCGTGGCCTTCGGGGCGAGCACCCGCAGGCTGAGCAGGGCGCAGGTTCCCAGCCCCATGACCGCGTACTGCGCGCCGGTCGCCGGCAGCAGCGCGGCCGCCGCCGTCCAGGTGTCCCCGAGCAGCTGTCGGCCCGCCCCGTCGGGCAGCGCGTACAGCACGGCCGCCCAGCCGGCGCCGAGCACCGCGAGCGAGCCGCCCATCAGCAGGGTCAGCCGGACCACGCCGCGCTTGCCGGAGGCCCGGCCCACCACCGGCGGCCCGAACGCGTTCGCCGAGTTGAACAGCACGTTCAGCGGCCCGAACAGGGTGGTGGCGCCGCGCAGCGCGCCCACCGCGAGCGGCGTCGCGAAGACGCCGAGGCCCAGCACCGCGAGCTGGCTGGAGCCGTTGCCGACGGCGAACTCCACTGCGAACCGCTGCCCGAGGTGGCCCCGCCGCAAGTACGGGCGCAGGTCCGCCCGCGCCCCGCGCACGTACGGGCGGAGCAGCAGCAGGCCGAGCGCCAGCGCCGGGAGCGCGGACAGCCCCCACACCAGCACCAGCCGCCCCGGCGAGGCCCCTTCGGGCTGGGCGAGCAGAGCGCCGACGACGCACACCAGCCGCAGCGCGTCCGCGGCGAGCGCCCGCTCGGGGGTGCGCAGCGCGGAGAAGCAGTACCGCAGGCCGTCCTGGACGAGGACGAGGGGCAGGACCAGGCCGAGGGCGGGGAAGGCCCACCCGGCGGACCCGGGCAGCACCAGGCCGGCGGCGGCCAGGACCGCCCCGGCGGCGGCCGCGGCGGCCGCGGTGAACCCGACCGCCGAGCGGCACACCGCGCCGAGCCGGTCGCGGTCCTTCTCCAGGACCACGGTCTGGCCGACGTACGCCGTGTTCAGCCCGAGGAGCACGCTGAACGCCACGTACACCATGGAGAAGCCGGCGAAGCCGGCCGCCGAGGACAGCCGGGCCGCCAGCACCAGCACGAGGATGTTGGTGGCGCTGGAGGCGGCCTGGTCCAGGACGGAGGAGACGGCGGCGAGGCCCCGTCGGCTCACCTGTTGCCCATGCGGACGGTGCGCAGGGCCACGGTGTCGGTCCCGTCGCCCGGGATGTGCTGGTCGTGCCCGGCCGGCTGCCGGGTGAGCGGCTGCGGCTGCGGCTGCGGCTGCGGCCGGCGCGCGGGCGCCGGGGCCGGGGAGCCGCCCTTGGACTTGCCGCCGCGGCCGCGCTTCTCGTCCGGCAGCGGGGCGTGCACGACGGCGCCGAGGACGGTGCCGCCGGCGCCGGTGATCAGGTCGCGGATCCGGGTCAGGTCGCTGCGGTGCACGGCGCGCGGGTCGCAGACGACGAGGACGCCGTCGACGCGGTCGACGAGGGCGAGCGCGTCCGCGTACGACAGGACGGGCGGGGCGAGCACCACGACGGTGGAGTTGGGCGAGTCGGCTTCGGATATCAGCCGGGTGGCGCGCGGGGAGGTCAGGGCGCGGGCCACGTTGCGGACCCGGTCGCCGGGGATCAGGTCGAAGGCGCCGGACTCGCCGGCGTCCACGACGAGCTGGCGCCCGTCGGGCCAGTCGGAGTCGCCCTGCGCGGGGGCGCCCGGCGTCTGGCTCCAGCGCGGCCGGCCGCCCGCGTCGGTGGGCAGCTGGCTGGCCAGGACGGGGGTGCGCAGGTCGGCTTCGATGAGCAGGACGTCCTTGCCGGTCTCCGCGAAGGAGGCGGCCAGGTTCACGGCCACCGCGGCGGCGATCTCGCTGCTGCCGCGCGGGGCGACGACGAGCAGGCGGCGCCGGTCGGCGAAGCGGGAGTCGTAGGCGAGCCGGAAGGCGACCTGGCGGAACTCCTCCGCGAGGCGGGGGTCCTCCTCGCCGGCCGCGAGCAGTGGCCCGCCGGCGCTCTTGTCCCGCGGCAGGGAGCCCAGGACGGGGGCGCGCAGGGCCCGCGCCACATCGCCCTCGGAGCGCGGCGCCGGGTCGAAGACGAGCCGTACCCAGGCGGCGAGGAGGCCGAGCGCGAGGCCCACGGCCGCGCCGAGGGCGAGGGACATGGCGATGCCGGGCCCGTCGCCGTCGCTCGGCGGGGTGGCGGCGCTGGTGACCCGGCCGGGGGTCATGTCGAGGGCCTGGAGCTTGGCGATGTTGCTGTTGAGGGTGTTGACCTTGCTCTGCAGGTCGGTCTTGGAGGAGTACGCGGCGTCGCGCGCCGGGCCGGCCGGCATGCCGTTGATCTGCTTGACGAGCTCGTCGAGCTGCTTGGCGACGGGGTCGCGCTGCTCCTGGTAGCCCTTGACCATCTTGTCGCGGGTGACGTCGAGCGACTCCTGCCGCTTGAGCAGGTAGGCGTCGGTCATCGCGTTGGCGCGCTTCGCGGCCTCCTTCGGGGAGGAGGCGGTGTAGGTGAAGCGCAGCACCATGGTCTGCGGCGGGTTGGTCACCTGGAGGCCGCTGCGCAGCTCGGCGAAGTCCTTCGAGGACACGCCGAGCTTCTTGGCGGCCTCGTTGGCGATGGAGCTGGAGAGCGCGACCTGGCGCTCCGAGCCGATGTTGATCGCCTTGTCGGGGGCGAGGCTCGGGTTGAACGGGTCGTCGGTGGGCGCGCGCAGGACCACGTCCGCGGTCGCGACGTAGGTGTCGGCGGTGGAGATGCCGAGGTAGACACCGCCCAGCAGTCCGACGCCGATGCCCGCGCCGATGAGCCGTCGGTAGCGCAGGAGCTGGCGGAACTGGTCCCGGAGGAGGTCGGGTTCGTCCTCGGCCGGGACCGCTGCGGGGCGGTTCGTCTCGATCACGGCTGCGGACCCCCAAGTGCTTCGTCTATCAGTGCGTCGATGCGGGCCAGGCCCGCGTCACGGCTCAGGTGGGCCGCCACGTGGCGGGGCCCGGCCGCCCCCAGCGCGTCCGCGCCCTCGGGGTCCTCGGCCAGGCCCCGTACGGCCTTCAGCAGGGCCTCCGGGTCCTCCGGCGGTACGAGCACCCCTGCGCCCGAACGTTCCACTTCCTGGGCGGTGCCGCCCTCCGCCGCCACGGAGGCGACGACGGGCCGGCCGGCCTGGAAGTAGGAGGTCAGTTTGGACGGCACGCTCATGTCGAGCACGGCCGCATGCTGTGTGACGGCGAGTACGTCCGCCGCCGCGAGGATATCCGGGAACTCTCCGTCGGCGGCAGGGGGGATGATGTCCAGGTTCGGGACGTCGGCCGACAGGGCCTCCAGGGCGGGGCGCTGGCTGCCGTCGCCCATCAGGACGAAGCGGACGCTCGGGTCCAGCCGGGCGGCGCCGACGAGGACCTCCAGGCCCTGCTTGAGGCCCATGTTGCCGGAGTGCAGCACGACGGTCTGGTCGGGCGACCAGCCGAGGTGGTGGCGGGTCTCGCCGCGCGGCTTGGTCGGCTGGGGCACGTGGGACCAGTTGGGCACCAGGCGGATCCTCTTCGGTTCCACGCCCATGCCGACGACCCGGTCGACGAAGGTCTCGTGGATGACGCCGACGAGGGTGGCCCGCTTCAGGGCGTAGGCCTCCGCGCGCCCGGCGAGGGCGGCCGCCTTGTCGCCGCCGCTGATGCCGCTCTGCGCGGCGGCGGCGCCCATCAGGTCCTGGACGACCGGGACGAAGGGGACCTTCCACTTCGCGGCGAGGCGGGCGGCGAGCACGCCGCCGGCCAGGCTGGGCATCTGGGCCATGACCGCGTGCGGGCGGGGCATCCGGGGCGGGGCCGCGGCACCGTGAAGGAGAATCGATCCTTCGAACAGGGCGCGCTTCACTGCGGTCTGGACGGCGGGCACGGTGTGCGCACGCCGGTGCACGGTGACACCCGCGCGCCGTTCCGTGCGCCGCAGCGCGCCCTTGTACTCCGGTTCGAGCGACCACGACGGGTAGTGCGGCATGCCGGCGAGGACGTGCGCCTCGTGGCCGAGACCCGCCCAGTGCTCCGCGATCTGGGTGGCGTACGGACCGATTCCCGCGTGCTCGGGAGCGTAATTGGTGGAAACCAGCAGCAGGCGCCGGTGACCGGATGTGGACACGTGAGGTCCCCTTCTCCCCAGGATGATGCGCACGTCACCCTATTCGTTCACCGGCACGCCGCGGAACGTGCACGCTATTGTCTGCTAATCCACCACACCGGGGGGTGTGGTTGCTGGGGGTAACTCATGACGGAGCGGGACATGTCCGAACGTGGCGCCGGCGCGCGCAGACCGTATCGAGTCGGCTACGCGCCGGGCGCGTACGACCTCTTCCACATCGGACACCTCAACATCCTTCGGCACGCCCGGAGTCAGTGCGACTACCTGGTGGCCGGCGTGGTCTCCGACGAGATGGCCGAGCTGGCCAAGGGGCGCCGCCCGATGATCCCGCTGGTGGAGCGGCTGGAGATCGTCCGCAGTGTGAAGTACGTGGACGCCGCGTTCGTCGAGACGGTTCCGGACAAGGTGGAGACCTGGAAGCAGGTCCGCTTCGACGTGCTCTTCAAGGGCGACGACTGGCGGGGCACCGCCAAGGGCGACAAGCTGGAGCGGGACTTCGCGGCCGTCGGCGTCGACGTCGTGTACTTCCCCTACACGGTGCACACGTCCAGCACCCAGCTGCGCCGGGCCCTGGACGCGCTCGCCGAACCGCCCGCGGAGCCCGTCACCGCGGAACGGCGCTGAGCTCCCGGAACCACTTCGCGAGGAACGCCAGCAGGAACAGCGCCGCGACGGCGCCCAGCCCGGCGTACGCCCAGCGGAACAGCGCTCCGCCGCCGAGCAGCAGGAAGACCAGGCAGAACACCCCGTAGTCCACGGGCAGCAACGCCACCGCGCGCAGCGTCGAGGGTGCGGCGGCGGGGCTGCCGGGGGCCGGCTTGGGCTTGAGCTTCTCGGTCAGCAGGCCGCCGAAGAAGGTGACGATCGCGGCGAACTGGAAGCCCAGGGGCACCAGCAGCCAGCCCGCGCCGCCCGTCCCGTACGCATCGGGGAAGCGGTGGAAGGCGATCAGCACGCAGGTGTGCAGCGCGGTGAGCTTGGCGCAGTCAACGACGTGGTCGAGCCATTCGCCGGCCGCGCTGCCCCCGCCCCGCAGCCGGGCCAGCTGCCCGTCGGCGGAGTCGAAGGCGAAGCCGACGGCAAGGGCCGCCCACACGGCGATCCCCAGCCCCCACGAGGGCGCGGCCAGGGCCACGGCGGCCACGGCGGCGAAGCTGAAGGCGGCGCTGACCAGCGTCACCTGGTTCGGAGTCAGTCCGAGGACGTAGGAGGAGGCCGCCAGGTACCGCCCCGCGGGCCGGTTGGCGTACCGCGAGTAGAGCGAGACTCCCTTCGCCGACTTCTGCGCCCCGCGCAGCTCCCGCAGCGCGGCTCCGAAACGTGACATGCATACCCCTGATCCCGGCGGCGGCACACGCGCACGGGCAAGGCACGTGTGTACGAAGGCCACATCATCGCAGGGCGACGGCGGGCTCCCGGTCCGCCGGCTGCCGGCGGACGTCCGGAAGCAGCAGGACGCCGAGGTTCGCGGCGGCGCTCAGCACGGCGGCGGCCAGCAGCGGCACGGCCGTCCCCGTCACCCCCGCCAGCGGGGCGGCCACCGCCAGGCCCAGCGGGCGGGCGGCGAACGAGATGAGGGTGTCGAGGGAGCCGACCCGGCCCAGCGCCTCCAGCGGGATACGGCGCTGCAACTCGGTCTCCCACAGGGGGCTGAGCATCCCCAGCCCGAACATGGCGACGCAGTAGGCGGCCGCCGTCGCCGCCAACGGCAGCCGCAGCCCGAGGGCGGCGAGCGGCAGGGCCTGCAGGGCGGCCCCGACGGCCACGCCGTGCAGCGGGTTGCGGATCGGGAGCCGGCCGGCCGCCCAGACCCCGGCGAGCATCCCGGCCGTGCCCGCCTGGGCGATGACGACCCAGGTGCCGGCCCCGCCCAGGCTCTCCACGGCGATCAGCGGCCCGAGGGTGAGCAGCAGTCCGGCCGCGAGGTGCCAGACCCCGTGGGCGAGGACATTGACCAGGAACCAGGGGTGGCGCCGGGCCTCGGCCCAGCCGTCCCGCAGTTCGGCGGCGAAACCGGCCCGGGCGGCGGGGGCGGCGGGGGCGGGGTGCAGTCTGCCGAGGGTGAGCGCGGAGGCGGCGAAGAGGGCGGCGGTGAGGAGGGAGGACCAGCCGGCTCCGAGGGCCAGCATCATGGAGCCGGCCGCGGCGGGTCCGGCGATCTGGACGAGCCCGCTGGCCACCGCCAGCCGGGAGTTGACCCGCAGCCGGTCCGGGGCCGGGACGACGGCGGCGACGAGGGTGCGGGCCGAGGGGTTGCCGAAGGCGACGCCGGCGCCGGTGACCGCGGCGAGCACGGCGAGCCAGCCGATCCGGACGGGGCCGGCCAGCAGCAGGAGCCCGGTGGCCGCCTGGGCGCCGGCGCGCAGCAGGTCGGCGGCGAGCACGACCCGCCGGGCCGGGTGGCGGTCGGCGACGACGCCGGCGACGGGCAGCAGGAGCAGCATCGGCAGCAGTTCGCTCGCGAGCACGATGCCGAGGTCGCCGGCCGAACCGGTGGGCACGACGGCCAGGGTGAGGGTGGTGGGGATGAGGGCGGTGGCGAGGGCCGCGGCGGTGCGGCCGGCGAGGAGCCGCCTGATCGGCGAGGTCATGACGGTGAGACTATTTCGCCAGCGAATCATTCGTCAACGAAATAAGTGCCCCGGGGTGCGATACTTCCGGCATGGACGCAGTGGACCCAGAGGACTCAGTCGACCGCCACATCGCCCGCTGGAGCGGCAAGGTGCCCTTCGACGTGCCCACCGAGGGGGTCATCACCCGGATCCAACTGCTGGCCAAGCACGTCAAGTACGGCAAGGAGCGGGCGCTGGCCGAGACCGGCCTGCAGGAGTTCGAGTTCGAGACCATGCACCGGCTCGCCTCCCGCGGCGAGCCCTGGCGGGCCCCCTCCGCCGAACTCGCCGCCGAACTGCTGCTCTCCCCCGCCGGGATGACCGGCCGCCTCGACAGCCTGGAGAGGTCCGGGCTGATCCGCCGGGTGCGCGCCACGGGCGACCGCCGCCGGGTCGACGTCGAACTGACCGACGCCGGCCACCGGCGGTGGCGCGAGGCCATGCGCTGGCGGGGCATCGCCGAGGCGGAGATGATCGAGCCCCTCGACGACGCGGAGCGCGCCGCCCTCTCGGCCCTCCTCAAGCGGATGCTGCTGCACGTCGAGGCGAAGTAGCCGGACCTCCGCCACGTCGAGGCGAAGGAGCCGGACCCTCCGCGCGGCCCGGATCCCCGGCGCTCAGCGCAGGGTGGTGGACTTGTCCGTCCGGTACGTCGCCACGAGCGCCAGGCACAGCGCCGCGATCGCCACTCGGCCCGAGGCCTGGAGCAGCGGCCCGCGCAGCAGGATGAACGAGTACCCGGCGACCAGCGGGACGACCACCGAGATCAGGCTGCCCGGAGGCGCCCGGCGGGTGGCCCGCTTGGCGTACCGCCGGTCCACGCGCGCGGCCGCGTACCCCATGCCCAGCAGCCCCGCACCCATGCCGAGGGGGCCGAAGTCGATCCACAGCTCCGCCCAGATCGGGGAGGAGAGGTTGGTGTTGACCGTGCCCATCCACTGGCCGACCATCACGCCGGTGTCCCGCGGCTTCCCGGGCCAGACCGAGCGCGGCACCGCGAAGAACACCGATCCCGCGAGCTGGTTGCCGTAGAAGTGGCCGGGCCCGGACTCGGAGAAGGTGATCGTGTTCGCGAACATGCCGATCTGGTCGTAGTCCTTGAGGGCCAGCGGCTCCAGGAACGAGGTCGTCTCGACCGGCCTGTAGTTCTTCTCGTCGTACCGGAAGCGGTCCGCGAAGGGGAAGAGGAGCAGGGCCACGACGACCGCCATCGACAGGGCGACCCGGTACATCGCGGCGCTCACCGGGAAGACGGTGAAGAGCAGCGCGAACATGACGGTCAGGAACCAGTAGCGCGGGTTCGAGATCGGGTTGTTGACGACCAGGTTCAGCGCGCACAGCCCCGCCCAGGTCACGATGACCGAGACCTTGCGGCGGGCGTACTTCGAGGTGATCAGCCAGCGCGTGTACAGCAGCAGGGCGAGCAGCGCCGGCACGGTGCCGAAGCCGCGCAGGAACGCCTGGCCGGCCTGGCCGTCGCCGTTGGAGACGCCCGCCTCCTCGATACCCGCGATGATCTCCTGGCGGCTGGAGAAGAACACCGCCGGCCCGCCGAGCTTGAGGACGAAGACGCCGCTGCACAGGAAGGCCAGCACGGTCAGCAGTTGGAGGCGGCGCCGGTGCGCCATGGCCGGGCGGCGCTCCTTGCGGGAGCCGCCCGCCCGCCCCGCGGGCCGGTGGCGGGCGAGCAGCACGCCGACGTCGAACGCGGTACAGCCGAGCAGGACCAGGCCGATGGCCAGGGTGAGGTCGGAGCGGGGGCCGACCACCGGGGTCGGCACCCGGCCCAGGACCGCCTGGGCGAGCGGGGCCACCCCCATGGCCATGTACACGAAGAGCCAGAAGGAGCCCTGGAGCAGCTTGCGGCGGCTGGTCAGCACCATCGCCGAGAGGCGGGCGCCCGCGTACATGGTGAGCAGGAGCTGGAGCCAGAAGGCCGCGTCGCGCTGGCCGTCGCCGGACTGGCTGGCGACGAACAGCGGCAGGAAGACGGTGAAGCCGAGGATGAGCGGGACCGACAGCGCGCGGGAGAGCAGCGTGCGGGGGCTGGCGACCCGGCCCCAGCGGTTCGCGTCCGCCTCCTCGAAGGGGGTGCGGGCCTCCGGCCGGAACGCCGCGAGGAGGGGGTTGCGTATCTCCGTTGCCACTGCTGCCCCCACCCCATGTGCCTGGTCCGCGCGCAGTCTAGTCTGAGCGGGCCGCGCCGGGGAGGCGCGTCCGGGGTGGAACGACGAGGGGCGACCGTTGCGTGATCTTCCTGCCTTCACGCTGGCCGGGTACGACAAGGGGCGCGGGCTGCTGACCCAGGCGCTCTGGTTCGCCGTGATGAACACGGTGTTCATGGCGTGGTTCTGCCCCGCCCGGCTGCGGGTGGCCCTGCTGCGCGCGTTCGGCGCGCGGATCGGCGAGGGCGTCCTGATACGCCACCGGGTGCGGGTGCTGTGGCCGTGGAAGCTCACCGTCGGCGACCACACGTGGATCGGCGAGGGGGCCTGGCTGCTCAACCTGGAGCCGGTCGACATCGGGGCGCACGTGTGCATCTCGCAGGAGGCCATGCTGTGCACGGGCTCCCACGACCACCGCGCCGCGGACTTCCGCTACCGCAACGCGCCGATCACCGTCGAGGACGGCGCGTGGGTGGCGGCACGGGCGACCGTGCTGGCCGGGGTCACGGTGGGCCGCTGCGCGGTGGCGGGCGCCGGATCGGTGGTCCACAAGGACCTTCCCGCGCTCACCCTGCAGACCCCGGACGGGCAGCGCCGCCCGGTGGAGGAGCCGAAGTGAGAGTCCTGCACGCCGTCACCCTGCACTCCCCCTCGCACGCCTTCGGCGGGCCGGTGCGGGTCGCGCTCAACCTCGCCGGGGGGCTGCGGGCGCGCGGCCACGAGGCCCGCCTGGTGGCCCTGGGCGAGGGCTTCGGCGACCCCTGGCCCACCTCGGTCGAGGGCGTCCCCGCGCGGCTGTTCCCGGCCCGCCGGCTGCTTCCCCTCGGCTTCAGCGGCATCACCTCGCCGGCCCTGCTGGCGTCGGCCGGGCGCCTCGTACGGGACGCCGACGTGGTCCACGTCCACCTGGCCCGGGACCTGGTCACCTTGCCCGTGGCCCTGGCGGCGCTGCGCGCCGGGCGGCCCCTCGTCCTCCAGACCCACGGCATGGTGGACCCCAGCGGCAGACTGCTCGCCAAGGTCCTCGACGCGCTGGCCGTACGCCGGCTGCTGCGCGGAGCGGACGCGGTGCTGTACCTCACCCCGTACGAGCGCAACGGCCTCGACGCCGTCGTGGGCGGGCCGCTGCCGGGCGCGGTCCGGCTGGTCAACGGCACCCCGGCGCAGGAGGCCCGCCCGGCCCCGAGCGGCCCGCCGCGCATCCTGTACTCGGCCCGACTCCAGGCCCGCAAGCGGCCGGTGGACTTCGTCGACGCGGCCCCGGCCGTCCTGGCCGCGCACCCGGACGCCGAGTTCGTGGTCGCGGGGCCCGACGAAGGCGAGCGGGCCGCCGTCCTCGCCCGCATCGCGGAACTCGGTCTGACGGACCGGTTCACCGTGCCGGGGGCGCTGTCCGGCGCCGAGGTGCAGGCGGAGCTGCGGCGGGCCCACGTGTACGTGCTGCCGTCGGTGGACGAGCCGTTCCCGATGTCGGTTCTGGAGGCCCTCGCGGTGGGCGTACCGACGGTGGTGACCCACTCCAACGGGCTGGCCGAGGACGTCGCGGCGGCGGGCGCCGGCCTCGCGGTCGAGCCGGGGGCGGCGGGCGTGGCCGCGGCGGTCCTGTCCCTGCTGGACCCGGCGGCGAACGCGGCCGCCTCCCGGGCGGCGCGGGCCCTGGCCGCGGAGTCCTTCTCGATGGACGCGGTCCTCGACACCCTGCTGCCCGTCTACGAGGCGGCCCGTCGCCGCTGATACCACGGCCGCTGATGTTCCGTTGGCTGTCAGTGGCCCGCCCTAGCCTGGGCCCATGGGGATCTACGTGGTGGACGTGGAAGCGGCCGAATGGGCGGGCGGGGAGGTCTACGGGCCCCTCGGCGCCGCTCTCGACGAGGAGTTGGCGCGGCGGGGGCTGGGCACGTTCACCCCGGCGGCCGCCGCACCGCAGCCGGAGCCGGCCGGGCTGCTGGGCCGGTTCGGCCGGCGGAACCGGCCGGGGTGGCCGGAGGGCCCGCCCGAGCGGTTCGAGGAGAAGGTGAACCGGCCGTACGACGGCCTGGAGGCGCTGTGCCGGGCACAGCCCGCCGCATGGCGGTGCGAGGAGGCCCTGCTGGGCTGGGACGTGCTGGTGCCGGTCGACTTCCACGGCGTCATCGAACTGCCGGTCTCGGCGGAGCTGGGCGGCGACGGGGCCCGGGTGCGCAGTGCGCACCGCACCGCCGAGGCGGGCCGGCGGCTGGCCGGGGTGCTGGGGCTGCCGGACAGCGTGCCGCGGGACGGCGGGAACCTCGCGCTGACGAACTGGTTCGCCGGCCCGGAGGTGCAGCAGGCCGCCGCCGACGGCGGCGCCGGCCCCTGGCTGGACGACCTGGACGCCGCCTACTTCACCGCGCTGTACCTGGGGGCGGCGGAGCACGCGCTGCGCCGCGGCTGCGCCATCGCCTACTCCTGACAGCCGGGTTCCCGCGCCCGAGAATAAGCGGATGATCATCGATGACGACGGGGACGCGGCGACCCGGCAGGCGTGGACGGCGCTCGGCGGTGCGCCCGAACTGAGCGGGCGGGTGGGGTACCGGGGCTCCGGGGCACTGGGCGCGTCCCGGCTGCCGGTGCCCGAACTGGCGCGGGCGACCGTGGGGGTGTGCTCGCTGGCCGCCGCCGAGCTGGCGGCCGTACGGGCGGGAAGGGCGGTGGCGGACCTGCCCGGCCTGGTGGTCGACGAGGGGGCCGTGTCGACCGCCTTCACCAGCGAGCGGCACCTGCGGGTCGACGGGCGGGCCCCGGTGTCCTTCGCGCCGCTGTCCGGGTTCTGGCGCACCGCCGACGGATGGCTGCGCACGCACGCCAACTATCCGCACCACCGGGGCGCGCTGGAACGCGCCCTCGGTGCCGGGTCCGGGTCCGGGTCCGACGGGCTGACGCCGGAGCGGCTGCGGGCGGAGCTCGCCGGGCGGGAGGCCGTCGAGGTGCAGGAGGCCGTGTACGCGGCGGGCGGGCTGGCGGTGGCCGTGGCGCACGGGTTCGGGGCGCCGCAGCCGCTGGTGGAGGTGCGGGAGACCGGCGGGCGCGGGCGGGGGCTCGGGGCGGGCCGGCTGCCCGCCTCGGGGGTGCGGGTGCTCGACCTGACCCGGGTGATCGCCGGGCCGGTGGCCACCCGCACGCTCGGGCTGCTCGGCGCCGACGTGCTGCGGATCGACCCGCCCAGGCTGCCCGAGGCGGACGACGCCCACGCCGACACCGGCTTCGGGAAGCGCTCGGCGTGCCTGGACCTCGCCGACCGGGCGGACCGGGAGGCCTTCGGGGAACTGCTGGCGGGGGCCGACGTGGTGGTCACGGGGTACCGGCCGGGTGCCCTCGACCGGTACGGCCTGTCCGCCGGGGAGCTGGTGGCGCGGCGGCCGGGGCTGGTGGTGGCCCAGGTGTGCGCCTGGGGCCGGCACGGCCCGTGGGCGGGGCGGCGGGGCTTCGACTCGCTGGTCCAGGCGGGGTACGGGATCGCCGCGGCGGAGGCCGGCCCCGACGGGGCGCCGGGGGTGCTGCCCGCCCAGGCGCTGGACCACGGGACGGGGTACCTGCTGGCCGCCGGGGTGCTGCGCGCGCTGGCGGACGGCGGCGGGCGGGTGCTGCGGTTCTCGCTGGCCGGGACGGCCTCCTGGCTGGTCCGGGAGGTGCCGCGGCAGCCGGCGCCGGGCCTGGACGGGTCCGCGGGTGCCGGCGAGGGGGCCGGAGCGGCCTACGGGCCCGGGGCGTACGGGCCCGGGGCGTACGGGCCCGGGGCGTACGGGCCCGGGGCGTACGGGCCCGGGGCGTACGGGCCCGGGGCGTACGGGCCCGGGCCGTGGCTGCGGGAGACCGCGTCGGCGTACGGCACGCTGCGGTACGCGGCGCCGCCGCTGGCCGCGGGTCCGGGCGACTGGCCCGCGGGCCCCTCGCGCTGGGGCGCCGACCCGGCCCGCTGGCTGCCGGCCGGCGGCCTGCCGTAGCCGGGGCCCTCAAAGCGGGGCCGCGCGCATACGGCCGCGCCCCCGCCGGCCCGGTGGTCCGGGCCCGCGGGGGCGCTGGTGGTGGCGCGGGTTACGCCGGGATCCAGGCGTAGCAGCCGGTGGAGGTGAACTCCGCCGCGCCCGCCGGGATCGTGGCCGTGATCTTGTCGCCCGGCTTCGGGGCGGTCTCGGGGCCGGAGGCCAGCACCGCGCCGTCCTTGCCCTTGACCTGCCAGGTGCAGGCGGCGCCCTGGGTGGTCAGCGCCCGGTAGGTGCCCTGTGCGGGCGCCGGGCGGGTGCCGTCCGGGAAGCCCTTCTCGGCGGCGGCCAGGATCGGCTTCTGCTCCGGGCACAGGTGGGTGATGGCGTTCGTCGCGTCGGGGATCTCGCCGGCGATGACGGCCCCGGTCGCCGCGTCCTTGTCGCGCTTGGCCGTGCGCTCCACCCGCTGGCAGGACTCCTGCCCGGTCTGGAGGAAGGCCGCCGGGTCCATCTTCTCGGGCACCCGGCCGCTGAGGTACTTCTTCTCCTTGTCCGTGAAGCTGCCCGTCTTCGGGGTGAGCTTCGCGTCCGGGAGGACGGGGCCCGTCGGCTTCGCCCCGGGCGACGGGGGCGCGTCGGTGGCGTCCGCCGGGTCCGGGACCGACGAGGCGGCCGGCGGCTTGGGCTTGGCCGCCTCGTCGGACCTGCCGCCGCCGGAGCTGCAGGCGGTCAGGGTCAGGGCTGCGGCCAGCAGAACAGCAGCCGCTGCGGAGCGTCGGTACATCAGGAGGGCTCCTGTACTTGCCGGTGGTTCGGGGGAGGCGGAGCGAGCGCGGGGCCCGGCGTGGATGGCCGGGCCCCGCGCTCCCTCATGCGGTTATTTCGGGCCGAAGGTGAGGATCAGCTGCGGAGCGGCGTCCGCAGCGGTCGCCTCCTTGGACCACAGCCACAGCGGGTCGGTGCCCGTGCCGGTCAGCGCCACGCTGTAGCTGGTGCCGAGCGCCGCGGTGACGGCGGCGGTGTCCAGCTGGGCGCTGTGCAGGGCCGAGCCGTCGGGGATGGCGGCGAAGGTGCCCAGCGGGGTGGCGCCCACGGCGGGCTTGGTGGTGTACGAGGTGGTGTCACCGCTCCAGGTGCCGGTGACCGGGACGACGGAGACGGTGTCGGCGGTGCCGGCGCCGCTCTGGGTCGAGGTCTTGACCTGGAGGACGGCGGACTTCAGGACCTGCCCGGCCGGCGCGGCCGGCACGTTGAAGCGCAGGTAGGTCTGGTACAGCGGGTTGCCGCGGACGGCCAGCGAGGTGGCGGCGCCGTTGGCGGCGCTCGGGGCGCCCTGGTTGACGTAGGTGTCCTCGGTCGCGGTGACCTTGGAGACCGTGTCGGAGGGGGCCTTCGCCAGGTCGAAGTGGTTCTTGACCTGGGCTGCCGTGAGTACCTTCGGGTAGACGGCCGTCTCGTCGATCTGGCCGGCGAAGAAGTTGCTCGTGGGGCGGTTCGGCCAGCCGGACAGGTTGTCGCCGGCGACGTGCCAGTAGCCCGCGTAGGAGGCGGAGTCCGTGACGTTCAGGGTGCCCTTGTTCTGGCCGTCGACGTACAGCGCCATGCCCGACGGGCCCTGGGTGGCGACGACGTGGTGCCACTTGTTGTCGTTGTACGTGTCGGACAGACCGGTGGCGATGGTCCGCGCCGAGCCGCTGTACACGCCGAACACGAGGCGTCCGGCGTTGGTCAGGTAGATGTGCTTGTCGGCCGAGCCGCTGTTGCGCGTGGTGTTGTTGCCGAAGCCGACGAGCTTGCCGCCGCGCGTGGTGTTCGTCTTGAACCAGGTCTCGATGGTGTAGCTGCTGCCGACCGTCTGGCGGTGGTCGCTGTACACCTGCTGGCTGGTGCCGTTGAAGCCCATGGCCGTGCCGGCGCCGCTGATGGCGCCGGGTGCCTGGCGCAGGGCCGGGGCGCCCACCTGGACGCCGCTGGTGTTGCCGCCGTCCGAGGAGTCGGCCGTGTACGGGCTGACGGTGTCGTCGTAGCGCCAGTACAGCTGGGCGCCGTCGGCGCGGACCTGGGCCGGGTAGGCCAGCTGGCTGTTCGGGACGGTCACGGAGGCGGTGGCCGACAGGGCGCTGGTGTTGCCGGCCGCGTCGGTGGCGGTGACCCGGTAGGTGTAGGACTGGCCGGCCTTGACGGTGGTGTCGGTCCAGGAGGCCTGCGGCCGCTCGAACTCGAGGGACTCGGCGGTCATGGTGTGGACCGGAGTGCTGGAGCCGTTGCGGTAGATGCGGTACGTCAGCTTGCTGTCGTCCGCGTCGTAGCTGGTGCGCCAGCGGACCTGGACCTCGCCGGGCTTGACGCTGCCGGCGCTGGCCACCGGGGTGGTCGGCGCGCCGCGGTCGCCGGTGGAGGCGAAGCGGGTCAGGCTCTGCTGCTCGACGCCGTTGACGGTGGTGAACTCACCGCCGATCCACATGTACTTCGTGTCGCCCTTCTCCGCGACGGCCATGACGCGCGGGCCGATGCCCTCCCCGATGCCGTCGTTGGTGTCGGGGAACCAGCCGAGCTTGCGCGGACCGCGGACGAAGCCGTCCACGGGGGCGGGGGCGGTGCCGGTGTGGTCCGTCGGCTGGGCCAGCAGGTGGTGGCGCTTGCCGTCGGGGAACTCCAGCTCGGTGGAGCAGTCGTGCGCGTGGGAGGAGCTGTAGAGCACGCCGTCGTACGGCAGGACCCACTGGGTGGCGCCGAGGCAGCGGTCGCGCCACTTCTCCCCGAAGTCGCTCAGGCGCAGGCCGATGCGGCCGTCGAAGACGCCGCCGCCGGAGCCCTCGTTGGCCGTGTAGAAGCCGTTCCCGTCGGTGGCGATCGACTTGACGACCGAGTTCGACGGGATGTTGTCGTAGGTCTTGGCGACCTTGCCGGAGATGGCGTCCACCACGGCCAGGGCGTGCGTGTTGGAGCCGTTCACCGCGAAGAAGTCGCCGCCGAGCAGCACGTTCTTGCCGTCCGGGGTGACCGCGACGGCGCGGCCCGGCTCGTCGGCGTTGGCGGTGAAGGGCTTGACCGCGCCGGAGGCGGCGTCGACCGCGGCGAACCGCTCGCGGGTCTGGCCCTCGACGGTGTTGAAGTCGCCGGCCGCGTACAGGGTGTCGTCGGAGGCGGCGAGGGCCCGCACGGTGGCGGGGAAGCCCGGGTGGAAGGAGGCCTTGGGGCTGCAGCTCTCGATGTCGATCGCGGCGAGGCTGGAGACCGGGGTGCCGTTGACGGCACCGAAGTAGCCGCCTGCGTAGAGGGTCTTGTTGTCCTTCGAGACGGCCAGGGCGCGCACCGTCGCCGTGCCTTCGCTGACCGTGAAGGCCAGCTTGCAGGAGGTGGGGTTGCCCGTCGCGGCGTCGAGGGCGACGAAGTTCACCGCCTCCTGCTCGGCGCCGGAGCCGCCGGCCGGCGGGCGGACCGCCGAGAAGGTGCCGCCGGCGAAGACGGTGCCGTTCGCCTGGGCCATCGCGAAGACGACGCCGTTGGGCTGCCAGGTCGGCAGGCTGTCCGCGGTGAAGGCCACCGGCGGGGTGATGGCGGACGCCTGGGGCATCAGCACCAGGCCTATCCCCGTTCCGGCACCGGCCAGTGACAGGACGAGGGCGGCAGTCAGCCCTCTGGATCTACGCATGAACCCCCCAGGGCAATCGCCCGGTGTATGGCTGGAACTATCCGAACAGCCGTATGTACGGACGCAGACCAGGGCTCACGCGGGGCCCGGCCACCTCACTTGACCCTCTGCGTACCACATCGGAACACAGGGTTCAGCAGCGAGGGCGCACAGCGGACATACGGAAGTCTTGCCCCGGCGCGAGCCGCAGACGCTGCGCCAATGGCCGGGACACGGCAAATCGTAGGGGAAATATAAGGCCTCAGCGGTCGATCCGGATGGTTGCTCCCGCCAGCTGGTCCTCGACCTGGCGGATGTCCGCGTCGACCATGATCCGCGCCAGTTCGTCCACCAGGACCGTCGGCTTCCAGCCAAGCAGTTCCTGCGCCTTGGAGGCGTCCCCGATGAGGGCGTCGACCTCGCTGGGGCGCTCGTACTTGGCGTCGTAGCGCACGTGCTCGTTCCAGTCGAGGCCCGCGTGGGCGAAGGAGGACTCCAGGAACTGGCGGACGGTCGCGGGGACGCCGGTGGCGACGACGTAGTCGGTGGGCTCGTCCTGCTGGAGCATCCGCCACATGGCCTCCACGTACTCGGGGGCGTAGCCCCAGTCGCGGACGGCGTCGAGGTTGCCGAGGTACAGGTGCTCCTGGAGGCCGGCCTTGATGCGGGCGACGGCCCGGGTGATCTTTCGGGTCACGAAGGTCTCGCCGCGGCGCGGGGACTCGTGGTTGAAGAGGATCCCGTTGACCGCGAACATGTCGTACGCCTCGCGGTAGTTCACCGTCGTCCAGTAGGCGAAGACCTTGGCGGCGCCGTACGGGCTGCGCGGGTGGAACGGGGTCTTCTCGTTCTGCGGCGGCGGGGTGGCACCGAACATCTCCGAGGACGAGGCCTGGTATATGCGGGTGTCGACGCCGCTCGCGCGGATCGCCTCCAGCAGCCGCAGCGCGCCGAGGCCGGTCACGTCGCCGGTGTAGAGGGGGGCGTCGAAGGAGACGCGCACGTGCGACTGGGCGCCGAGGTTGTAGACCTCGTCGGGCTTGATCTCCCGGAGCAGGTTCACGAGCGCGACGCCGTCGGAGAGGTCGGCGTGGTGCAGGAAGAAGGACCGGTCGGCGGTGTGCGGGTCCTGGTAGATGTGGTCGATCCGCTCGGTGTTGAAGCTGGAGGACCGCCGCACGAGCCCGTGCACCGTGTAGCCCTTGGAAAGCAGAAGCTCGGAGAGGTAGGAGCCGTCCTGCCCGGTGACGCCGGTGATCAGTGCGGTCTTGCCCATGTGGGGTCCCCCTGGGGATCGTTTCGGTCTGGAGTGGTGAGGCTGCGCCTCGGGGATCGGCTTCGGGCCGGGGCTGGATGCGTACCGTACACGGGGCGGTCCCGGCGGCTTCGCGCGGTGTGGACGGACGGCCGTCAGGGCGGGCGGAGGGCCGGTCCGGACCGCCCCGCAGCCCGCGGGCGCGGACTGGCATCATCGGCGGTATGACAAGTTCGCTGCCGCTCCTGCCCCCGAACGCCCGCGTCTTCGTCGCGGGCCACCGCGGCCTCGTGGGCTCCGCGGTCGCCCGCCGCCTGACCGCCGACGGCCACGAGGTGCTCACCCGTGGCCGCGCCGACCTCGACCTGCGCGACGCCGCCGCGACCGGGGCGTACCTGAAGGACGTCCGCCCCGACGCGGTCGTGCTCGCCGCCGCCAAGGTCGGCGGCATCATGGCCAACAGCACGTACCCGGTGCAGTTCCTGGAGGACAACCTCAGGATCCAGCTCAGCGTCATCGGCGGCGCGCATGCCGCCGGGGTCGGCCGGCTGCTGTTCCTGGGCTCGTCCTGCATCTACCCCAAGCTGGCCCCGCAGCCCATCACCGAGGACGCGCTGCTGACCGGCCCGCTGGAGCCGACCAACGAGGCGTACGCCCTCGCGAAGATCGCGGGCATCGTCCAGGTCCAGTCGTACCGCAAGCAGTACGGGGCCTCGTTCGTCTCGGCGATGCCCACGAACCTCTACGGCCCGGGCGACAACTTCGACCTGGAGTCCTCGCACGTGCTGCCCGCCCTCATCCGGCGCTTCCACGAGGCCGCCGCCGAGGGGCGCGAGGAGGTCACCCTGTGGGGCAGCGGCACCCCGCGCCGCGAGTTCCTGCACGTGGACGACCTGGCGGCCGCCTGTGCGCTGCTGCTGGAGCGCTACGACGGGGACGAGCCGGTCAACATCGGCTGCGGTGAGGACCTGACCATCAAGGCGCTGGCCGAGACGGTCGCCGACGTGACCGGCTTCACGGGCCGGCTGGCGTGGGACACCTCCAAGCCGGACGGGACCCCGCGCAAGCTCCTGGACGTCAGCCGCCTGACCTCGCTGGGCTGGAAGCCGGAGATCGGGCTGCGGGACGGCATCGCCGCCACCTACCGGTGGTGGCTCGAGCAGGGCGGGGCCGTCGGCGGTACGCGAAGCTGAGCGCACGGGTGCTGCGGCTCCTCAGTACGCTCCGCGGCCGTCGACCACGGCGCGGAGCGTACGGCCCATCACGTCGACGTCACTGGTGAAGGACCAGTTGTCGACGTACTGGAGGTCGAGCTGGATCGTCTCGTCCCAGGACAGGTCGGACCGGCCGCTGATCTGCCACAGCCCGGTCATGCCGGGCCGCACGGTGAGCCGGCGCAGCTCGACCTCGTCGTAGCGGGCCACCTCCTCCGGCAGCGGCGGGCGCGGCCCGACCAGTGACATCTGCCCGGTCAGCACGTTGAACAGCTGGGGCAGTTCGTCCAGGGAGGTGCGGCGCAGCAGCCGGCCGACCCGGGTGACCCGGGGGTCGCGCCGGATCTTGAACATGAGGCCGTCGTTCTCGTTGGCCCCGGCCAGTTCGGCCTTGAGCCGGTCGGCGTCCACGACCATGGTGCGGAACTTCCACATGGTGAACGGGACGCCGTCGCGGCCGATGCGCTGCTGGCGGTAGAACGCCGGGCCCCGGGAGCCGAGGCGGATCGCCAGGACGATGGCGAGGAAGACCGGGGAGAGCAGCAGCAGCCCGAGGGCGGCGCCGGCCCGGTCCAGGACGGACTTGAGCAGGGGCTGGACGCCCCGGCTGACGGGCGGTGCGACCCGCAGCACGGCGAGTCCGCCGGCGGAGAGGGTCTCCAGGCGCTTGACGGAGACCTCCACCAGGCCGGGGAAGACGGCCAGTTCCAGTCCGGCGTCGTGCAGGGCCCACGCGATGCGGCGCAGCCGCTCCCCCGCGATCCGCGCCCCGGGGGCGACGAGCACGAGGTCGGCGTGATGGCTGCGGACGGCGCCGAGGACGGCAGAGGCGTCGGCGGTCGGGCCCTCGGAGGTCCGGGCGTCGAGCCGGCCCGCGACGGGCACGCCGCTGTCGACCGGGCCGCTGCCGACCGGGACCACGCCGACGACGACGTAGGGGTGGTCGGTGCGCGCGGCGAGGTGGGAGATGACGGAGTCCGCCGCGGCCGGCTCCCCTATCACGAGGACCCTGCTGACGGCCTGTGCCTCGCGGCGGGCCGCCGAGAGGTGGCGGTAGGTCAGCTTGTGGCAGGCCACGGTGATGAGGAGGGCCGGCAGCAGGGCGCCGAGTGCGGCGAGCCGCGGCGTGCTCTCCCCGGTCACCACGCGGGCGACGGCCAGGACACCGATGAGAATCAGCCAGTCGTGTACGACCGGCAGGACACCGCGGGACTCGCCGAGCGCGCGGGCGGCGTAACGGCGGCGCACCGCCTGCACCCCGCCCCACGCCAGAGCGGCCCCGGCGGCGCAGTACAGCGGCCGGGCCTGCTGCGCGGCGTTGAAGACGAGGCCCACGGGCACGCCTGCGCCGAGGAGGTCGGCCGAGACTGCGGCGGGCAGGTACCAGCGCGCCCTGTCTCCGATCCGCCTCACTGGCGCAGCAGCAAGCTCGGTTGCCGCTCCGGCCACTCTTTGCGCAGGAAAATGAACATGCCTCATGGGCCCCCCTGGCACGTGGTCTATGACTCTCGCGCGTGTCCGCGGCTTCCCCAGGCCATGGACATCAGGCGCACCGGGAAACAGTACGACAAACACTCTTAGGACAAGTAGCGAACCCTGGAACGGGGACTCTTGTTGCGCAAGCGTTAGCAAGCGGTACCAGTTGTTCCAGATTATTGGCGCATTGCCGACGCATGCGAAGGTGAAGGGTCCGGATACCGGATACGTCTACTCGGTCAACGAACCGTTTCCGGCCAACCTTTTGACGCGGCCCTGACATTGCGACGTGCAGGTGGCACTCTTCGATCCGTTCATCGCACCGCCCTGCTCTGCCCGGCGGCCCACCCAGCCGTCCGGACCCCCCTTGCAGAAGGAGTCTGCGTTGAGTCCCACCCCCCACAGGCGTGTCACCGCGGCCGGCGCGCTCGTCGCCGCTGCCGCGCTGCTCGCCGTCGGCATCCAGGCCGGCACCGCGTCCGCCGAGGCCACCGCCTCCCAGGGCAGCACCTCCGCGAAGTCCGACCCGGGGGCCGCCCCGCTCCAGCTCAGCCCCTCCGAGCGTGCGACGCTCATCGCCGACGCCAACGCGACCACCGTGCAGGCGGCGAAGGCGCTCGGCCTCGGCGGGCAGGAGAAGCTGATCGTCCGCGATGTCGTCAAGGACGCCGACGGCACCACGCACACCACCTACGAGCGCACCTACGCCGGACTCCCCGTGCTCGGCGGCGACCTGACGGTGCATGCCAAGGGCGGCGTCACCAAGAGCGTCACCAAGGCCACCCACCACGAGATCAAGGTCGCCGACACCGACGCGGCGGTCACCCCCGCCGCCGCCGAGGGCCAGGCCGTCTCCGCGGCCAAGGAGGCGGGCTCCACGGAGGCCAAGCCGGCCAAGAACGCCCGCAAGGTGATCTGGGCGGCCGAGGGCGCGCCCGTCCTCGCGTACGAGACCGTCGTCGGCGGCCTCCAGGACGACGGCACCCCCAACGAGCTGCACGTGGTCACCAACGCCAAGACCGGCGCGAAGATCACCGAGTGGCAGGCCATCGAGACCGGCACCGGCAACACCATGTACAGCGGCCAGGTCAACCTCGGCACCGCGCAGTCGGGCAGCAGCTACACGCTGACCGACACGAACCGCGGCAGCCACAAGACGTACAACCTCAACCGGGGCACCTCCGGCACCGGCACCCTCTTCTCCGGACCGGACGACGTCTGGGGCAACAGCCAGCCCTCCAACCTGGAGACGGCCGGCGCCGACGCGCACTACGGCGCCGCGGTCACCTGGGACTACTTCAAGAACGTGCACGGCCGCAACGGCCTGCGCAACGACGGCGTCGCCCCGTACAGCCGCGTCCACTACGGCAACAACTACGTCAACGCGTTCTGGAGCGACTCCTGCTTCTGCATGACGTACGGCGACGGCGAGGGCAACGCCAAGCCCCTCACCTCCACCGACGTGGCCGCGCACGAGATGACCCACGGCCTGACCTCGGTCACCGGCAACATGACCTACAGCGGTGAGCCCGGCGGCCTGAACGAGGCCACCTCCGACATCATGGCGGCCGCCGTCGAGTTCTACGCCAACAACCCGACCGACGTGGGCGACTACCTCGTCGGCGAGAAGATCGACATCAACGGCGACGGCACCCCGCTGCGCTACATGGACAAGCCGAGCAAGGACGGCGCGTCCAAGGACGCCTGGTACTCGGGCCTCGGCGGCATCGACGTGCACTACTCCTCCGGCCCGGCCAACCACTGGTACTACCTGGCCTCCGAGGGCTCCGGCGCCAAGGTCGTCAACGGCGTGAGCTACGACTCGCCGACCTCCGACGGCCTCCCGGTCACGCCCATCGGCCGCGACGCCGCGTCGAAAATCTGGTTCCGCGCGCTGACCGTCGGCTACTTCAAGTCGAACACCAACTACGCGGCCGCCCGCACGGCGACCCTCCAGGCCGCCGCCGACCTCTACGGCGCCGGCTCGGCCACGTACAACAACACGGCCAACACGTGGGCGGCCGTCAACGTCGGCTCCCGCATCAGCGACGGCGTGACGGTCACCCAGATCCCGAACCAGACCACCATGGTCAACACCGCGGTCAGCCTCCAGGTCCAGGCGACCAGCACCAACCCGGGCCCGCTGAGCTACGCGGCGACCGGCCTGCCGGCGGGCCTGTCGATCAACTCCTCGACGGGTCTGATCTCGGGTACGGCGACCACCGCGGGCACGTCGAACACGACGGTGACGGTGACCGACTCCGCCGGCCGGACCGGCACGGCCTCCTTCACCTGGACCGTCGGCACCGTCCAGCAGAACGTCTTCGAGAACACGAACGACTACCAGATCGCGGACAACTCGACCGTCGAGTCCCCGATCACGGTGACCCGCACGGGCAACGCGCCGAGCACCCTCAAGGTGGACGTGAACATCGTCCACACCTACGTCGGTGACCTGCGCGTCGACCTGGTCGCCCCCGACGGCACCGTGTACAACCTGCGCAACCGCAGCGGCGGCAGCGCGGACAACATCGTCCAGAGCTTCACCGTGAACGCCTCCTCCGAGGTCGCGGGCGGTGTCTGGAAGCTCCGCGTGGCGGACCTCGCCAGCCTCGACACCGGTTACATCAACAGCTGGAAGCTGACCTTCTGACCCCTCGGGGCAGGGTGGGGCACGACGGCTGACACAGCACGGGGCCGTCCGGGAGAGACCCTCCCGGACGGCCCTGTTCCATGCGGCGGGACCGGCCCCGCGGGCGCCGGCTCCCGGTCAGGGGATGCTGTGGAGGATGCCGCCGAACATGTCCGGCGCCTGAACGCGGCGCCCCTCCTGCTGCGGCCGGGGCCGGTCCTTCTTCGGGAGCACGAACGCCTTCTGCCTGCCGCCCACGAGGGCGCGCTCGGGGTGGCCGTCGCCGCCGAAGCGGTCGTCGTCGATGCGGTCGTCGTCGAAGCGCTCGTCGCCGAACGGGTCGCGCCTGTCGTCCCTGTCCACGTGGACCGGCGTGAAGACCACCGAGCGGACCTCCACGTCGAAGACGACGTCCTTCGGCTCCAGCACCCGCTCCGGGCGGCCGTTGCAGCCGTCCTCGGAGAAGAGGGTGGCCCGGGACTTGGTGCCGTTGCGCACGGCGATGGCCGGGTCGCGGGGCGAGGTGCCGGTCAGCTCGTAGCAGGTGTCGTTGTCGGCCGGGCGGATGTGCCGGCGCTCGCCGCCGTTCCCGTTCTCGACGATGTAGTCCAGCCGGCCGAGGTTGGGCCGGTCGTCGAAGTCGTCGGCCAGCGACGGTCCGGCCAGCGGCACGGCGAGGGCGAGGGCTCCGAGGAACGCTACGGCAGCGGTGCGAAGGCGCATGGGAAGGCAGTCCGTTCTGTGGGGGCTGGATGCCAGTCCGGTGGCATCCAGCGGGCAGCGTAGGAGCGGAGCCCGCTGCTGAATCGGTTCGGCATGCCCGGCGGGCGCACAGTTTCACCCGCCCGGCACGCCCTGCAACCCCCATCCGGCAGGCGCCGCCGCCCCTCGGCGGGCGGTGCGCTCGCCGCCCCGCCGCGCCTGCGGAACCCCCTCCCGCGCCCCGCCCGCCGACGACGGATCCGGCTCGTCCGACGTCCCGGCCCCGTACCCGGCCCCGTACCCGGACCCGTGCCGGTGCCCGTGCCGGTGCCCGGCGGGGCGGGCGGCCGGTGGAGCCGCCGCCCGCCCCCTGCCGAGGGGCCCCGCGGGCCCCGCTACCGCAGCAGTACGCCGCCCTGCGGGCCGCCCTCGCCGCCCGCGTCGGTGTCCGCGGGCGCGGCGACCAGCCCCAGTTCGGCCGGCGAGGCCAGCATCGGGTGCGTGGGGAGGATCCGCACGGTGTAGCCGAAGGGCCCGGTGCGGTCGAGGGCGAGCGGGCCCTCGTACACCCAGCGTCCCTCCAGGTCCGGCCCGGCGGCCGGCTTGAGGGGGAAGGACCGCCCGTCGCGGATCACGTCCTGCGGGTCCACCCGGCCGGCGACGGCCTGCACTTCCACGTCCTCGGGTACGAGCGTGTCCAGCGCGACCAGGACGCGCAGGGTGAGGGTGGCCCCCAGCTCGGCGGTGCCGTTCACGGGAGCCGCGGCGAGCGCCTCCACGTGCTCGACGGAGACCTTGGGCCAGGCGGCCCGGACCCGACCCTTCCACCAGGCGAGGTCGCGTGCCGCCGCGGCGTCCAGGGCCCGGTGGGCGCGCGCTGCCGGCGTGTACAGCCGTTCCACGTACTCGCGGACCATGCGCCCGGCAAGGACCTTGGGCCCGAGTGAGACGAGGGTGCGGCGGACCATCTCGATCCACCGCACCGGCAGTCCGCTGCGGTCCGCGCGGTCGTAGAAGCGGGGCGCGACCCGCTCCTCGACCAGTTCGTAGAGGCCGGCCGCCTCCAGGTCGTCACGCCGCTCCTCGTCGACGCCGAGGCCGTCGGCGGTGGGGATGGCCCAGCCGAAGTCGGGTTCGAACCACTCGTCCCACCAGCCGTCCCGCACGGACAGGTTCAGGCAGCCGTTGAGCGCGGCCTTCATCCCACTGGTGCCGCACGCCTCCAGCGGGCGGAGCGGGTTGTTCAGCCAGATGTCGCAGCCCGGGTAGAGCTTCTGCGCCATGGCCATGCCGTAATCGGGCAGGAACACGATCCGGTGGCGCACCCGCGGGTCGTCGGAGAACCGGACCAGCTCCTGCACCAGCCGCTTGCCGCCGTCGTCGGCGGGGTGTGCCTTGCCGGCGACGACGATCTGCACCGGCCGCTCGGGGTGCAGCAGCAGCCGGCGCAGCCGCTCGGGGTCGCGCAGCATCAGCGTGAGCCGCTTGTACGAGGGGACGCGCCGGGCGAAGCCGATGGTGAGGACGTCCGGGTCGAGTACGGAGTCCACCCAGCCGAGTTCGGCGTCGGCGGCCCCGCGCTGGCGCCAGGACGCCCGCAGCCGTTCGCGGACCTCCAGCACCAGCTGCTCGCGCAGGCCCCGCCGCAGGTCCCAGATGTCCTGGTCGGCGATGTCGGCAACGGCGTCCCAGCGCTGGGAGCCGCCCACCGAGAGGGCGTCCTCGGTGCGGCCGGCGCCGATCTGGCGGGCCCCGAGCCGGACCACCTCGGGGGCGACCCAGGTCGGGGCGTGCACCCCGTTGGTCACGGAGGCGATGGGCACGTCGGCCGGGTCGAAGCCGGGCCACAGCCCGGCGAACATGCCGCGGCTGACGGCCCCGTGCAGGGTGGAGACCCCGTTGGCGCGCTGGGCCAGGCGCAGCCCCATCACCGCCATGTTGAACACCCCGGGGTCGCCGCCGGGGTAGGACTCGGCCCCCAGGTCCAGGATCCGCTCGACGGGTACGCCGTCCAGCTCGCCCCCGGGGCCGAAGTGGCGGGCGACCAGGGCGCGGTCGAAACGGTCGATGCCGGCGGGCACGGGGGTGTGGGTGGTGAACACGGTTCCGGCCCGGACCGCTTCCAGGGCGGCGTCGAAGCCGAGGCCCAGCTCGCCGTCGAGTTCCCTCATGCGTTCGAGGCCGAGGAAGCCGGCGTGTCCCTCGTTCGTGTGGAACACCTCGGGGGCCGGGTGGCCGGTGAGCGCGCAGTACGTCCGCACCGCGCGCACGCCGCCGATGCCGAGGAGCATCTCCTGGAGCAGCCGGTGGTCGCTGCCGCCGCCGTAGAGCCGGTCGGTCACCTCGCGGGCTCCGCAGTCGTTGTCCTCGACGTCCGAGTCGAGGAGCAGCAGCGGGACCCGGCCGACGCGGGCCTGCCAGATGTGCGCGTGCAGGGTGCGGCCGCCGGGCAGGGAGAGGGTGACGCGGGCCGGGGCCCCGTCGGCGTCCCGCAGCAGGGACAGGGGCAGTTCGTTGGGGTCGAGGACGGGGTAGTGCTCCTGCTGCCAGCCGTCCCGGGACAGGGACTGGCGGAAGTAGCCGTGCCGGTAGAGGAGTCCCACGCCGATGAGGGGGACGCCGAGGTCGCTGGCGGCCTTGAGGTGGTCCCCGGCGAGGATGCCGAGGCCGCCCGAGTACTGGGGCAGGGCGGCGGTGATCCCGAACTCGGGCGAGAAGTAGGCGATGGCGGCGGGGAGGTCGGCCCCGTCGTCGTGGGTCTGGTACCACCTGGCGCCGTGGACGTAGTCGTCGAGGTCGGCGGCGGCGACGGCGAGCCGGCGCAGGAACCGGCGGTCGCCGGCCAGTTCCCGGAGGCGGGCGGCGGATGCGGAGCCGAGCAGGCGGACGGGATCGCCGCCTGCGGCCTGCCAGCCCTCGGGGTCGACGGATTGGAAGAGTTCGCGGGTCTCCGTGTGCCACGACCAGCGCAGGTTGCGCGCGAGGCCGGCGAGCGGCAGCAGCGGTTCGGGGAGTACGGGGCGTACGGTGAATCGACGGATTGCCTTCACGCGTTCCACCTTCGCAGGCAAGTGCGGACCGGAGCGGCCGCACCACGCTGTGCGACCGCGCAACACCCCCGGAAGGCTATCCCCGCCCCGCCGGACCCTGCCACGGCGCCTCGGCGGCGTCCCCCGTACGCCCGCGGCGCCCCCGCGGAGTGCCGCTGCGGAACGCCCCGGCGGAAAGCGGCCGCGGAGCACCCCCGCGGAACGCCGCCGCCCCGGCCACCGCGCGCGGCTGCGCGGGGGAGGCCGCGCCGACCGCGCGGGCGGGCAGGCCGGCGACGGTGGTGGTGGCGCCGGGGGCGAGCTTGCCGGTGGTGCGGGTGCCGGCGAGCCGCTTCGGCACGGCCGGGGTGACGGTGACCGTGTTGGAGGAGGTACCGCCCGCGCGGACGTTGACGTTCGAGGTGGCCGGGCGGGGCCGGCCGGACGGCCACACGCTGAGGTGGGTGTCCTCGGTGGCGCCGGTGACGGTGACGTTGAGGACGGCGGCGGCCATGCCGCCGGAGTGGACGTGGTCCGGGACGGACAGGCCGACGGGCAGCACGACGGGGCGGGCGCCCCGCCCTGCAGCGGGTTGCCGGTGGTGCGGGTGTCCAGCAGGCGGAACGGCTCCGTGGCGACGCAGCCCGACGGCGCGTAGTCGACCTTGACGGTCCGGGAGACCGTGGACGTCGCGCCCTTGGAGTCCCCGACGGTCACCGTCACCTTGTAGTCGCCGGGCCGGGCGTAGGTGTGCCGGAAGCCGGTCAGTTCGGAGTGCTGCCCGGTGGTGCCGTCGCCGAAGCCCACGTCCACGCGCTTCACCGGCCAGGGCGCAGCTCATCTGGGTGGACCGGTTGCTGTTCGACACGGCCTGGACCTCGACCGGGGTCCCGGCCGGCGCCCACGGCTTGTCCACCGGCATCCACACCTGGCTCAGGCCGTCCTGGACCTCGACGGCCCCGCGGTCCAGGTACCCGCCCTCGGTGTTGGGCGTGCCCGGGTCGTCGCCGGTCGGGTACCCGCGGTAGTCGGTGGGCAGCACGCCCGGAGCCATCGGGTCGGCGGAGTCGACGATCAGGGAGCCCGCCACCTCGAACGCGTCCTCGCGCTTCGCGGCCTGGAGGTCGTTCGCCCCCTGGCCGGTCGCGGCCTGGAACGCCTCGGGGGTCGCATGGCCGGTTCCGGCCCGGTCGTACAGCGCGGGAACCTTGCCGACGTACAGGTTGTGGCCGACGCGGGTTCCTTCGACCGCGCTCTGCGAGACGGCGGTCCCGTGGCGCGGCTGCACCGTCCCGTACCCGCCGCCCGAACCCTCCTGGCGGAGAACGTTGTTGAAGATCCCGGCACCCGCCGAAGTGCCGCTGACCGCCACCGTGGCGGAGCAGTAGCCGTACACGGTGTTGTTGGTGACCACCGTGCCGGGCGCGTCCACCACCGTGACCGCCGAGTGCGAGCCGTCGCTGATCCGGTTGCTTCGGCGTATCGGCGGCCGCGACGCCGGGTACCCCGAGGACGGTGACGAGGCCCGCGGTCAGCAGGGCCGCCACACGAGTGGGACGCACCAGGAAGGCTTCGGGGCGGTGCGGCGCTGCACGACGGCTACGCGGCCCGTTCCCCCCGGCCGGCAGTCGGGCGCACGCGGATCCACGGAGATGCTCCATGATCGCTCGCCAAGTCCGCACTGTCACTTCGGATACATCGCACGGCCACCCGAAACGGCCGGTCGGGCTTGGTGTCGGCGCCGTTCGCGGCGGCCTGCGCACAACGGCGGGAATGCACCGCACGCGTGTGCCTTTCCGGCCGTTGTACTCCTGCCCGGTTAAGGGCGGTTCGGCACGTTCACCCGTTGCACCGGACACATTCGAGTGACCCGTGTGACGCGGGCGGCTGACGGTACATCCGGTAGTCCAGACCGACTTGACGGAGCCTCGGCGGAAGCTCCGCCTCTTCTTGGTCGGTGCTGCGCCACTACGTACGAGTAGTTAACCAAGCACGCGGATTGGGTCGGGCGAGAGTGGGAAGGGCTCCCCGCGTAGTTGCACGGCACACCTCGCCCACCCCTCTCCCGCCACCCGAGTGAACGCGGACAGGAGCGGCCATGCCCGCAGCCCAGCCGTCCTCCGAGCGGCTAGAAACAGAGCCAACAGAGCGTGCACTACCCGTCGGCCTCCCGGCCGGCCCGTCGTCACCGAGCCCTGCGAACTGCCCCCAGGTGATCCCATCATGATCGGTCGTATTCCCGTGCTGGACGTCCTGCCCGCCACCGACTGCGGGACCAGACCCGCCAAAGCCGTGGTGGACGAGGTCTTCGAGGTCTCCGCCACCGTGTTCCGCGAGGGCCACGACGCGGTCGCCGCACATGTCCTCCTCCGCGACCCGAACGGGCGGGTGCGGCCCGCCGTGCCGATGCGCGAGCTCGCGCCCGGCACCGACCGGTGGGGCGCCCGGGTGGCCGCCGACACCGAGGGCAGGTGGACCTACACCGTGGAGGCGTGGAGCGACCCGCTGGCCTCCTGGCGGGCCCGCGCGGAGGTGAAGATCCCTGCCGGCATCGACCCGGGACTCACCCTGCTGGAGGGTGCCGATCTCTACGAGCGGGCCGCCGCCAAGATCCTCAAGCGGGACGGCCGCGAGCACGTGCTGGCCGCCGCCGCCGCGATGCGCGACGAGGACCGCCCCGTCGCCGAGCGGTACGCCGCCTCCCGCGAGCCCCGGGCACAGGCCGCGCTGGCCCGGCGCCCGTACCGGGAGCTGGTGACCGCCGCGAAGGGCCGGCCGCTGCTGGTGGAGCGCAAGCGGGCCCTGTTCGGCTCCTGGTACGAGATGTTCCCCCGGTCCGAGGGGGCCGTGGTCGAGCCGGGCGCCAAGCCGGTGAGCGGCACGTTCCGGACGGCCGCCGAACGGCTGCCCGCCATCGCCGCGATGGGCTTCGACGTGGTGTACCTGCCGCCGGTCCACCCCATCGGGACCACCTTCCGCAAGGGCCCGAACAACACGCTGTCCGCGGCGAGTTGGGACCCGGGTGTGCCGTGGGCCATCGGCTCCCCGGAGGGCGGCCACGACGCCGTCCACCCGGACCTGGGGACGCTGGAGGACTTCGACGCGTTCGTCGCGCGGGCCCGCGGGCTGAACCTGGAGATCGCGCTGGACTTCGCCCTCCAGTGCTCCCCCGACCACCCGTGGGTGGAGAAGCACCCGGAGTGGTTCAGCCACCGCCCCGACGGGACGATCGCGTACGCCGAGAACCCGCCGAAGAAGTACCAGGACATCTTCCCGATCCACTTCGACACCGACATGGCCGGCATCGTCGAGGAGACGGTGCGGATCCTGCGCCACTGGATGGACCACGGCGTCCGGATCTTCCGGGTCGACAACCCGCACACCAAGCCGGTCGTGTTCTGGCAGAAGGTGATCGCGGACATCAACAAGACCGATCCCGACGTGATCTTCCTGGCGGAGGCCTTCACCCGCCCCGCCATGATGCGGACGCTCGCCGCGATCGGCTTCCAGCAGTCCTACACGTACTTCACCTGGCGCAACACCAAGGCGGAGCTGACCGAGTACCTCACCGAGCTGTCCGGCACCCGGTCCGCGTCCGTCATGCGGCCGAACTTCTTCGTGAACACCCCGGACATCCTGCACGCCTACCTGCAGAAGGGCGGCCGCCCCGCCTTCGAGGTGCGTGCCGTGCTCGCCGCCACCCTCTCCCCCGCCTGGGGCGTCTACGCCGGGTACGAGCTGTGCGAGAACACCCCGGTCCGGGAGGGCAGCGAGGAGTACCTGAACTCCGAGAAGTACGAGCTGCGCCCGCGCGACTGGGCCGCCGCCGAGCGCGAGGGCCGTTCCATCGCCCCGCTGATCACCACGCTCAACCGGCTTCGCCGCCGCAACCCCGCGCTCCAGCAGCTGCGCGACATCCACTTCCACTCGACCGACAACGACCAGGTGATCGCCTATTCGAAGCGTGCGGGCGCCAATTCCGTACTGGTGGTCGTCAACCTCGATCCGCACCACACCCAGGAGGCGACGGTCTCGTTGGACATGCCGGTACTCGGCCTCGACTGGCACGGGTCCCTCGCGGTGCGCGACGAGCTCACCGGCGAGACCTATCACTGGGGCAGGGCGAACTACGTGCGCCTAGAGCCGGGTCGCACGCCCGCGCACGTTCTCATCGCTCTGCGACCGTCCCCGCCCACCGGAGGGTCACCCACCACATGATGATCAACGATCCCGTCCCCGACACCTTCGAGGACACCCCCGCCCAGGACCGCGACCCCGACTGGTTCAAGCGGGCGGTCTTCTACGAGGTCCTCGTACGCTCCTTCCACGACAGCAACGGCGACGGGGTGGGCGACCTGAAGGGGCTCACCGCCAAACTGGACTACCTCCAGTGGCTCGGCGTCGACTGCCTGTGGCTGCCGCCGTTCTTCGCCTCGCCGCTGCGCGACGGCGGCTACGACGTCTCCGACTACACCTCCGTCCTGCCCGAGTTCGGCGACCTCGCCGACTTCGTGGAGTTCGTGGACGCCGCGCACCAGCGCGGCATGCGGGTGATCATCGACTTCGTCATGAACCACACGAGCGACCAGCACGAGTGGTTCCAGCAGTCCCGCAAGGACCCGGACGGGCCGTACGGCGACTACTACATGTGGGCCGACAACGACAAGCTGTACCAGGACGCCCGCATCATCTTCGTCGACACCGAGACCTCGAACTGGACGTACGACCCGGTACGCAAGCAGTACTACTGGCACCGCTTCTTCTCGCACCAGCCGGACCTCAACTACGAGAATCCGGCGGTGCAGGAGGAGATCATGTCGGCGCTGCGGTTCTGGCTGGACCTCGGCATCGACGGCTTCCGCCTCGACGCCGTGCCGTACCTGTTCGCCGAGGACGGCACCAACTGCGAGAACCTCCCGGCCACCCACCGGTTCCTCAAGCGGGTCCGGGCGGAGATCGACGCGCACTACCCGGACACGGTGCTGCTCGCCGAGGCCAACCAGTGGCCCGAGGACGTCGTCGACTACTTCGGGGACTACGCCGCCGGCGGGGACGAATGCCACATGGCGTTCCATTTCCCGGTGATGCCCCGGATCTTCATGGCGGTGCGAAGAGAATCCCGCTACCCGGTCTCCGAGATCCTGGCCAAGACCCCGCAGATCCCCGAGCGCTGCCAGTGGGGCATCTTCCTGCGCAACCACGACGAGCTCACCCTCGAAATGGTCACGGACGAAGAGCGCGACTACATGTACGCCGAGTACGCCAAGGACCCGCGCATGCGGGCCAACATCGGCATCCGGCGCCGGCTCGCCCCGCTCCTCGACAACGACCGCAACCAGATGGAGCTGTTCACCGCCCTGCTGCTGTCCCTGCCCGGCTCGCCCGTCCTCTACTACGGGGACGAGATCGGGATGGGCGACAACATCTGGCTGGGCGACCGCGACGGCGTGCGCACGCCGATGCAGTGGACCCCGGACCGCAACGCCGGGTTCTCCTCCTGCGATCCGGGCCGGCTGAACCTGCCGGTCATCATGGACCCGGTCTACGGATACCGGGTCACCAACGTCGAGGCCGCGATGTCCTCGCCCTCCTCGCTGCTGTACTGGACCCGCAGGCTCATCGAGGTCCGCAAGGCGAACCCGGCCTTCGGCCTCGGCTCGTACACCGAACTGCCGTCGACCAACCCGGCGGTGCTCGCCTTCCTCCGCGAGTACGGCGACGACCTGGTGCTGTGCGTGCACAACTTCTCGCGCTTCGCCCAGCCCACCGAGCTCGACCTGCGGTCGTTCAACGGGCGCGTGCCGGTGGAACTCACCGGTGACGTGCGCTTCCCGCCGATCGGCGAGTGGCCGTACCTGCTCACCCTCGCCGGGCACGGCTTCTACTGGTTCCGCCTGCGGCGCGAGTAGGGCCTTCGCAGGATGTCCGGCCCGGCCGGCCTCCCCGCACCCGGGGAGGCCGGCGGCCCGGAACGCCACGGGGGCGGGCACCGCACGGGTCCTGTGCCCGCCCCCGTACGCACCACCTGCGCGACGCACCACCGCGCCACCCACCGCACCACGCACCACGCACCACGCACCACGCTGACCCGACACCACCCACCACCGGACAGCAACCCTCGCCATCCGGGACACTCTGCGCATTTCTGTGACGGCCCGGGGAAAGGACGACGCCATGTCGGAGGCTGCATCCGCCCGGAGCCGCCAGAGCAGTCCGGCCGCCGTCCCGCTCGGACCGCTGGAGCCGATGCTGCGCTCGTGGCTGCCGCGGCAGCGCTGGTTCGCCGGCAAGGGGCGCGCCATCACCCGGCTCCGCCTGGTCAGCGCCGTCGAGCTGCTGCCGGCCGGGGTCACCCCCGGCCTGCTGCACCTGCTCATCGGCGTGGACTGCGCCGACGGGGCCGCGGACTGCTACCAGCTGCTGCTCGGGGTGCGCCCCGCGCCGCTGCCGCCCGCGCTCGCGCCCGCCCTGATCGGAAACGCCGAGCAGGGCCCGTACGCCGGCCACGCCGTGTACGAGGGCCTGGGCGACCCGCGGCTCGCCACGCTGCTGCTGGAGCGGCTGCGCACCCCGGGCAGCCACGGCCCGCTCCGCTTCGACCGGGACCCGGACGCCCTCATCCCCGCCGAGGCCGCACCCCGGCCGGTGTCCGGGGAGCAGACCAACTCCTCGCTGGTCTACGGGGATTCACACATCCTGAAGGTGTTCCGCCGGGTCGGCCCCGGCGTCAACCCGGACCTGGAGCTGCCCAGAGCGCTGGCCGCCGCCGGCTGCACCCGCGTCCCGGCACCCGTCGCCTGGTACGAGGCCGACCTGCCCGGCGGCCCGCGCGACGGCCGGGGCCGCTCCGAGCCGCTGACCCTGGGTGTGCTCCAGCCGTACCTGCGCGGCTCCGACGACGGCTGGCAGCTGGCGCTGCGCCGGCTCGGCGCGGGAGCCGACTTCACCGCCGAGGCGCACGCCCTGGGCCGGGCCACCGCCGAGGTGCACAGCGCGCTGGCCGCCGCCCTGCCCACCCTGGCCCTCGGCCCGGGGCAGACGTCCCGGCTCGCCGCCGGGATGACGGCCCGGCTGGCGGCCGCGGCCCGCGAGGTGCCGGCGCTGCGGCCCTACGAGCCCGGGCTGCGCGGGGCGTTCGACGCCCTGGCCGCCTCCTCCCGCGGCAGCGGGGTGCCCGCCCAGCGGATCCACGGAGACCTCCACCTGGGCCAGACCCTGCGCACCGCCGACGGCAGCTGGGCCCTGATCGACTTCGAGGGCGAGCCGGCCCGGCCGCTGGCCGACCGCCGCCGCCCCGAACCCGCCGTGCGCGACATCGCCGGGATACTGCGGTCGTTCGACTACGCGGCCCGCTCGCACCGGCCGTTCGCCCCCGCCTGGGCGGACGCCTGCCGGGCCGCCTTCTGCGAGGGCTACGCCCGCACCACCGGCCGCGACCCGCGCGAGGACCCCGTCCTGCTGCGCGCGTACGAGACCGACAAGGCGGTGTACGAGGCCCGCTACGAGTCCCGGCACCGCCCCGACTGGCTGCACGTCCCCATGGCGGCCATCCGCCGCCTGGCCGAACGGGAGCGCCCGGCCCGCCGCGTGCCGCCGCCCCCGCAGCAGCCCGGCTCCACCGCCGCCCCCCACCCCCACCCGAAGCCCCCGAGGAGGCCGCTCGCGTGAGCGCCGCACGACAGCCGTCACCGACCGTCCGCAACGCAGTCCCGCCCGCCGCCGCGGGCGGACCCGCGGCCGCGGCCGCACCCGCGTCCGAAGCCGGGTCCGGCCGCAGGGCCCGTACGCCCCGGGCCCGCCGGGCGGACACCGCAGCCCCACCACCGCCGCACGGGGTGCGGCCGGCGCCCGCACTCGGCGCGGAGGAGCGGGCCCGCCTGCTCGAAGGCCGGCACCACGACCCCCATGCCGTCCTCGGCGCCCGCGCCCTGCGGGGCGGGGTGGCCGTCCGCGTGCTGCGCCCGTACGCGAAAACGGTCACCCTCGTCGCCAAGGGGCTGCGGGCCGAGCTGCACTCCGACGGCGACGGCCTGTTCTCGGGGCTGCTGCCGCTGGCCGAGGTACCGGACTACCGGCTGCTGGTGGCGTACGACGGCGACGAGATCGAAGTGCACGACCCGTACCGGTTCCTGCCCGCGCTCGGCGAGCTCGACCTGCACCTGATCGGCGAGGGCCGGCACGAGGAGCTGTGGACGGCGCTCGGCGCCCGGCCGATGGTCCACCAGGGCGTCGCCGGCACCCGGTTCACGGTGTGGGCGCCGAACGCGCAGGGGGTGCGGGTCACCGGGGACTTCTCCTACTGGGACCCGGTCGCCCACCCGATGCGCTCGCTCGGCGCGTCCGGGGTGTGGGAGCTGTTCCTGCCGGGGGTGGGCGAGGGCACGCTCTACAAGTACGACATCGCCCGGCCCGACGGCGGCCACACCCTGCGCGCCGACCCGATGGCCCGGCGGACGGAGGCCCCGCCCGCCACCGCCTCGGTCGTGACCGACTCCCGGTACGAGTGGGGCGACGACCGGTGGATGGCCGCGCGCGGCGCCCGACCGGCCCACCAGGCCCCGTTCTCGGTGTACGAGGTGCACCTGCCGTCCTGGCGTCCCGGGCTCTCGTACCGGCAGCTGGCCGAGCAGCTCCCGCCGTACGTCAAGGAGCTCGGTTTCACGCACGTGGAGCTGATGCCGGTCGCGGAGCACCCCTTCGGCGGCTCCTGGGGCTACCAGGTCACCGGCTACTACGCGCCCACCGCGCGGATGGGCACCCCGGACGAGTTCCGGATGCTCGTGGACGCACTGCACCGGGCGGGCATCGGGGTGATCCTCGACTGGGTGCCGGCGCACTTCCCGCGCGACGGCTGGGCGCTCGCGGAGTTCGACGGGCGGCCGCTGTACGAGCACCAGGACCCGCGGCGGGCGGCGCACCCCGACTGGGGGACGCTGGAGTTCGACTACGGGCGCAAGGAGGTCCGCAACTTCCTCGTCGCCAACGCCGTCTACTGGTGCCAGGAGTTCCACATCGACGGGCTGCGGGTCGACGCGGTGGCCTCGATGCTCTACCTGGACTACTCGCGCGGCGAGGGCCAGTGGGCGCCCAACGAGCACGGCGGCCGGGAGAACCTGGACGCGGTGGCGATGCTCCAGGAGATGAACGCGACCGTGTACCGGCGCTGCCCGGGCGTGGTGACGATCGCGGAGGAGTCCACCGCCTGGGACGGGGTCACCCGGCCCACGGACGCGGGCGGGCTCGGCTTCGGCCTGAAGTGGAACATGGGCTGGATGCACGACACCCTGCGGTACGTGCAGAAGGAGCCGGTGCACCGCAAGTACCACCACCACGACTTGACCTTCGGGATGGTGTACGCGTACAGCGAGAACTACGTGCTGCCGATCTCGCACGACGAGGTGGTGCACGGCAAGCGCTCGCTGGTGTCGAAGATGCCCGGCGACTGGTGGCAGCAGCGGGCCGGGCACCGGGCGTACCTGGGCTTCATGTGGGCCCACCCGGGCAAGCAACTGCTGTTCATGGGGCAGGAGTTCGCGCAGGGCGCGGAGTGGTCGGAGGCGCACGGGCCGGACTGGTGGCTGCTGGACCCCTCCTATCCGGCGGCCGCCGACCACCAGGGGGTGCGCACCCTGGTCCGCGACCTGAACCGGGCCTACGCGGCGGCGCCCGCCCTGTGGGAGCGGGACACCGTGCCCGAGGGCTTCGCGTGGGTGGAGGCGGACGCGGCGGATGACAACGTCTTCGCCTTCCTGCGGTACGCGCACGACGGCTCGCAGCTGCTGTGCGTGTCGAACTTCTCGCCGGTGGTGCGGCACGACTACCGGATCGGCGTACCGGAGGAGGTGCCCGTGTGGCGGGAGGTCGTCAACACGGACCTGGAGGCCTACGGCGGCAGCGGCGTCCGCCACCCGGCGCCGCTGCGGCCCCTGCGCGAGCCGGCGCAGGGCCGGCCGGCGAGCCTGCGCCTGACCCTCCCGCCGCTGGCGACGGTCTGGTTCAGGCCGTAGCCGCCGGCACGCCGCCTGCTCCGGCACGCCTTCGAGCTCCTGGAGCAGGCGGCCGGAGCGGGGCGGGCGGGGCCCTCGCCACCCCCGTACACGAGGGCCCCGGTATGGATCACGTACGGGGGCGGGGTCCGGTTCAGGGCGGGTGCGGGGGACCGGTGAAGATCGCGTAGAGAGGCGCCGCGGCGGCCGGACGGAACCGTACGCTGGCCATGGCCCCGAGAGCGCGTCCGATTACCGGACAGTCGCCGGAAATCCGGACCAATGCCCCGAACTCCATAGGATATTCCTACGAGGTGTGGGCTTGTTTGAACAGTCTGTAGTCGCCACCCCCCGGGCACTCCTACGGTGTGCCCTGTGCACTCCAGCCCACCCTTCAACGCCCCCGCCGCGCGCCGCCTCCGCGCGGCCCTGGGCATGGCACCCGGCCACGTCGCCTACGGCCTGCGGGCCCAGTACGGACTGATCGTCGAACCCGAGACCGTGATGGCCTGGGAGCGCGGCGAGAAGACGCCGACCGCCGCCGAGCTGACGGCCCTCGCCGGCGTGCTGTGGTGCGCGCCCGGCGAACTGCTCGCCGAACCGGTCACCCTGCGGGAGCACCGGCTGGCCCGGGGCATGCCCGCGGACGAACTGGCCCGCCGGATCGGCCTGGACACGGGCGCCTACCAGAAGATGGAGGACTCCGGGCGCTGGAAGGGCAACGAACGCCAGTCCGTGGCCCTGGCCCAGATCCTCGGCCTGACCCTGGCCCAGTTCGTGGCGGCCGCCGGCAAGCAGGAGGAGCTGGCGGAGCTGCTGCGCAGCGCCGTGACCACCCGCTGGCAGGCGTACGTGAAGCCGCTCGCCAAGCTCCTGCCGGTGCCCCGGCAGCGCCTGGAGCCGGTGGTCGAGCGGCTGCACGCGGACTACCAGGCCACCATGGTCGCCACCCTCGGCTGGGGCGGGGCCGCGGGCGGCGCCGGGACGGGCGACGCGGGCCGCGAGTTCCTCGCGGGCATCGTCGACCGCTTCTGGTCCTACGCCTCCGCCCCGGACCACCCGCCGACCGGCTAAGCGGCGCGGGGGCGTGCCCCACTCCCCACTTCCCCGAGGCCGCTTAGCGCCGCGGCCGGCCGGTGGGCGCGTACGCTCGCGGGGCGGCGGAGGGGGCGTCAGAAGACGGACTCGGCCTCGTACATGCGGTCCGCCGGGACCCGCTTCAGTTCGGTGACGGCCGAGGCGAGCGGGGCCATCACGATGTCGGTGCCGCGCAGGGCGGTCATGTTGCCGAAGTCGCCGCGGTGCACGGCCTCCACCGCGTGCCAGCCGAAGCGGGTGGCCAGGACCCGGTCGTACGCGGTGGGGACGCCGCCGCGCTGGACGTGGCCGAGGATGACCGGGCGGGCCTCCTTGCCCAGGCGGTGCTCCAGCTCGATGGCGAGCCGGTTGCCGATGCCGGCGAAGCGCTCGTGGCCGTACTGGTCGATCGCGCCCCGCTCGTACGGCATGGAGCCCTCGGCCGGGTGCGCGCCCTCGGCGACGCAGATGACGGCGAACTTCTTTCCGCGGGAGAAGCGTTCCTCCACCATCTTCACCAGGTCGTCCACCTCGAACGGGCGCTCCGGCAGGCAGATTCCGTGCGCGCCGCCGGCCATGCCCGACTCCAGGGCGATCCAGCCGGCGTGCCGGCCCATGACCTCGACGACCATCACGCGCTGGTGCGACTCGGCGGTGGTCTTGAGGCGGTCTATGGCCTCGGTGGCCACCGTGACGGCGGTGTCGAAGCCGAAGGTGCGGTCGGTGGCGGAGATGTCGTTGTCGATGGTCTTCGGCACGCCCACGACCGGCATCCCGGCGTCCGCCAGCATCCGGGCGGCGGTCAGCGTGCCCTCGCCGCCGATCGGGATGAGCGCGTCGAGGCCGTACCGCTCCGCCAGCTCGTTGGCGTTCTCGGCGGCCTCGTGCAGGCGGGCGCGCTCCATGCGGGCCGAGCCGAGGATGGTGCCGCCGCGGGCGAGGATGCCGCTGACCGCGTTGATGTCGAGGGGGCGGTAGTGGCCGTCCAGGAGGCCCTTGAAGCCGTCCTCGAAGCCGATGACCTCGTCGCCGTGCCCGACCAGGGCGCGGTGCACGACCGACCGGATGACGGCGTTCAGGCCGGGGCAGTCGCCACCTGCGGTGAGAACTCCGATACGCATCGTCCTGTGTCTCCTGCTCCTGGTCATATCGTGAGGCTTGTCCGATTGTTCCACGGGCCGGGGAGGCCGCGCGTCCCGTACCGCTCCCCCGTCAGGCCGTTCGGCCCTGCCCTCCGGGCCCATTGCCCGGGGGGCGCCCTAACCACCGGCGGAGGTATTGTCAAGAGGTCAAGCCCACTCTATCGGGGATATTTTCGCACCAGGGACGGAGAGCACGCGTGACGCGCAGCGTGTACGTGACCGGCATCGACCGGGGTGACGGCCGCCAGGTCGTCGAGCTGGGGATCATGGAGCTGCTGAGCCGCCAGACGGCGCGGGTCGGTGTCTACCGGCCGCTGCTGCACGACGCGCCGGACCGCCTCTTCGAGCTGCTGCGGGCCCGCTACCGGATCGAGCAGGACGCCTCGACGGCGTACGGCATGGAGTACCGCGAGGCGTCCGCGATCCTCGCGGAGAAGGGGACGGACGAGCTCGTCTCCCGGCTCGTCGACCGCTACCACGAGGCGGCCCGCGACTACGACGTCATGCTCGTCCTCGGCACGGACTACGCCGAGACGAACCTCCCCGACGAGCTGGCCCTCAACGCCCGCCTCGCCAACGAGCTGGGCGCGGTGGTCGTTCCCGTCGTGGGCGGCACCAAGCGGGCCGCGGACGAGGTGCGCGCCGAGGCCCGTAACGCCTACCGCGCGTACGAGAGCCTGGGCTGCCACGTCGTCGCGATGGTCGTCAACCGGGTGGCCGCCGCGGACCGGGACTCCATAGCCGAGCGGCTGGCCGCCCGCCTGCCGGTGCCCTGCTACGTGCTGCCGGACGACAAGTCCCTGGCCGCCCCGACCGTCGCCCAGATCACCCGGGCGCTCGGCGGAGAGGTGCTCCTCGGCGACGGCGCGGGGCTCGCCCGTGACGCCGTCGACTTCGTCTTCGGCGGCGCCATGCTGCCCAACTTCCTGAACGCGCTGACCCCCGGCTGCCTGGTCGTCACCCCCGGAGACCGGGCCGACCTGGTCGTCGGCGCGCTCGCCGCGCACGCCTCCGGCACCCCGCCGATCGCCGGCGTGCTGCTGACCCTGAACGAGCGCCCGGGGGAGGACATCCTCGCGCTGGCCTCGAAGCTGGCGCCGGGCACGCCCGTGGTGTCGGTGGCCGGCAACAGCTTCCCGACCGCCGCCGAGCTGTTCTCGCTCCAGAGCCGGCTGAACTCCGCGACCCCGCGCAAGCTGGAGACCGCGCTCGGCCTGTTCGAACGGCACGTGGACACCGCCGAGCTGCGCGGGCTGCTGGCGCTCGCCCGCTCCGAGCGGGTGACCCCGATGATGTTCGAGCACGAGCTGCTGGAGCGGGCCCGCGCCGACCGCCGCCGCGTGGTGCTGCCCGAGGGCACCGAGGAGCGCGTGCTGCGCGCCGCGGACGTGGTGCTGCGCCGCGGGGTCTGCGACCTGACCCTGCTCGGCGACGAGCAGGCGATCCTGAAGAAGGCCGCCGACCTGGGCGTCGACGTCTCCGGCGCGCAGCTCATCGACCCGGCGACCTCCCCGCTGCGGGAGCGGTTCGCCGAGTACTACGCGAAGGTCCGCGCCCACCGGGGCATGACGGTCGATCTGGCGGGCGACGTGGTGACCGACGTCAACTACTTCGGCACCCTGATGGTGCAGGAGGGCCTCGCCGACGGCATGGTCTCCGGCTCGGTGCACTCCACCGCGGCCACCATCCGCCCCGCCTTCGAGATCATCAAGACGAAGCCCGACGCCTCGATCGTCTCCTCCGTCTTCTTCATGTGCCTGGCCGACCAGGTCCTCGTGTACGGCGACTGCGCGGTCAACCCGGACCCCGACGCCGCGCAGCTCGCCGACATCGCCGTCCAGTCGGCGGCGACCGCGGCGGCCTTCGGGGTGGAGCCGCGGATCGCGATGCTCTCGTACTCGACCGGCACCTCGGGCAGCGGCGCGGACGTCGACAAGGTGCGCAAGGCCACCGGGATCGTCCGCGCGCAGCGCCCCGACCTGGCCGTCGAGGGCCCGATCCAGTACGACGCCGCCGTGGAGCCCTCGGTCGCCGCGACGAAGCTGCCCGGATCCGAGGTGGCCGGCCACGCGACCGTGCTCGTCTTCCCCGACCTCAACACGGGCAACAACACGTACAAGGCCGTGCAGCGGTCGGCGGGCGCCATCGCGGTCGGCCCGGTGCTCCAGGGGCTGCGCAAGCCGGTCAACGACCTGTCGCGCGGCGCGCTGGTGCAGGACATCGTCACCACGGTGGCCATCACCGCGATCCAGGCGCAGGACGCGCCCCTCACCGCCTGACCTCCCCTCACCCCCAAGGAAAGACCTCCATCGTGACCACCGCATCACGCGTCCTCGTCCTCAACTCCGGCTCCTCGTCGGTGAAGTACCAGCTGCTCGACATGGCGGACTCCTCCCGCCTGGCCGTCGGCCTAGTGGAACGCATCGGCGAGCAGACCTCCCGGCTCGTCCACGAGCCGCTGGCCGGCCCGGGGGCCGCGGGCGGCAAGCGGGAGCGGGTGGGCGCGATCGCCGACCACGAGGCGGCCCTGGCGGCGGTCGCGGCGGAGCTCGCCGCCGACGGGATGGGCCTGGACTCCCCCGAACTGGCCGCCGTCGGGCACCGGGTGGTGCACGGCGGGACGCGGTTCACCGCCCCGACGGTCATCGACGACGAGGTGCTGGCGGAGATCCGCAGCCTGATCCCGCTGGCGCCGCTGCACAACCCGGCGAACGTGACCGGCATCGAGGTGGCGCGCGCGCTGCGCGCGGACCTCCCGCAGGTGGCGGTCTTCGACACGGCCTTCCACGCGACGATGCCGGAGCACGTCGCCCGGTACGCGATCGACGCGGCGACGGCGGAGAAGTACGCGATCCGGCGGTACGGGTTCCACGGCACCTCGCACGCGTACGTCTCCCGGGCCACGGCCGCGCTGCTGGGCCGGCCGGCGGAGGACGTGAACGTGATCGTGCTGCACCTGGGCAACGGGGCCTCGGCCTCGGCGGTCCGGGGCGGGGTGTGCGTGGAGACGTCGATGGGCCTGACCCCGCTGGAGGGCCTGGTCATGGGCACCCGTTCGGGCGACCTGGATCCGGCGGTGGTCTTCCACCTGGCGCGGGTGGGCGGACTCTCGGTGGACGAGATCGATTCGCTCCTGAACAAGAAGAGCGGTCTGCTGGGCCTGTGCGGCGACAACGACATGCGCGAGGTACTGCGGCGTGCGGGCGAGGGCGACGAATCGGCGCGGCTCGCCTTCGATGCGTACGTGCACCGGCTGAAGAAGTACATCGGCGCCTACTCGGCGGTGCTGGGCCGGGTGGACGCGGTGGCGTTCACGGCCGGCGTGGGCGAGAACGCCCACCAGGTGCGCGAGGCCGCGGTCGACGGCCTGGCGGAGCTGGGGCTCGTGCTGGACCCGGCGGCGAACGCCGTGCGCTCGGCGGAGCCGCGGCTCGTCTCCCCGGGCCACGCCCGGGTGGCCGTGGCGGTGGTCCCGACGGACGAGGAGCTGGAAATCGCCACCCAGGCGTATGCGCTGGTTACCCAGTAGTCACTTGGACTTTCCGCCAGACGGAATATTCCGCTGCGAAACAAACCGATAGGATCCGTCCATGCGCCGTTCCAAAATCGTCTGCACGCTGGGCCCCGCCGTCGACTCGTATGAGCAGCTGAAAGCGCTCATCGAGGCAGGCATGAACGTGGCCCGATTCAATTTCAGCCACGGTTCCCAGGCAGAACACCAGGAGCGGTACGACCGCGTCCGGCAGGTCTCCGCGGACACCGGGCGCGCGGTCGGCGTCCTCGCCGACCTCCAGGGTCCGAAGATCCGTCTGGAGACCTTCGCCGAGGGCCCCGTCGAGCTGGTGCGCGGTGACGAGTTCACCATCACCACCGAGGACGTCCCGGGCGACAAGTCCATCTGCGGCACCACGTACAAGGGCCTGCCGGGCGACGTGGCCAAGGGCGACCAGGTCCTGATCAACGACGGCAACGTCGAGCTGCGGGTGACCGAGGTCGAGGGTCCGCGGGTCAAGACCATCGTCATCGAGGGCGGGGTCATCTCCGACCACAAGGGCATCAACCTGCCGGGTGCCGCCGTGAACGTCCCCGCCTTGTCGGAGAAGGACGTAGACGACCTGCGCTTCGCCCTCCGCATGGGCTGCGACATGGTGGCCCTGTCCTTCGTCCGCGACGCCAACGACGTCAAGGACGTCCACCGGGTCATGGACGAGGAGGGCCGCCGGGTCCCCGTCATCGCCAAGGTCGAGAAGCCGCAGGCCGTCGAGAACATGGAGGCCGTGGTCGCCGCCTTCGACGCGGTCATGGTGGCCCGCGGCGACCTGGCCGTCGAGTACCCGCTCGAGAAGGTCCCGATGGTCCAGAAGCGGCTCATCGAGATGTGCCGCCGCAATGCCAAGCCGGTGATCGTCGCCACCCAGATGATGGAGTCGATGATCACCAACTCCCGTCCGACCCGCGCGGAGGCCTCCGACGTCGCCAACGCGATCCTCGACGGCGCCGACGCGGTCATGCTGTCGGCCGAGTCCTCGGTCGGCGCGTACCCGATCGAGGCCGTCAGGACGATGTCGAAGATTGTCGCGGCGGCCGAGGAGGAGCTCCTGTCCAAGGGCCTGCAGCCGCTGGTCCCGGGCAAGAAGCCGCGCACCCAGGGCGGTTCGGTCGCCCGCGCGGCGTGCGAGATCGCGGACTTCCTCGACGGCAAGGCCCTGGTCGCCTTCACCCAGTCCGGCGACACCGCCCGCCGGCTCTCGCGCTACCGCGCCGTCCAGCCGATCGTGGCCTTCACCACCGACGTCAACACCCGCAACCAGCTCACCCTGAGCTGGGGCGTGGAGTCCCACGTCGTCCCGCACGTGGACAACACCGACGCCATGGTCGACCTGGTCGACTCCGAGATGGTCAAGCTCGGCCGCTACAACGCCGGCGACACGATGATCATCACGGCCGGCTCCCCGCCCGGCGTCCCCGGCACCACCAACATGGTCCGGGTCCACCACCTGGGCGGCCCCGACCTCGGCTGACACCGACCCGCCCGGCTCTGCCGGACCCTGCCGCACAGACACCGAGGGCGGCACCCCGCATCCCTTCCGGGAGCGAGGTGCCGCCCTCGGCGTTTTCCACTCCCTGCGACTACTGGCCAGTAGTTTCGACCGGAACCTCACTACCACCCGTAACCCGATCATGAAACTCTCGACGTGCCTTGGGGGAAGGCAAAAGGGACGCACATCTGACCGTGCACATCACAGTGACCGCGGAGCTGATGGACATCTATGCCTGACAACCCGTTCGCGGCGGTGGAGGCCCCGGGGTTCTCCGTCACCTACATCCTCGGCGTGGACGACGACCCCGAATCGGTCGAGGACGTGGACGCCATCGTCACCGCACCCGATGGTTCGCAGCGGACGGCGAGCCTGATGACCCATGACAGGGTCGGAGAGGTGATGCGCCGACGTCTACGGACGGGGGAGAGCGCCCATGGCCTCTACATCCGGATCCCGGACCTGGTCATCATGCGCGAGGGCGGTCTGGCGGCAGCCACCAAGGCCCTGGTCGATCTCTTCGAGGTCTACGGCCTGGACAGCGACATCCTGCCCTACTGCGAACCTGACGGCGACATCGACGGATAGAGCGACGGACCCCCGGGGTGGACGAATCCAGCCGGGGGTCCGTTGTGTCATGCCGGTACGACGCGCTATCCCTCCGGCGGGCCCATGTAGTTCTTCAGGCCGGGCACGGTCAGGGTGCCGCCGAACTGGCCGGCCTGGACGACCTTGACGTCCGTGAAGAACGCGAAGGGGACGTTCAGGGGCGGCGGGCTGTTCGGGGAGAACTCGATCGGGATGATCCCGAACAGGTTGCCCTTGAGGTTCTCCGTGTACATCGTCACCTCGCCGCCGCGGATCTTGGACGTGGAGCCCGGGCGGGACTTCAGGTGGGCGATGGTCCCGCCCTTGCCGACGGTCTGGTAGAGGTCCTTGATGTCCAGCGAGTCCGCGGTGAACTTCAGGACCTTCTTGGTCTTCCCGCTCGCGGTCTTCACCTCGACGATCCCCTTGTAGTCCAGGCCGTAGAGGGTCAGCAGCGAACTGTCCAGGTACCAGGGCTCGTCCGGCAGGAGCGGGATCCCCGGCTCCAGCTCGGCTTCGGCCAGGGCCTTGGCGTCGTAGGTCGGGCACGGGAAGGGCTGCTTCCCGTCCGCATCCTTCGTCTCCTTGTCCTGGTCGGAGTCGCCCTTCTCGGACTTGTCCTTGTCCTTGCCGGTCTCGTCCTTGGGCTTCGCCGCGGTGTCCTTGACGTCCTGGGGCAGCTCGCGGACGTCGACACCGGCCTTCTTCGCGGCCTCGCGGATCGCGTCGGCCGAGGGGTTCGGGGCCGGGGCGGACGGGGCCGGGGGCGCGGGCGTCGTCGGGGTGGCCGACGGTTGCGCGGGCTGGAGCGGCCTGCCGAGCGAGTCGAAGAAGTCCTTGACCTTGTCGCCGACGCCCAGCGGGTCCAGCGGGTTCGGGGTCTTCGAGGCGGACGGAGTGGGGGCGGCCGGGGTGGTGGGGGCCGCCGTCGTGGACCGAGTGGCGTCTGCCTGCTTGCTCGCGGACGGCTTCGGCGCCGGCGGGGTGACACCGGGCTTGGGCGCGGCGGACGCGGACGGCGAGGCGCTCGCGCCCGGCGAGGGCGAGGCCGACGGGCTGGGGGACGCCGACTCCGCGGGTTCGTCGGACCGGGTCACGCACGGCCCGGGCGCGAAGGGGATCTCCTTGTCGTCGGCCATGGCCAGCTTGGGCGCCATGCCCATCCCGACGAAGACGGCGGTCGGCATGGCCGCCAGGGCCATCGTCTTGCCGACCGGTATCTGGATCTTGTTCAGCAGCGACTTCCGGGGGGCGGCGTGCCGCGGCCCCTTTCTTTCACGGGACTCCGCGCTCGGGGCCACGCCCGGCTGCGTCTCGTCACCCCGCACTGTTCCTCCCGCCATCGGCGTGGGCAGTCGTCTCGCTCGCGTATGCCGTTTCCGTCTCGCGGGGGGCCGGGATGCCCTGCAGGCCACCCGCCATCGCCTCCGCCTTGCTCGTGTCACCGGCCGGGGCCGCGTCGGTCTCGTCCACCGGGCTGCCGGGCGCCCACGCCAGCGCGAGGCCGCCGCCGATGAGAGCGAAGGTGAAACCGATGAAGAAGCCGCCGAGGTTGGACACCGGCAGGGACACCAGTGCCAGCAGGATCGAGGCGACCCCGGCGAACACGCGGATGCCCTGCTGGAACCAGAGGGCCAGCCCCAGGGTGATGAGCAGGACGCCGATGATCAGCGAGCCGGAGCCGGCCGTCGTCGCCATTGCGAGGGTGACGTTGCCCAGCCGGAGGTCCGCGTACGGGAAGTACGCGATCGGGAAGCCGCCGATGAACGTGAACAGGCCGGCCCAGAAGGGACGGCGACCCCGCCATGCGTAGAAGTGGTAGTACACCACGGTGAGCCAAGCGTCATCCGAGCGGCGAACGTAGACCGGGGCCTGGGGGTTCATGGGCTACAGCTCCCTGGAAACGGTGGTACGGAGAACTCTGTGGAGCCCGGACGGGCGTGCGGTCCGCCCGCCCGTCCGGTCATGCACCAGAACGGATCACTTGACTTCGGAGTCCTGGTAGCAGGGCTGGTCGCCGCCCATGAGGCGCAGCTTCAGGTTGGGCAGCTTGAAGGTGCCCGCCGTGGTGGCCCACGCCTTCTGCTTCACGTCCGTGAGGATCGCCTTCTCGGCGCGCTGCGAGAACGCGTACTTGTTGCTGACCGTGCCGGGCTGCGGCTTGGTCTTGTGGCTCTCGTCGCCCACGGCGACACCGATGTCGAGGTTCGTGAACTCGGCATTGGTGTCGAGCTCCGCGACGTCCAGGTAGATGTTCGTCGCCTCGGCCGGCGTGCCCTTGTGGCCCGTCCGCAGCTGGAGCGTGATGGCGCCCAGCGGGGTCGGCGTGACCAGCGACTGGCACATGTTGGTGATCTTGGCCTTGCTGAACCCGGAGATGGTGACCGGGTGGTGCTCCGGCTCACCGGTCTTCAGGTTGTTGCCCTTGGCGATGCCGCCGTACTGGATCAGGTCGTCACCTTCGAGCCTGTCGGCCCTGACCTTGAAGTCCTGACCGGAGACGCTGAACGACGCCGCGAGGGCACCCTGCGCCAGACCCACACCGACCGCGGCGGTGGCCGCGATGCTCGGCACCATGACGAGCGCGAAGCGCTTCCATCTGGTCCCGCCACGAACCTGAGAACTCATGTTGTTCCTCCTTCTCGGACGTACATCTCCGGTCCGGGCAGAGCCCGTCCTGGGATGGGAGAAGTGCTACGTCCTCGGGAAGGAGCGCAGGCGGCCGTGCCGCGGCCGTGCCGCGTCCGATACACCGGCGTTCACCCCCGAGCGACAACCACTGGGTCACGCGTTCACGCGACCAGGAGGACAGGCTCCGCCGGTGCGGCGAAGACCCCCCTGTCCTGCGGCAGGTGCCACTGTCACCGGCCGGCCCGGTGGGGACCCTCCACCGCGGCTCCGGCTGGCGGCTCTGCGGGAAGGACCGAGCGTCGCCGATCGTGGTCCATTCCAGGCCGGGGCACAAGGGGGTTCGTTACTGGCGGGTAACGGCCTGATAACCGGTGGCCGACCCGCAGCCATCGGGAAGCAACACAGGGTGCCACCCAAGGCCATGGCAGAGCGGGAGGAAGAGGAACACACCGGACAGTTCACGGGGTTCCACTTACTGCGAGTAACAGCGGCCGCCATTGCCAAGTTTTGGCAAAATGCGGCCGTTGTTTATCTACGTGTCAACAAATCGCCGGCACGGTCCGCCGCCCGGCGGACCGTGCCGGCGTACCGCCTAGAACAGGGCCCGCGAGAGCGCCGTTCGCGCCGCCGTGACCCGGGGATCGTCCGCCCCGATGACCTCGAACAGCTCCAGCAGCCGTACCCGTACGGCGTCCCGGTCATCCCCCGCGGTCACCCGCACGGTGTCGACCAGGCGCCCGAAGGCGTCCTGCACGTGGCCGCCGGCCATGTCCAGGTCCGCGGCGTCGATCTGGGCCTGCGGGTCCTTCGGGTTCTCGGCCGCCTTGGCGCGCACGGCCGACGGGTTCATGCCCTTGACCCGGGCGAGCAGCTCGGCCTGCGCCAGGCCCAGCTTCGCCTCGGTGTTGGCCGGGTCCTCCGCGAGGACGTTCTTGTACGCCTGCACCGCGCCGGCCAGGTCGCCCGCGTCGAGCGCGGTCACGGCCGCCTCCAGCAGCGCGTCGTGCGGTCCGGCCGGGGCCTCGGCGGCCGCCGCGCCAGCCGGGGCGCCGCCCTCGGCGTTCGGGTCGACCTCGATCCCGATGATCCCGAAGCGCTCCTCGGCGACCTGCACCAGCTGGGCGAGGGTCGCGCGGATCTCCTGCTCGGGCGCCACGCCCTGGAACAGCGGCAGCACCTGGCCCGCGACCACCGCGAACACGGCGGGGATGCCCTGGATGCCGAACTGCTGCATCAGCATCTGGTTGGCGTCGACGTCGATCTTGGCCATGACGAGGCGGCCGTTCGCCTCGACGACCAGCCGCTCCAGCACGGGGCTGAGCTGCTTGCACGGCTGGCACCACTCGGCCCAGAAGTCCAGGATGACCGGGACCTCGGAGGAGAGCTGGAGGACGTCGCGCTCGAATCCGGCCTCGTCGACGTCGATCACGAGCGCCGACGGGGGCACCGCGCCGCCGGCCGCGGGCGCGCCGCCCTGGGCGGCCTGCCGGGCCGTCTCGGCCCGCGCCTGCTCGGCCTTCGCCTTGGCCTCGGCGGCCGCCTTCACCGCGGCGAGGTCGACGACGCCGCTCATGGACATGTTTCTGGGCTGCATGCGTACATCCTCCCCCCTGTGTGCGCGCCGACGAAAAAGATCGGCCGAATTGCGCTGTCGGCCGCAGCCGGTCCGGCCCGCGGTCGAACGGTCCGGTGTTGCTGTCGCCCCCTGGAACTGCCGTGTGGCAGTGCTGTGGTGGCGCCGGGTCCCCACCTGGCGCCGGTAGCCCTTCGCGTGGTTGCCGCTCTTACGCTACGAGCCGTAGCGTAACTCCCCACGAGCCTCCGCGAACCCCGCAGGCACACTCGCGCCCCGTGATCTGAAGCACACGCCCAAGGGCCCGGCGGTTCCGCTACTGGCGGGTATGGTTCTGCGCCATGCACAACCCCCCCAGCTCCCCCGGTGGCCGCATCGGCCGCCCCAGAAGCGCCGCCGCGGACGCCGCGATCCTCGCCGCGACACGGGACGCGCTCGTCGAGCTGGGCTGGTCGAAGCTGACGATGGGCGACGTCTCGACCCGGGCCGGGGTCGCGAAGACCACCCTGTACCGCCGCTGGGCGGGCAAGAACGAGCTGGTCGTGGACGCGGTCGCGGAGCTCTTCGACTCCCTCGAACTCCCCGACCGGGGCTCCCTCGAAGCCGACGTCGAGGATGTGGTCCTCCAGTTCGCGAAGCTGCTGCGGCGCCCGGAGGCCCGTACGGCCCTGATGGCGGTCGTCGCCGAGTCCACGCGGGACGAGGCCCTGCGCGACCGGATCCGGTCCGCGATCGTGGACCGGCAGAAACGTCTCGTCGTACTGGGCCGCGAACGCGCCCAGGCCCGCGGGGAACTCCCGTACGAGGAGGACACCGCCCTCGCCGGGCGCACCACGGACCTGATCTTCGACGTGATCGCAGGCACCGTGGTCCACCGCGCGCTGGTCAGCTCGGAGCCGGTGGACGAGGTGTGGGCGGGCGCCTTCACGGCCCTGCTGATGCACGGCCTGCGGGGCGGCGCCGGAGCCGCCCGGTCCGGCCGATCCGCCTGATCCGTCCGATCCGCCCTATCTGACCTATTCGCCCGACCCGCCCGACCCGCGCGCCGGCTTGATCCGCGCGGTCCCCCGGTACGGAGGAGGCCGGCCGCGGCTGCCTCAGGGCAGCGGCACCGCGGCCGGCCTTCGTCCTGCCTCCGGCGGCCCCCGGGGGAAGTCGGGCAGCGCCGGGGTGTGCGGGGGCTATTTAGAAGCCCGCGGGCTCCGTGTAGGTGCCCCATTCGTCGCGCAGCGCGTTGCAGATTTCGCCGAGCGTGGCCTCCGCGCGTACCGCGTCCAGCATGGACGGGATCATGTTCGATCCGTCGCGGGCGGCGTCCAGCATGGCCTTCAGCGAGGCCCGCACCTTCGCGTCGTCGCGGCGCTCCTTGCGGGCGGCGAGCACGCGCACCTGCTCCCGCTCGACCTCGTGGCTGACGCGGAGGATCTCCAGGTCGCCGGTGACCGAGCCGTGGTGGACGTTGACGCCGACCACGCGCTTGTCGCCCTTCTCCAGCGCGCGCTGGTAGACGAAGGCCGACTCGGCGATCTCGCCGGTGAACCAGCCGTCCTCGATGCCGCGCAGGATGCCGGAGGTGATCGGCCCGATCGGGTGCTTGCCGTCCGGGTGGGCGCGCAGGCCGCGCTCCTTGATCTGGTCGAAGATCCTCTCGGCGTCGGCCTCGATGCGGTCGGTGAGCTGCTCGACGTACCAGGAGCCGCCCAGCGGGTCGGCCACGTTGGCCACGCCGGTCTCCTCCATCAGCACCTGCTGCGTGCGCAGGGCGATCTCCGCCGCCTGCTCGCTGGGCAGGGCGAGGGTCTCGTCGAGGGCGTTGGTGTGCAGCGAGTTCGTGCCGCCCAGGACGGCCGCGAGGGCCTCCACGGCGGTGCGCACCACGTTGTTGTACGGCTGCTGCGCCGTCAGGGAGACGCCGGCGGTCTGCGTGTGGAAGCGCAGCCACATCGACTTCTCGTTCTTCGCGCCGTAGACCTCCTTCATCCAGCGCGCCCAGATCCGGCGGGCGGCGCGGAACTTGGCGATCTCCTCGAAGAAGTCGACGTGGGCGTCGAAGAAGAAGGACAGGCCCGGCGCGAAGGTGTCGACGTCCATGCCGCGGGAGAGGCCCAGCTCCACGTAGCCGAAGCCGTCCGCCAGCGTGTACGCGAGCTCCTGCGCGGCCGTCGCCCCGGCCTCGCGGATGTGGTAGCCGGAGACGGACAGCGGCTTGTAGGCGGGGATGCCCTTGGCGCAGTACTCCATGAGGTCGCCGATGAGGCGCAGGTGCGGCTCGGGCTCGAAGAGCCACTCCTTCTGGGCGATGTACTCCTTGAAGATGTCCGTCTGGAGGGTGCCGTTGAGGACGGCGGGGTCGACGCCCTGCCGCTCGGCCGCCACCAGGTACATGCAGAAGGCGGGCACGGCCGGGCCCGAGATCGTCATCGAGGTCGTCACGTCGCCGAGCGGGATGTCCTTGAAGAGGACCTCCATGTCGGCGGCGGAGTCGATGGCGACACCGCAGTGGCCGACCTCGCCGAGCGAGCGGGGGTCGTCGGAGTCGCGGCCCATGAGGGTCGGCATGTCGAAGGCCACGGAGAGCCCGCCGCCGCCGGCGGCCAGGATCATCTTGTAGCGCTCGTTGGTCTGCTCGGCGTTGCCGAAGCCGGCGAACTGGCGGATGGTCCAGGTGCGGCCGCGGTAGCCGGTGGCGTGCAGGCCGCGGGTGTACGGGTACTCGCCCGGCCAGCCGATGCGCTCGAACCCCTCGTAGGCGTCGCCGGGCCGGGGCCCGTAGACCGGATCGACGGCATCGCCGGAGAGCGTGGTGAAGTCGGCCTCGCGCTTGCGGGCCTTGTCGTAACGGGCCTGCCAGCGGCGGCGGCCCTCCTCGATGGCGTCAGCGTCCATGCTTCGAATTTACTAGGACGTCCTAGTAAATGTCGATGGGAAACCCCGGGGAGCTTTCTCCCCGGGGTCCGGTGGCTGCGGCCGAGCCGCTGCGGCTGCGGCTGCGGCTGCGGCCGGGTGCTACGCGTCGGCGGTGGCCAGGCCGTCGGTGATCAGCGGCTCGATGTCGGCGCGGACCTTGCGCTCGACGAAGAACGCGGCGCCCGGGATGGTCCCCGACAGCATCACCCACAGCATCCGGCCGAAGGACCAGCGGGCCTTCGAGCTCAGGTCGAAGGCGAAGACCAGGTAGACCATGAAGAGCACACCGTGGGCCTGGGACACGGCGAAGGTCAGGCCGGCGCCGGTGTCGAAGCCGTACTTGGCCACCATGCAGCCGCAGAGGATCAACAGCATGACGGCGGTCACGTAGGCCATGACGCGGTAGCGGGTCAGCACGCTTCGTTTCATGGCTATGAGCGTAACGGGGGCGGACGGCCCCGCTGACGCCGGGAGCCGGGACCGGAGCCGCGACCGGGAGCCGGCCCCGGCCCGGCGGGCGGTGGGCCGGGCCGCGGCGGCGGGCCCGCGGCGGCTGCCCTACCGCTCCTCGAAGTCCCCCGCGGACACCCGCAGCGGCCGCAGCATCGCGAAAATCTCGTTGCACTCCTCGGCGTCGTAGGTGTGCAGGCCGAAGTCGATGGCCATCAGGTCCTTCGTGGCCGCCTCGACGACCTCGCGGCCCTTGTCGGTGATGCTCGCCAGGGTGCCGCGGCCGTCGTTGGGGTTGGGGCGCTTGGCCACCAGCCCGGACTTCACCAGCCGGTCCACCGTGTTCGTCACCGACGTCGGGTGGACCATCAGCCGCTCGCCGATCTTCGACATCGGCAGCTCGCCGGCCTTGGAGAAGGTGAGCAGCACCAGCGCCTCGTACCGGGCGAAGGTCAGCCCGTACGGCTTGACCACCGCGTCGACCTCGCCGAGCAGGATCTGGTGCGCCCGCATGATCGAGGTGATGGCGGCCATCGAGGGCACCGGTCCCCACCGCCGCTGCCAGAGTTCGTCGGCGCGGGCGATGGGGTCGAAGGGGAGGCTGAGCGGCTTGGACACGTATCCGACCCTACCGGGCGGTCATTTGGCGGTGTGCCCCGTCTCACTCTTCGGTCCCCTCCCCCGCGCGGCCGAGCGCAGCTCGGCCAGCAGGAGCAGGACGACGGCCGTCCCGAGGACCGCGGCGCCGACGACGACCAGGTGGACGGGGACGAACTCGGCGGCGAGGCCGGCCAGCACCATGCCCACCCCCTGGAGGGTCATCAGACCGGTGCTCAGCAGGGTCATCGCCCGGCCGCGCAGCTCCTCGGGGACGGCGTCGACGTACCACTGGTCGAGGCCGAGGGTGTGGGCGTGGGTCAGCCCGACGGCCAGCAGCGCGGCGAGGACCACCGGCACGCCGGGCCGGACCGCGTACACGAGCAGGGGCAGCAGGCCGACGGCGGCGAGCGGGGCCACCAGCCGGGAGCGGGCGGCCGGGCCGAGCACCGAGCCGGCCCACAGTTCACCCGCGATGGTGCCCACGGGCAGGGCGCACATCATCACCCCGAGCGCGGCGGTGCCGGCGCCGATGGCGTCGGCGTACGGGGCGAGCAGCGCCTCGGGGGCGATCGTGAAGACGGGCGGCAGCCAGAACAGCAGGGTCAGGGCCCGCAGGCGGCGGTCGCCCAGCACGGCCCGCATCCCGGCGAGCGGCGAGGTGCGGGCGGCGACGGCAGCGACGGCGGCAGCAGCGACGGCGGCGGCGGCCCGGGCGGGCCGGGCCCGGGTGCCGAAGCGCAGCAGCAGGGCGGAGCAGAGGAACCCGGCCGCGGTCAGCGCGATGGCGGTGCGCGGCGCGAGGACGGTGAGCAGCAGCCCGCCGAGGCCGAAGCCGACGAGCTGGGCGCTCTGCGCCACCATCCGCATCAGCGAGCGCCCGAGGACGAAGGCGTCTCCGGTGCCCAGGATGTCGCCGAGGGATGCGCTGCGGGTGCCCTGGAAGAGCGGGGCGACGAAGGCCATGGCGGCGCGCAGCGCGAGGAGCGCGCCGACGGGTGTGCCGGGCAGCACCATGGCGGCGGCGCACCCGGCGCACAGCAGGTCGCAGGCGGTGAGGACGCGGCGGGCGGGGTGGCGGTCGGCGAGGGGGGCCAGCAGCGTGCCGCCCAGGGCGTACGGCAGGAAGCCGAGGGCGAAGGCGAGCGCGCTCATCAGCGGCGAACCGGTGGCGCGGAAGACGAGGACGGTGAGGGAAATCTCGGCGACGACGATGCCGAGCACGGACAGCAGGTGGGCGGCGAAGACGTACCGGAACTCCCGGACCCGGAAGACGGGGCGGTAGCCGCGGACCGGCTGCTGGGCGGTGGTGGCCATGCCGAAACCCTGCGGGGCTACGGTGGGCCGCGGCAGTGATTCGCCCCAGCCCGAATCGTTCACGGGCGCGGCGACGCGATCGGGGGACCATGGCTTTCCACTTCCGCTTCGGGCCGGACGACCTGCTGCGCTGCCGGTTCTCGATCTCGCCGCGCTGGGAGACCGAGGAGGCGGTGCGCACCCTGATGCGCCCGCACCGGCAGGCCTACCACCTCCCCTGGCTGCGGCAGATCCGGGCGGCCGCCGACGGGCTGGACCTGCGGCCGCTGTGGCTGCTGATGCCGCGGGCCGGCCACAATCCGGACTTCCTCAGCCCGCCGCCGATCGGGCCGTCGGTGACGTTCGAGGAGGAGCTGGCGCGGGTCCGGGCGGCCGCCTCCGCGGATCCGGACGCCGTACGGGAGGACCTGCGGCGGGCCCTGGTGTGCACGCCGGGCGCGGCGGAGAGCGAGGCCGGCCGGCGGATGCTCGCGGATCCGGAGCGGGCGGTGCGGGAACTGTCCGACCTGCTGGAACAGGCCTGGACGGCGCTGATCGCGCCGCACTGGCCGCGGCTGCGGGCGCTGCTGGAGGCCGACATCCTGTTCCATTCGCGGCGGCTCGCGGCCGGCGGCCTGGAGGCGCTCTTCGACGGGCTCCACCCGGACCTGGCCTGGTCCGGCAACACCCTGACCATCCGGAAGCCGGGCCACCACGACCGCAGCCTGGACGGGCAGGGGCTGCTGCTGATGCCGAGCGCGTTCGTCTGGCCGGAGGTGGTCGGCGGCTACGATCCGCCCTGGCAGCCGACGCTGGTGTACCCGGCCCGGGGCATCGGCGCCCTGTGGACGGCTCCGTCGGGCCCCGCCCCGCAGGCCCTGGCCCGGCTGCTCGGCCGGGGCCGCGCGGAGGTGCTGTGCGCGCTGCACGAGCCGGCCTCCACCACCGCGCTGGCCGGGCGCCTCGGGCTGGCGCCCGCCACGGTCTCCGCGCACCTGAAGGCACTCCACGGGGCGGGCCTGCTCCTGTCGTCCCGCCACGGCCACCACGTCCTGTACGAACGCACCCCCCTGGGCATCGCCCTGGCGACCGGCGCACCTCCGCCGGCATGACCACACCGCATCGGCCCGGCGGCGGGCCCCTGGTGGCGGGACTCCGCCCCGGGCCTGGCCCGCCGTACCGCAGACCGACCCCCCGGCCCCGGACACGGCGCCAGGAACCGGGCCCGGCGGACCTGTTGCCGGGTCGGGACGCAGCCCAGGCGTGCCCTGGGCGTACGGGTTTCAGTCCCGCTGAGCGGCGGCTGGACACGCCGCCTACGGAACGGCCACCCCTCGCTCCCACAGTTCCTCGGCGTGATCCCTGAACCGGTCGAACATCCCACCGTCACCCTGGCGGCGGAGGTGGAGCATCGGGGAGTCGTGCCCGATGAGCCGGGCCAGATGGGGCGTGACAAGCGCGTCGTGGCCGAACCGGAAGACGCTGAGCCCGACATGCCCGGCGTCGTCCCTCCGCGAGAGCGCCACCCCCGGCGGGGTCATCGAGAACGCGACGGTCAGGCGTCGGCCGCCGCGCCCGCCCCGGCCGCCTCGCGGTGCGCACGGGCCGCGGCCACACTGTCGGCCTCCTCGCGCTTGAGCAGCTTGTCGCCGTAGAGGCCGCCGAACGGCACCAGCGCGAGCAGGAAGAACAGCGCGGCCTTCTTGAAGGGCCACTTGGCCGTGCTCCAGACGTCCAGCAGGAGCACCGTGTAGACGAGGAACAGGATCCCGTGCAGGGCGCCCAGCGGCATCATCAGGTAGTCGATGTCCGAGATCCGGCTCAGCAGCGAGCCGAAGATCAGCAGCGCCGGGAAGGACAGCGCCTCCGGTACGGAGACGAGGCGCAGCCGGTGCAGGGCGGAGGCGGTCTTGATGTCCATCATCAACCTTCATCGACGTTCGGAGGGGAGGCCTGGGGCCCGTCCAGTGTCTCAGCCGCTTTGCCCGATCTTGACCCGGGGTCCGTCTTCCGCCACCCGGCCGGGGGGTCCGGGGTCCGCCGCCCGCGCCCCGACGCCGGTGTCGGGCCGAGGGGCCCCTGTTCGCCTCCGCCCGCTGCCGTTAACGTCATCCCGTGGCTCAGTTCCGACTCCAAGGCAGCAAGGTGCTCGCCGTCGACCTGACCGGGGATGCCGTGAAAGCGAAGAACGGCTCCATGGTTGCGTACGACGGCCAGATGGCCTTCAAGAAGATGACCGGCGGTGGCGAAGGCCTCCGCGGCATGGTGACCCGTCGCCTGACGGGTGAACAGATGACCGTGATGGAGGTGCAGGGACACGGCACCTGCTTCTTCGCCGACCGCGCGAGCGAGATCAACCTGGTCAGCCTGCGCGGCGAAAAGCTGTACGTCGAGTCCAGCAACCTCCTGTGCACGGACGCGGCCCTGCGCACCGGCACCACGTTCACCGGCCTGCGCGGCGGCGCGACGGGCAACGGCCTGTTCACCACCACCGTCGAGGGCACCGGCCAGGCGGCGATCATGTCGGACGGCCCGGCGGTGGTCCTGCGGGTCAGCGCCCAGTACCCGCTGTCCGTGGACCCGGGGGCGTACATCGCGCACACCGGCGACCTGCGCCAGTCCTTCCAGTCGGGGGTCACCTTCCGCACCCTGATCGGGGAGGGCTCGGGCGAGGCGTTCCAGATCCGATTCGAGGGCGAGGGCCTGGTGTACGTGCAGCCCAGCGAGCGCAACACCATCGGGGGCGACGTCTGATGCCGTTCCGCGAGATCAACTCGAAGATGGTCGAGGCCCAGGTGGTGCCCGGGCAGAAGATGTACAGCCAGCGGGGCGCGATGCTCGCGTACCGCGGCGACGTGTCCTTCACGCCGAGCCTGACCGGCGGCCAGGGCGGGGTCATGGGCATGATCGGGCGCCGGGTGGCGAACGAGCAGACCCCGCTGATGGAGGTCGAGGGCAGCGGCACCGTGATGTTCGGCCACGGCGGCCGCCACGTCCAGGTGATCAACCTGACCGGCGAGACCCTGTACGTCGAGGCGGACCGGCTGCTCGCCTTCGACGGCACGCTCCAGCAGGGCACCATGTTCATGGGCTCGCAGGGGGGTGTCATGGGCATGGTGCGCGGCCAGGTGACGGGCCAGGGCCTGTTCACCACCACCCTCAAGGGCTACGGATCGGCGGCCGTGATGGCCCACGGCGGGGTGATCGAGCTCCCCATCACCCCGAACCGGCCGGTCCACGTCGACCCGCAGGCGTACGTGGCCCACCACGGGGACGTGAGGAACAAGCTCTCCACCGCGCTCGGCTGGCGTGACATGGTGGGGCGCGGCTCGGGCGAGGCGTTCCAGCTGGAGCTGTCGGGCCAGGGCGCCGTGTACGTACAGGCCTCGGAGGAGAAGCTGTGAATTTTGGTCCCGTGACCGGCGGACCGGGCGGCGCTGGCGGTCCAACGGTCTTCGACCCGTACACCCTGCCCTCCGACGACAACGTCAACGCGTACACCTTCTGCGTGGAGCTCAAGGGGAACCAGTGGTTCCTGCAGAAGGGCAAGATGATCGCGTACTACGGGCGCATCGAGTTCGACGGGATCGGCAACGGCCGGTTCGACCGGCTGCTGCGCACGAGCTTCCACTCCCCGCTGCACGCCGGCGACTGGGTGGTGGCCCAGGGCCAGGGCAAGATGCTGCTGGCCGACCGCGCCTTCGACGTGAACTCGTTCGACCTCGATGACGGCAACCTGACCATCCGGTCGGGGAACCTGCTGGCCTACGAGCCCTCGCTCTCCCTCAAGCAGTCCATCGTCCCCGGCTTCCTGACCCTGATCGGAACCGGGAAGTTCGTGGCGGCGTCCAACGGACCGGTGGTGTTCATGGAACCCCCGCTGCGCGTGGACCCGCAGGCGCTCGTCGGCTGGGCGGACTGCCCGTCTCCCTGCCACCATTACGACCACGGGTACATGTCGGGCGTCCTGGGCGGCCTGCGCTCGCTGACCGGCATCGGCGGCACCTCGGGCGAGGAGCACCAGTTCGAGTTCGTCGGGGCCGGGACGGTGCTGCTCCAGTCGTCGGAGGTGCTGATGGCGGAGCAGGCGGTCGGGACGGTCGGCGCGGAACCGGGCATTCCCGGCGGCGGCCACGGTTCGGCCGGGCAGCTGGAGGCGCTGGGCATCCGGATGCCGGGGCAGCTGGGGGACCTCCAGCGGCGCTTCGGGCTGTGATGTTCACCTTTCCCGATTTTGTACGTCATTCAACTTCTTAGGTAGAGTTCATTCATGGAGACCATGGAGACCGAGACGGCCACCCGCTGGCTTACCGATGCCGAGCAGTGCACCTGGCGGACCCATCTGGACGTCAGCAGACTGCTGATGCACCAGCTGGAAAAGGATCTCCAGCCCTTCGGACTCACCAACAACGACTACGAGATCCTGGTCAACCTCTCGGAGTCCGCGGACCACCGGATGCGGATGAGCGATCTCGCGACGTCGACACTGCAGTCCAAGAGCCGGCTGTCCCACCAGATCACCCGGATGGAGAACGCCGGCCTGGTCGTCCGCGTGAACTGCGAGTCCGACCGCCGGGGCCTGTACGCCGTCCTGACGGACGAGGGCATGGAGCTCATGCGGAAGGTCGCCCCGCACCACGTGGCATCCGTCCGCCGGCACTTCATCGACCTGCTGCCGCCGGAGGCCCTGGCGGCCCTGCGCAGCTCGCTGGAGCCGGTCGCGGAGCACCTGCGCACCCAGCGCGGCAAGGGCTGACCCCACGGGATCCCGCGCGCCGGTGCAATGGTCATCGCGCGTAGACCGCGCACCGGCCACCGGCAGTACCGGTGGCAACAACCGCACCGCACACCACAGGAGCCGCACCCCCGTCGGGGGTGCGGCTCCTGTGGTTCCGGCCGGGGCCGCGGTCAGGCGTTGGGGCGCTTCCCGTGGTTGGCCTTCTTCTTCTTGCGTGCTCGCTTCTTGTTGCCGCGCTTCGCCATGGCGCCACTCCCTCAATGGGCTGATCTCGGGGCATTCCGGGCGTCGCCAGTCTATGTTCGCCCCGCTCGCCCCGCAGCGGCCGCGCCGCCGTACGGGTGAGCCGCCGCGAGCGGGCCTCAGCCCTCCGTGAGGGTGGCCAGCAGGGCGTCCGCCGCCGCGTACGGGTCGAGCTCGCCCTGCGCCACCCGCGCCGCCAGGCCTCCCAGGTGGGCGTCCCCGTGCACGTCGGCCATCCGGGTCCGCAGCGAGGTCACGGCGATGGTCTCCACCTCCCGCGCGGCCCGCGCGGTGCGCCGCTCGGCCAGCACCCCGTGCTCGTCCATCCAGGCCCGGTGCTTCTCCAGCGCCTCGACCAGCTCGTCGACGCCCTCGCCGCGCGCCGCGACCGTCTTGACGATCGGCGGCCGCCAGTCGCCGGGGCCCCTCGCCTCGCCCAGGCCCAGCATGTGGTTCAGCTCGCGGGCGGTCGCGTCGGCCCCGTCCCGGTCGGCCTTGTTGACCACGTACACGTCGCCGATCTCCAGGATGCCCGCCTTCGCGGCCTGGATCCCGTCGCCCATCCCGGGGGCCAGCAGGACCACGGAGGTGTCGGCCTGGGAGGCGATCTCCACCTCCGACTGCCCGACGCCGACCGTCTCGACCAGGATCACGTCGCAGCCCGCCGCGTCCAGCACCCGGATGGCCTGCGGGGCCGCCCAGGCCAGGCCGCCCAGGTGGCCGCGGGTGGCCATCGAGCGGATGTACACCCCCGGGTCGGAGGCGTGCTCCGACATGCGCACCCGGTCGCCCAGCAGCGCGCCTCCGGAGAACGGCGAGGACGGGTCGACGGCGAGCACGCCGACCCGCTTGCCCGTCTTGCGGTACGCCGACACCAGCGCCGAGGTGGAGGTGGACTTGCCGACGCCGGGCGAGCCCGTCAGGCCCACCACGTACGCCCCGCCGGTCAGCGGGGCCAGCGCCGCCATCACCTCGCGCAGCTGCGGGGACGCCCCCTCGACCAGCGAGATCAGCCGGGCCACCGCTCTGGGCCTGCCGTCACGCGCCTGGGCCACCAGCTGGGGGACGTCCACCGTCATGCGTGCTGCGCTCCTCGTTCTCGCCGCGGATGCGGGTGCCGATGCGCCCGTACCCGGCACGGCCGCCGGGTACGGGCAGGGTGTACTAGGCCTTGGGGACCCGGACGATCAGGGCGTCGCCCTGGCCGCCGCCGCCGCAGAGCGCGGCCGCGCCGACGCCGCCGCCGCGGCGCCCCAGCTCCAGCGCCAGGTGCAGCACCACACGGGCGCCGGACATGCCGATCGGGTGGCCCAGGGCGATGGCGCCGCCGTTGACGTTCACCTTTTCCGGGGTCACGCCGAGGTCCTTCATTGACTGCACGGCAACCGCCGCGAAGGCCTCGTTGATCTCGATGAGGTCCAGGTCGGAGACCTCCAGGCCCTCCTTCTTCAGGGCGTGCAGGATCGCGTTCGACGGCTGCGACTGCAGGGAGTTGTCCGGGCCGGCCACGTTGCCGTGGGCGCCGATCTCGGCGATCCACTCCAGGCCCAGCTCCTCGGCCTTGGCCTTGCTCATCACGACCACGGCGGCGGCGCCGTCGCTGATCTGCGAGGAGGTGCCGGCGGTGATGGTGCCCTCCTTGGCGAAGGCCGGGCGCAGCTTCGCCAGGGACTCCACGGTGGTCTCGGGGCGGATGCCCTCGTCCTGGGTGAACAGCACCGGGTCGCCCTTGCGCTGCGGGATCTCGACCGGGGTGATCTCGGCCTCGAAGACGCCGTTCTTCTGGGCGGCCGCGGCGCGCTGGTGGGAGCCGGCGGCGAACTCGTCCTGCGGGCCGCGCTCGATGCCGAGGCGGGCGTTGTGCTTCTCGGTGGACTCGCCCATGGCGATGTTCTCGAAGGCGTCGGTGAGGCCGTCGTGGGCCATCGCGTCGAGCATGCCGATCGCGCCGTACTTGAAGCCCTCTCGAGACTTCGGCAGCAGGTGCGGGGCGTTGGTCATGGACTCCTGGCCGCCCGCGACCACGATGTCGAACTCCCCGGCGCGGATGAGCTGGTCGGCCAGCGCGATCGCGTCGAGGCCGGAGAGGCAGACCTTGTTGATCGTCAGGGCGGGCACGTTCATCGGGATGCCGGCCTTGACCGCGGCCTGGCGGGCCGGGATCTGGCCAGCGCCGGCCTGCAGCACCTGGCCCATGATCACGTACTGGACCTGGTCGCCGGCGATGCCGGCCCGCTCCAGGGCGGCCTTGATGGCGATCCCGCCGAGGTCGGCACCCGAGAAGGACTTCAGCGAGCCGAGCAGCCGCCCCATGGGCGTGCGGGCCCCGGCGACGATCACGGACGCGGTGTTGTTCGTTCCGGACATGGAGCACAGCCCCTTGAGGATGAGGAGTGAACGAGGGTTTACCTGAATGTACTGAGCGGTACCCGCGCCGTCACCGGGCAGTCGGTGTGATCGCTGGCACGTTGCGTGACCGCCGCCGTCGGCGGTCCACTGGTCCCATGCTGACAAGAATCGACCACATCGGGATCGCCTGCTTCGACCTGGACAAGACCGTCGAGTTCTACCGTGCCACGTACGGCTTCGAGGTGTTCCACAGCGAGGTCAACGAGGAGCAGGGCGTCCGCGAGGCCATGCTCAAGATCAACGAGACCTCCGACGGCGGCGCCTCCTACCTCCAGCTGCTGGAGCCCACCCGCGAGGACTCCGCGGTCGGCAAGTGGCTGGCCAAGAACGGCGAGGGCGTGCACCACATCGCCTTCGGCACCGAGGACGTCCGCGGCGACTCCGAGGCCATCCGCGGCAAGGGCGTCCGGGTCCTGTACGACGAGCCCCGCCGGGGCTCGATGGGCTCCTCCATCACCTTCCTGCACCCCAAGGACTGCCACGGGGTCCTCACCGAGCTGGTCACCTCCAACCCGCACGAGTCGCACGACGGGCACGGGGACTGAGCGCCCCCGCATCCGGTTCCGCATGACGGCACACCACCGGCCGTGGTGTGCCGTCCGCGCACGCGCCGCACGTCTTTTCGATCACATGCCGAACGGTTTGCACCCCGGCCGGCAGGACGTCAGCGGGCGCCGACGGCTCCGGGAGCGCCGGCGACACCGCGGCCTGCCCGGCCGGCTGCGCGCCGGGAAAGCCCGACCCGCCCCGGACAGACGCATTCGGACACGTCAAACCCACCCTCAAGGGGCGTCCTTCCCGACCCGGTCCGTCCTTCCCGGGACCCGAGGAGGGATCTCACAGCCGACCGCGCCCGGGATCAGTGGAAGCACGCACTGATGTCCCCATTCCCCGGCCGGTAGAGTGGCCGTGGCTCGGCCGGGGTTCGGTGCTTCAGACAGGGTCGGGGCCTGTGACCCCTGCCCGGGTATCTGACACCATTCCCCCGGGGGCGCCGTTCAGCGGGCGGACGGTGCTCATTTGGGAGTGAGCTTGCGACCAGGGGACGGATGGGACCGCGCTGTGCGGGGCTACGAAAGCCAGGAGAGCCTTCAGACTGAGGCCGATCATCTCTCGCTCTTCGAAGCGGAGATGGAGCGGCTCAAGAAGGAGCGCGGAAAAGCCGTCCAGCACGCCGAGGACCTCGGCTACCAGGTCGAGGTCCTGCGCGCGAAGCTGCACGAGGTACGGCGCGCCCTCGCGTCCCGCCCCGCGTACGACGGCGCGGACATGGGATACCAGGCGGAGCAGCTGCTGCGCAACGCCCAGATCCAGGCGGACCAGATGCGTTCGGACGCCGAGCGCGAACTGCGCGAGGCCCGGGCCCAGACCCAGCGCATCCTCCAGGAGCACGCCGAGCACCAGGCCCGGCTCCAGGCCGAGCTGCACGCCGAGGCCGTCAACCGCCGCCAGCGGCTGGACCAGGAGCTCAACGAGCGCCGCCAGACCGTCGAGGCCCACGTCAACGAGAACGTCGCCTGGGCCGAACAGCTGCGCGCCCGTACGGAGTCCCAGGCCCGCCGGCTCATGGACGAGTCCCGTGCCGAGGCCGAGCAGTCCCTGAACGCCGCCCGGGCCGAGGCCGCCCGCGTCGCCGAGGAGACCCGGCGCCGCCTGGCCGCCGACGCCGAGGCCGCCCGTACCGAGGCCGAGGCGACGCTGCTGCGCGCCCGCAAGGAGGCCGAGCGGCTGCTGACCGCCGCCTCGTCGCAGGCCCAGGAGGCCACCGAGCACGCGGAGCGGCTGCGTTCGGCGAGCACCGCCGAGGCGGAGCAGACCCGGCAGCAGACCCTGGACCTCGGCCGCGTCGCCGAACAGCGGGTCCAGGAGGCCGACGGAGCCCTGCGCGAGGCGCGCGCCGAGGCGGAGCGCCTCCTTGCCGAGGCGAAGGAGGGCGCGGCCCGGCAGCTCGCGTCGGCGGAGTCCGTCAACGAGCAGCGCACCCGCACCGCCAAGGAGCAGGTGGCCCGGCTGGTGGGCGAGGCCACCAAGGAGGCCGAGACCCTCAAGGCCGAGGCCGAGCAGGTGCTCGCCGACGCCCGCGCCGACGTGGAGCGGCAGCGCGCCGAGGCCGCGGAGCAGGCCCGCGCCGCCGCGGCCGAGGACACGGCCGCCCAGCTGGCGAAGGCCGCCCGCACGGCCGAGGAGATGCTGACCAAGGCGTCCGAGAACGCGCAGGCCACCACTCGGGCCGCGTCCGAGGAGGCCGAGCGGATCCGCCGCGAGGCCGAGGCGGAGGCCGAGCGGCTGCGTGCCCAGGCCGCGGCCACGGCCGCGGAGCTCAAGGGCGCCGCGAAGGACGACACCGAGGAGTACCGGGCCCGCACCGTCCAACTCCAGGAGGAGGCGCGGCGGCTGCGCGGCGAGGCCGAGCAGCTGCGCGCCGAGGCCGTGGCCGAGGGCGAGCGGATCCGCGGCGAGGCCCGCCGCGAGGCGGTCCAGCAGATCGAGGAGGCGGCCAAGACCGCCGAGGAGCTGCTCGGCAAGGCCAAGGCGGACGCGGACGAGCTGCGCGGCGGGGCGGCCGCCGAGAGCGAGCGGGTGCGCGCGGAGGCCGTCGAGCGGGCCACCACCCTGCGCCGGCAGGCCGAGGAGACCCTGGAGCGGACCCGCGCCGAGGCCGAGCGGCTGCGCGCCGAGGCCGAGGAGCAGGCAGAGGCGGTGCGCGCCGAGGCGGACGCCGCGGCCCGCACCCGGCGCGAGGAGACCGAGCAGGCGCTGGCCGGGAAGCGGGCCGAGGCCGAGGAGGAGCTCGCCCGCCTGCACACGGAGGCCGAGAGCCGGCTCGCCACGGCGGAGCAGACGCTGCGCGACGCCCGCGGCGCGTCCGAGGCCATCCGCCGCGAGGCCGCGGAGGAGACCGACCGGCTGCGCAGCGAGGCGGCGGAGCGCATCCGCAGCCTGCGGGAGCAGTCGGAGGCGGAGGCCGACCAGCTGCGCATCGACGCGGCGGACGACGCCGGCCGGGTGCGGGCCGAGGCCGAGCAGGTGGCCGTACGGCTGCGCACCGAGGCCGAGACCGAGGCCGAGCGGGTGCGTACGGAGGCCAAGGAGACCGCGGACCGGCTGCGCGCCGAGGCGAAGGCCGCCGCCGAGCGGGTCGCCGAGGAGGCGGCCGAGGCGCTGGCCGCCGCGCAGGAGGAGGCCGCCCGGCGCCGCCGGGAGGCCGAGGAGACGCTGGCGTCGGCGCGGACCGACGCGGACAGCGAGCGGGCGCAGGCCCGCGAGCAGAGCGAGGAGTTGCTGGCCTCGGCCCGCAAGCGCTCGGAGGAGGCGCAGGCCGAGGCGGCGCGTCTGACCGAGGAGGCGGAGCAGCGCGCGGCCGAGCTGGTGTCGGCGGCGGAGGCCACCGCCCAGCAGGTACGGGACTCCGTGGCCGGGCTGCGCGAGGAGGCCGAGGAGGAGATCGCCGGGCTGCGCAGCGCCGCCGAGCACGCGGCCGGGCGTACCCGGACGGAGGCCGAGGAGGAGGCCGCCCGCGTCCGCGCCGACGCCTACGAGGAGCGCGAGCGGGCGACGCAGGACGCCGACCGGATCCGCACCGAGGCGCGTACCGAGACCGATGCGGCGAAGGCGCTGGCCGAGCGGACGGTCGCGGACGCGATCGCCGAGGCGGAGCAGCTGCGCGGCGACACCGCCGAGTACGCGCAGCGGGTGCGTACGGAGGCCACGGACGCGCTGGCCGCGGCGGAGCGCGACGCCGCCCGCACCCGGGCCGACGCCCGCGACGACGCCAACCGGATCCGCGGCGAGGCCGGGGAGTCGCTGAAGGAGTCGCGCGCCGAGGGTGCGCGGATCGTCGAGGACGCGACGGCGGAGGCCGAACGGATCACCGAGGAGACCCGCGCGGCCAACGAGGCCACGGTGACCGAGGCGACCGCGGAGGCGGAGCGCATCACGACCGAGGCCGAGGAGGCGGCGGAAGCCACCCGCATCGAGTCCGCGGGCGTCCTGGACGAGGCCCGGGCGGAGGCCAACCGGCTGCGTACGGAGGCCGCCGAGCAGGCGGACCGGCTCGTCACCGAGGCGGCGTCCGAGGCGGAGCGCCTGACAGAGGAGACGCTCGCGGCGGCCGGGACGACGCTCGCCGAGGCGGAGGCGAAGGCCGACAAGCTCACCCGGCAGGCGGCCGACACGATGGCCGCGGCCGAGCGGGACGCGGCCCGGGTCCTGGTCGACGCGCGCAACGAGGGCGACCGCCTAGTCGACGAGGTGCGCGCGGCCAACGAGCTGACGGTCGGCGAGGCGGCCGAGGAGGCCGAGCGGCTGCGCACCGAGGCGGCGCAGGTGCTGGAGGACGCCCGCGCGGAGGGCGGCCGGATCATCGGCGACGCGACCGCGGAGGCGGACCGAGTCACGGCCGCGGCGGCCGAGACCCTGGAGAGCGCCGAGCGGGAGTCCGAGCAGACCCTGGACGAGGCGCGTGCGGAGGCCAACCGGCTGCGTACGGAGGCCGCCGAGCAGGCGGACCGGCTCATCACGGAGGCGGCGTCCGAGGCGGACAAGCTCACGGCGCAGACCCGCCGGGACAACGAGCGCACGGTCGGCGAGGCCGCTGCGGAGGCCGAGCGGCTGCGCGCGGAGGCCTCGGAGGCGCTGTCCTCGGCGCAGGAGCACGCGGCGCGCACCCGCTCGGAGGCCGACCGGGCCAAGAAGGACGCGGTCGCGGAGGCGGAGCGCACGCTGACCTCGGCGCGCAAGGAGTCCGAGCGGCTGCTGGACGAGGCGCGCGAGGAGGCCGGCAAGCGGCGTACCGAGGCCGCGGAGCAGGTGGACCGGCTCATCGGCGAGGCGGTGGCCGAGGCGGACAGGCTCGCCGCGGACGCGCAGGCGCAGGCCGTGGCCGCGACGACGGCCGCGGAGGAGCAGGCCGACCAGATGGTCGACGCCGCCCGCAAGGAGGCGAAGCGGATCGCCGCGGAGGCGACGGTCGAGGGCAACTCCCTGGTGGAGAAGGCCCGTACGGACGCGGACGAGCTGCTGGTCGGCGCGCGTTCGGACGCCGCCGCCATAAGGGAGCGGGCGGAGGAGCTGCGCTCCCGCGTCGAGAGCGAGATCGAGGAGCTGCACGAGCGGGCCCGCCGGGAGACGGCCGAGCAGATGAAGTCGGCCGGCGAGCGCGTGGACAAGCTGGTGCGCGCGGCGACCGAGCAGAGCGAGGAGGCCGAGGCGAAGGCCAAGGCTCTGGTGTCGGACGCGAGCAGTGAGGCGAGCAAGGTCCGTATCGCGGCGGTCCGCAAGGCGGAGACGCTGCTGAAGGAGGCGGAGCAGAAGAAGGCCGAGCTGTCGAGGCTGGCGGAGGCCGCGCTGGCCGAGGCGAAGGCGGAGGCGGAGCGGATCGTCGAGGAGGGCCGGCGCGAGCTGGAGGTTCTGGTGCGCAGGCGGGAGGACATCCAGGCGGAGATTTCCCGTGTCCAGGACGTTCTTGAGGCGTTGGAATCATTCGAGGCGCCTTCGGGTGGAAAGCCTTCGATCGGCAGCCAGGGCTCGGGGGGCGTGAAGGCCGGTGCCGGTGCGGGTTCCACTCGTTCGGGTGGCAAGTCGTCGGAGTAGCCCACGGGCGGACGGATTGTGTGCACCTGATGAAGGTTCAGGCGAACGAGTGACAAGCATTCTGCCGCCTTGCCACTCAAAAGGGGTGTCATTGTCCAGATCAAACTGGGATTGACTCGATGACACGCCGCTCGGGCGCCTAGGATTCCCCTTAACACCTCACGTAGCACCTCATCGTCTCATCGACAGGAACCCCATGAGCGACACATCCTCCCCCTTCGGCTTCGAGCTCGTGCGGCGTGGTTACGACCGCGGTCAGGTGGACGACCGCATCGCCAAGCTGGTCTCCGACCGCGACAGCGCCCTGGGACGCATCAATGCCCTGGAAAAGCGGATCGAGGAACTGCACCTCGAGACGCAGAACGCCCAGGCCCAGGTGAGCGAGGCGGAGCCCTCGTACGCGGGCCTCGGCGCCCGGGTCGAGAAGATCCTGCGGCTGGCGGAGGAAGAGGCCAAGGACCTGCGCGAGGAGGCCCGTCGCGCGGCCGAGCAGCACCGTGAGCTGGCCGAGTCGGCGGCCCAGCAGGTGCGCAACGACGCCGAGTCGTTCGCGGCCGACCGCAAGGCGAAGGCGGAGGACGAGGGCGTCCGCATCGTCGAGAAGGCCAAGGGGGACGCCGCAACCCTGCGTGCCGAGGCCCAGAAGGACGCGGCCTCCAAGCGCGAGGAGGCCGACGCCCTGTTCGAGGAGACCCGCGCGAAGGCCGCCCAGGCGGCCGCGGACTTCGAGACGAACCTGGCCAAGCGCCGCGAGCAGTCCGAGCGCGACCTGGCCTCGCGCCAGGCCAAGGCGGAGAAGCGCCTCGCGGAGATCGAGCACCGTGCGGAGCAGCTGCGCCTGGAGGCCGAGAAGCTGCGTACGGACGCCGAGCGCCGGGCCCGCCAGACGGTGGAGACCGCGCAGCGCCAGGCCGAGGACATCGTGGCCGACGCCAACGCCAAGGCGGACCGCATCCGCAGCGAGTCGGAGCGCGAGCTGGCGGCGCTCACCAACCGCCGCGACTCGATCAACGCCCAGCTGACCAACGTCCGCGAGATGCTGGCGACGCTGACCGGTGCGGCCGTCGCCGCCGCCGGCTCCCCGATGGACGACGAGCCGGTCTCCCGCGGCGTCCCGGCGCAGCAGAGCCGCTGACGACGCCTCCGCCGGTACGGCCGGGCGCCGCGGTGCACGTACTACTGCACGGCGCCTGGGGACGGGCGATTGACACGCCGTCTACTCGCCAGTAGCGAAACGTCATACAAGAGGGCCCCCTGTCACCCTTTCGAGGTGGCGTGGGGCCCTCTGGCGTTCTAGCGTGAGCCGCATGATCGAGCTTGAGGCACTTACCAAACGATTCGGCGCGAAGACCGCCGTCGACCACCTCAGCTTCCAGGTCAGACCGGGGGTGGTGACCGGCTTCCTCGGCCCCAACGGGGCCGGCAAGTCGACGACCATGCGCATGATGCTCGACCTCGACAACCCGACGAGCGGGACGGTCAGGATCAATGGGAAGCACTACCGGGACCTGTCGGAGCCGCTGAAGCACATCGGTGCGCTGCTGGACGCGAAGGCGATGCACGGCGGCCGCAGCGCGTACAACAACCTGCTCTGCCTCGCCCAGTCGAATCGGATCCCGACGAGCCGCGTCGGCGAGGTTCTCGACCTCGTCGGGCTGACGCCCGTGGCGAAGAAGAAGTCGAAAGGGTTTTCGCTCGGAATGGGCCAGCGGCTGGGAATCGCCGCCGCCCTGCTCGGCGACCCGGAAATCCTGATGTTCGACGAGCCCGTCAACGGTCTGGACCCGGAGGGAATTCTCTGGATCCGCAATCTGATGAAGGGGCTCGCCGCCGAGGGCAGGACGATCTTCGTCTCCTCGCACCTGATGAGCGAAATGTCGCTGACCGCGGACCATTTGATCGTCATCGGCCAGGGCAGACTCTTGGCCGATATGTCGATGGCCGATTTCATTCACCGCAATTCCCGCAGCTTCGTCCGGCTGCGCTCGCCGCAGCAGGAGCAGCTCAAGGACGTCCTGCACCGGGCCGGAATCGCCGCGGCCGGCGTCCCGGACACCGGCGCACTGGAGGTCGACGGGGTGGCGTCGGAGCAGCTCGGCGAACTGGCCGCCCAGCACGGGATCGTGCTGCACGAACTCAGCCCGCAGCGGGCTTCACTGGAGGAAGCGTTCATGCGCATGACGGCGGACTCGGTCGAGTACCACGCCCATGCCCCGGGCGTCCCGGGGGCGGCACTGCCGGGCCCCGGCGCCGCCGCCGACAACCGGGTCCCGGCGGCCGACGCCCCCGCGTGGGGCGCCGGCTACGAGGCCGACCGCAAGGGCGGGCGGTGACATGTCCTTCCCCGCAGTCCTCCAGTCCGAGTGGACCAAGATCCGTACCGTCGCCTCGACCATCTGGACCCTGGCGTCCGCGCTGGTGGTCACCGTCGGCATGAGCGCCCTGCTGTGCGCGTTCCTCAACTCCACCTTCGAGGACATGCCGAAGGAGCAGCAGCTCACCTTCGACCCGACCATGGCCAGCTTCGCGGGCATGACCCTCGGCCAGGCCGCCGTGATCGTCTTCGGCGTGCTGGTCGTCGGCACCGAGTACAGCACCGGCATGATCCGCACCTCGCTCGCCGCCGTGCCGCGCCGCGCCCGCTTCCTGGCCGGCAAGCTCACCGCGGCCACCGCCCTCGCCCTCGTCGTGGGCCTGCTCACCAGCTTCGCGTCCTTCTTCCTCGGCCAGGCCCTCCTGGGCGAGCACAGCATCGCCATCGGGGAGCCGAACGTGCTGCGCGCGGTGGTCGGCGCCGGGCTCTACATGGCGGTACTGGCCCTGTTCTCCATGGGCATGACGATGATCCTGCGCAGCTCGATGCTGGCCCTCGGCGTCCTGCTGCCGTTCTTCTTCCTCGTCTCGCCGATCCTGTCCTCGGTCGACGCCACCCGGAAGGTCGCCGAGTACTTCCCGAACTCGGCCGGCAGCACGATCATGCAGACGGTCTCGGTGGCCATGGACGGCAACCAGCCGCCGTACGGCCCGTGGGGCGGCTTCGCGATCATGGTCGCGTGGGCGCTCGCCGCCGTGATCGGGGGCTTCCTCGTCCTGAAGAGCCGCGACGCCTGACGTCGCCGCGGTGTGGGGTCCGTCTCAGGGCGGACCCCGCTCCATGATCCGCCCCAGGACGGACATCCCCCGTACTACGGGTCTTCCCGGGGTCGGTGTCAGGGACAGCTCAGGGATCGGCCAGGGATGGAACCGGAGGCTCCTCGATATCCTCTTAACCCTTAACTCGGACGAAGGCCGTCCACCGGGCAAGGGGCAGAGGAATGATCGAGGCAGTCGGGCTGACCAAGCGCTTCGGCGCCAAGACCGCTGTCGATCAGCTGTCCTTCCAGGTCAGGCCGGGTCATGTGACCGGCTTCCTGGGCCCCAACGGCTCCGGCAAGTCCACCACCATGCGCATGATCCTCGGCCTGGACCGGCCCACGTCCGGCCATGTCACGATCAACGGCCACCCCTTCCGCGAGCTGCCCAACGCCCAGCGGAGCGTCGGGGCGCTCCTCGACGCCAAAGCCGTGCACGGCGGCCGCCGGGCCCGCACCCACCTGCTGTCCATCGCCCAGCTGTCCGGCATCCCCGAGCGGCGGGTGGACGAGGTGCTGGCCGTGGTCGGCCTCCAGGACGTGGCCCGGCAGCGTACGAAGGGCTTCTCGCTCGGCATGGGCCAGCGGCTCGGCATCGCGACCGCCCTGCTCGGCGACCCCCAGGTGCTCCTGTTCGACGAGCCGGTCAACGGGCTCGACCCCGAGGGCATCCTCTGGGTCCGCAACCTGATGCGCCGGCTGGCCGCCGAGGGCCGCACCGTCTTCGTCTCCTCGCACCTGATGAGCGAGATGGCCCTGACCGCCGACCACCTCATCGTGATCGGCCGCGGCCGGCTCCTCGCCGACATGGGCACCCAGGAGTTCATCGCGCACAACTCGGCCGGATTCGCGCGGGTCCGCGCGGCCGGACCGGCGGCGGATGGCCGGAACACGCTGGCAGCGGCCCTGACCAGGGCGGGCGGCCGGGTGCTCCAGGAGCCCGACGGGGCGCTGCGGGTGACCGGCCTGGAGCTGCCGCACATCTCGGACCTCGCGCACGAGGCCGGCGTACGGCTGTGGGAGCTGTCCCCGCACCGGGCCTCGCTGGAGGAGGCGTACATGCGGCTGACGCAGTCCGCCGTCGAGTACACCTCCACCGAGGACCCGCGGGCGGAGCTGTGGGAGCCGGACCCGCTGGCCCTGCCCGTCTGGGAGGACGAGCCCCCGGCGCCGGAGGTCCCGCAGGACGGTTTCTTCGCTCCCCCGCCGCCCGGCGCGGGCGGCAGGCCCTTCCTGATGCCCGCCAGCCCCGGCGAACTCGCCGGCGCCGCCAAGAACGCCCCCACGGACACCCGCGAGGACACCCGATGACCGGCCCCACGTCGACCGCGGACCAGCCGAAGGATCCGTCGCCGGAACAGCTCAGGGACCGGCCGAAGGACCGGCCGGTGGCCCGGCAGGAGAGCTACGTCTCGCCGCTGCCCACGCCCCGGCCGCACCTGGGCCACGCCATCGCCTCGGAGTGGACGAAGCTGGTCTCGGTGCGCTCCACGCTGTTCACGCTCGGCTCCCTCGTCGTACTCGTCGTCGGCATCGGGCTGCTCGCCGTCGTCGAGATCGGCGGCACCGACGAGTCGTCCATGCCGCCGACCGCGCCCGCCCTCTTCGGACTGCTGATCGGCCAGGTCGCGGTGATGGCGCTCGGCGTCCTGACCATCACCTCCGAGTACGGGACCGGGCTGATCCGGACCACCTTCACCGCGGCGCCCGGCCGGGCCCGCGTGCTCACCGCGAAGTACCTCGTCTTCGCCGGGGTCGCGTTCGCCGCCGTCGCCGGCTCGGTCGTGGTGGTCGGCTTCGCCTCCCTGATCCTGCGCAACGACCTCCGCGGACGGCACGGCGCCGGGGAGTGGCTCCAGGCCATGGCCGGCTGCGGGTACGTCACCCTCCTCGGGGTCCTCGGCCTCGCGATCGGCGCCATGCTGCGGCACTCCGCCGGGGCCATCGCCGTGATGCTGGGGCTGGTCACCGTCCCGCCGGTGGCCGGGGGGATGCTCACCACCTGGCCGAGCCTGGCCCCGATCGGCCGCGCGATCCTCGAGTACAACGCCCCGGTCGCGCTGATGCAGTTGTTCGGCCTGCCCGGCGGGGTCGACGACCAGCTCCCGAGCAACTGGTCCCACGTCCTGCTGATCCTGCTGGTGACGGGCGCCGCGGTGGCCGGCTCGTACGTGCTCGTCGGCCGCCGCGACGTGTAGCCGCGGGCGGCCGCGGCGCGGGGGCGTGCCCCACTTCCCCGAGGCCGCTTAGTACCTGGGGGCGTTCCTGGACCGCTGCACCCGTGTGGTGCGGCGGTCCTTCGCGTTCCAGCACGCCTTGTGCCAGTGCCTGCGGTCGTCCACACCGCCGTACTCCGGCCAGGCCACCAGGTGCGGGGTGCCGGAGGGGATCTCCTGGTCGCAGCCCGGGCAGCGGTAGCGCTTGCCCGCCGCGCTCGCGCCCGCGACGTGCCGGACCTTCCACTCCTCGCCGAGGTACTCCTCGGTGCGCTCCAGCCCGAACCGGTCGACTGCCGCCGGACCGGGGCCGGAGCCCTCCGCCGCACGGCCGGCTGACTTCCCGCCGCCCTTGGGGCGGTTGTGGCGCGGTGACACGTATACCTCACGAATGGGCGGACGGCAGTGACTTTCTCTCAGACTACGCGCAGCGGGGGCGCCTCCACGCAGGGTGGCGGAGAGAGGCCGGCGACGGACCGCCCGCCGGGGCAACTGGCCTGACTATCCCAATAACTTTCCTGTCAGGCCGTGCCTATGGCACGTGTCAGACGTTGTTGCCATCAGAAGCACCGGTCGCACCTGGGGGAGGCCGCGTCAGCCAACGAGGAGGCTAAGGCGATGCGCGTAGGAGCGTTTGTAGTGGCGGCCCAGTTTCCGGGCCAGGGTCAGGGGGAGACGCTGCACCGGGCGGTGCGCACGGCGGAGGTGGCGGAGGAGGCCGGGCTCGACTCCGTGTGGCTCGCCGAGCACCACTTCGTGCCGTACGGGGTGTGCCCCTCGGCGGTGACCCTGGCGGCCCTGCTCCTGGGCCGGACCCGGCGGCTGCAGGTGGGCACGGCCGTGAGCGTGCTGCCGAACACGCACCCGGTGGCCCTCGGCGAGCAGGCGGCGCTGCTGCACCTCACCTCGGGCGGCCGGTTCACCCTCGGGGTGGGCCGGGGCGGCCCCTGGGTCGACCTGGAGGTCTTCGGCGCCGGCCTGCGCGCGTACGAGAACGGCTTCGCCGAAGACCTGGACCTGCTCCGGCGCTGGCTGACCGAGCCGCGGGTGTCCGCCCTCGGCGAGCGGCACGTCTTCCGCGAGGTGGCCGTCGTACCGCGGCCGGCGGAGGCGCTGGACGGGGACGGATCGGGGCCGGAAGTGATCGTCGCCTGCACCTCCCCCGCGTCGGTGCGGCTGGCCGCGGAGCGGGGGCTGCCGATGCTGCTGGGCATGCACTGCGGGGACGAGGACAAGGCGGCCATGGTCGCGCTCTACCGCCGCACGGCCGCTGCGGCCGGCCGCGACCCGCACGCTGCGCACGTGTCGGCGGGCGTGTGCCAGCTCGCGGACCGCACCTCGGACGCGCGCGAGACCCTGGCGAAGGCGATGCCGGGCTGGCTCAGGCAGGGCCTGGAAGCGCACGTGACGGTGGACGGCCGCATGCGCGCGATGAGGGATCCCGTCGCCTACACCGAGCTGCTCTGCGACCTGCACCCGGTGGGCACCCCGCGGCGGGCGGCGGACCGGCTGGCCGCGACGGCGGAGCGGACCGGCATCTCCCGGTTCGCCCTGCTGATGGAGGGCTCCGGCGACCTCGCCGCGACCGAGGAGAACGTCCGGCGCCTGGGTGCGGAGGTGCTGCCCCGCGTCGGCTGAGGCCGTCCGGCAGCCCGGCCCCGCACCCGGCGCGGGTCCTGGCGCCGGCCTGCGCTCCTTGCCTGGGCTGCCGCTCCGGTGTCCGTGGCACCTCCCCCGGTACGGAGCGGCAGCGAAAGTACGGTCGTGCAGGTCGGGCCGGTGGCGGTGCCGGGTCGGTGACGCAGGTCGGGCCGGTCGTACCGTCCGCGGGGCTAGCAGTCCCGCAGCTCCGGCGACTGGTTGAGCAGCTGGGCGCGGACCGACGTGAACCTGGCGAGCCGGTCGTCCGCGGACGCGTCCAGCGGGAACACCGCCACGCGGTGGCAGTTCTGGAAGGCCAGGCGCACCCCGAAGTGCCGCTGCAGCGCACCCCGTATCGCGTCGCTCGCGAGCGCGCGCAGCAGCTGCCCCCGCGCGTGCTCGTCCGGCGGCGGCGTCTGGTTGTCGGCGAAGTCCCCGCCGTCCACCTTCAGCTGTGCCACGAGCGAGCTGATCATCTCCCATGCGAAGGGCAGGGAGGTCCGGACGCAGTCGACGAAGGCGGCTTCGTCGACCTCGCCTCGCTCGGCCTGTTCGAGTAGGGCCGGTGAGACGTCGAGCGACATGGGTTCTCCTCTCGCGACCCCGGCCCTCTGGGTAGCCGGAGTCTTACGGGCAGGGAAGGAGACCGGCGACGCAGTGTGCACGCTCGACGACCTCCCGCTTCCACGGTAGGCGCACGCTGGGTGCCGCACCAGGAGAATGCGCATACAACGCGCCATCGGCGAACGGGGCTCTCGGGGGCGAATCGCGTGGAGGCGGGTCGGTCGAGTAGCGTTGCCGACCATGCGTCTCGTCATTGCCCGCTGCTCCGTCGACTACGCGGGCCGGCTCACCGCCCATCTGCCCTCCGCACCCCGTCTGATCCTCGTGAAGGCTGACGGCAGTGTCTCCATCCACGCGGACGACCGGGCGTACAAACCGCTCAACTGGATGTCGCCCCCGTGCACCCTCAAGGAGGGGACCGGGGACGAGGCCGGTGTCTGGACCGTCGTCAACAAGGCGGGCGAGAAGCTCATCATCACCATGGAGGAAGTCCTCCACGACTCCTCCCACGAGCTGGGCGTGGACCCCGGCCTCATCAAGGACGGCGTCGAGGCGCACCTCCAGGAGCTGCTGGCCGACCGCATCGAGACGCTGGGCGAGGGCTACTCCCTGATCCGCCGCGAGTACATGACGGCGATCGGCCCGGTCGACATCCTGTGCCGGGACGCCGACGGCGCGACGGTGGCGGTCGAGATCAAGCGCCGCGGCGAGATCGACGGCGTCGAGCAGCTGACCCGCTACCTGGAGCTGCTCAACCGCGATCCGCACCTGGCCCCGGTCCGGGGCGTGTTCGCGGCCCAGGAGATCAAGCCGCAGGCGCGCGTGCTGGCCACGGACCGCGGCATGGAGTGCGTCGTGCTGGACTACGACGCCCTGCGCGGCATCGAGGACGACAAGCTCCGGCTGTTCTAGGCGGCGGCCGGGCCGCCCCGGCCGGTACTGGGCGGCCTCGGGGAAGTGAGGCCGCTCAGGGCGTGGCCGGGCCGGTCCCGGCGGTCGCGGTGACCGTCGGGCTCGGGGCCGGCGACTGGGACGGGGACGGGGTGGCCGTCGGGCTCGGGGCCTGGGACGTGGCGGTCGGCTTCGCCGACGAGGGCGGCTGCTGCGAGGGCACCGCCGAGGAGGGCCGGCGCGTGGGAGCGGCGGAACCCGATGCGGACGGGGCCGCGCTCGGGCCGGGCCGGGCGGGCCCGGACCCCGCCGCGGCCGGCGCCGAGGCGGCCGGCTCCGGCGCAGGATCGTTCCCTCCGGTGCTTGCCGTGCCCGGCTCGGCGGGTGCGGGGGTCGACTGGGTCACCGGACCGCTGCCGGGCTCCTCCGACTCGGACGAGCTCATCGCCAGGCCCACGACCGTACCGAGCACCACCGCGGCCAGGACTCCGACCGCCGCGAGCAGCACCGGCTTGCGGCGCGGCCGGCCCGGGCCCGCTGCGGGGCGGCGGGCCGGTATGGGCGGCGGCGGGACCGGGCGCGTCGGCGCGGCCCGCTTCGGGTCGAGGGGGAAGGCCTCCTCGAACACCTCCGACAGGCTGGTCGGCGCCACGGTCCGGCGGATCACCGGCACCGCGGTGGTCGCCGCCCCGGTCGCGGGCAGGGCGGCGGTGGCGGCTTCCGACGCGGGCAGCGCCGCGGTCACCGCCTCCGACGCGGGCAGCGCCGCGGTCACCGCCTCCGAGGCGGGCAGCGCCGCGCCGGAGCGGGCGGCGGCCGGGGGCGCCGGCCGGCCCGCGGGCGGGGACACGGGCCGGGCCGCGGCCGGACCCGAAGGCCTGGACGGGGACGCGGATACGGATGCGGATGCGGACGCGGACCGCGCCGGCGCCGCGGCCGGGGCGGCCGGTGCGGCCGGGGCGGGTGCGTCGGCCGGGGCCTCCAGCCGCAGCGGCGGCGACACGGCCACGCCTGCCGCCTCGCGGTCGGTGACCAGGGCCAGCGCCCGCCGGCCCGCCACCGTGCCCCGCTTGTCCGCCAGGGCGCCCTTCAGCCCGATCGACGCCTCCAGTTCGGCCCGCGCCCGGTCCAGCCGCCCCTCGCACAGGGCGAGCACGCCCAGCTCGTGGTGGAAGTACGCCTGCTCGGCGACCTCCCCCGCCTTCCGTGCGGCCTCGGCCCCGGCGCGCAGCACCCGCTCCCAGGCCTCCCAGTGCCGCGAGGCCGCGAACGCGGGCGCGGCGCTGCGGGCCAGCAGGACGGCGGCCACCACATCAGCGCCGCCCAGCGCCGCCAGCACCGCGTCCGCCTCGGCCGCGACCCGTGCGGGGGTCACCGAGGAGTGCCCGGTCCACCAGGCGTAGTGGCGGGCCGCCGTACGGGCCACCTCCGCGGCGGTGTCCCCGTACCCGGCCTCCTCCAGCTGCCGGGCGACCCCGGCGGCCAGCCGGTACCGCGGCCCGACCGGGGTGATCAGCCCGCTGCCGAGCAGTTCGGCGACGGCCGCGTCGGCGTGGGTGTCCCCCACCAGGGCCGGCAGGTGGGCGTGGTGGGGAAGCTCCCCGCCGAGCGCGCACGCGATCCGCAGCGCGGCCCGGGCCGACTCGCTGACCCGGGAGGCGAGCAGTTCGGCCGGGGCCGCGCCCTCGGCCAGCGTCGGCAGCGGTACGGCGCCGGTGTCGCGCGGCCGCTCCTCGAAGACACCGGGCTCCTCGTCGTCGTCCTCGGTGCGGCCCCGGTTGAGCTCGTCGCGGCGGCGCAGCAGGGCGGCGGCCTGGACGAAGCGCAGCGGCAGCCCCTCGGAGGCGAAGCGCAGGTCCTCCGCCCAGGCGGTCTCCTCGTCGGTCAGCGGCCGGCCGACGCCCGCTTCGAGCAGCTGGAGGCAGTCGGAGCGGCTCAGGCCGCCGAGGAAGACCTCCTCCAGGTGCGCGTCGTCGGAGGGGGCGGTGTCGGGGGTGGCGGCGAGCAGGTAGGCGCATTCGGGGGTGGCCCGCAGCAGCTCCTCCAGGGCGCCGCCGACCATCTCCAGGTCGTCGAGGAGCACGATGGCTCCGATGTCCCGTACGCGGGCCAGGAGTTCGTCCCGCTCGGGCCGGTCGGCCGAGGCGTCGTACACGGCCGCGTGGAGCGCGTGCAGGAGCTCGCCCGGCTGCTGGTGCCCGTACCCGGAGAGCCGGACGACGCCGTCGGGGGCCAGTCCGGTGCAGTCGGCGGCGACCGCGTCGAGCAGGGAGGTGCGTCCGGAGCCGGCGGGTCCGGTCAGCCGTACGGAGCGGCCGCGGCCCAGCAGCCGTACGAGGTGTTCCCGTTCCTCTTCGCGCGCGAGGAGGGGCGCGGTGGCGGCGGCGGGGCCGGGCAGCGCGGGCGGGCGCCCGGCGGCGTCCTGCTCGCGGCGGGCGGCCGCGTCGCGGCGGGCGGGGCGGCCGACGGCCGTGCCGGGCCGACGCGGCTGGATCTCGCTGCCGTCGACGGGGTTGACGGTGAGGGTGTACTCGCCCGCGGTGAGGGTGGTGATACGGGCCACGGGGGTGGGTGCCGGCAGCGGTCCGGAGCCCGCTGCGGCGCGCTCCGCCGGTTCGGCCTGCCCCTGCCTGCGGTCCATGACCAAGTCCCCCATCGCGTCCTGCGCCCTTGCCGTCCTGCCGCCCGGCCTTCGCACATTCCGCTGTCGCCTCGGGTCCGGCCTCCGCCCGACCCTAGACGGTGGCCGGCGGTGCGCGGAACCGCAGGGGTGGGTTATCCGCCGGACCGTTACGTTTCCGCAGGACAAAGCGGTCGGCGGGGGTGTCAGACTCTCGGGAGGGATTCCGCTTCCAGGCCGCCCTCGATGGCGAGGATCCGGTGGAGGCGGGTGGCGACGAGGAGCCGCTGCATCTGCGGCGGCACGCCGCGCAGGACGAGGCGGCGCCCCGCCCGCCCGGCCCGCCGGTGGGCGCCCATGATCACGCCGAGGCCGGTCGCGTCCCAGGAGTCGAGCCCGGTGAGGTCGAGGACGAGGTCGCCGTGGCCGTCGTCGAGGGCGGTGTGCAGGGCCGCACGGGCGTCCGCCGCGCTGCGCACGTCGAGGCGGCCCCCGACAGCGAGTTCGGCGTGGTCGCCCCTGATGTGCATATGCGCTCCCGGCAGTCCTTGCGTATGTATGGTCCGGCAGGTCCGTGGTCGGCAACTCTCACTGGAACTGACTGCCGCATGGGCGGTGAGGTTGCCGACCGTGAGCGAACCGATACCTAAATCACTCGCGAGGCGGAGTGTTCGAACTGGTGCTCAGTGGCACCCTGTCCCGGAGGCGTCCCCGCCCCCGGCGGCTCAGTGCTTGTAGAAGCCCTGCCCGGTCTTGCGGCCGAAGTCCCCGGCGTCCACCATGCGGCGCATCAGCTCCGGCGGCGCGAACTTCTCGTCCTGGGACTCGGTGTAGATGTTGCTGGTGGCGTGCAGCAGGATGTCGACGCCGGTCAGGTCGGCCGTGGCCAGCGGGCCCATCGCGTGCCCGAAGCCGAGCTTGCAGGCGATGTCGATGTCCTCGGCGGACGCCACGCCCGATTCGTACAGCTTCGCGGCCTCGACGACCAGGGCCGAGATCAGACGGGTCGTCACGAAGCCGGCGACGTCGCGGTTGACGACGATGCAGGTCTTGCCGACGGACTCGGCGAACGCCCGGGTGGCCGCGAGGGTCTCGTCGCTGGTCTTGTAGCCGCGGACGAGCTCGCACAGCTGCATCATCGGGACGGGCGAGAAGAAGTGCGCGCCGACGACCCGCTCCGGACGCTCCGTCACCGCCGCGATCTTGGTGATCGGGATGGCGGAGGTGTTGGAGGCGAGGATCGCGTCCTCGCGGACGAGCTTGTCCAGCGCACGGAAGATGTCGTGCTTGACGTCCAGCTTCTCGAAGACGGCCTCGACGACGATGTCGACGTCGGCGACCGCGTCGAGGTCGGTGGTCGTGCTGATGCGGGCGAGCGCGGCCTCGGCGTCCTCGGCCGTCATCTTCCCCTTGGAGACGAACTTGTCGTACGAGGCCTTGATGCCGTCGGTGCCGCGGGTCAGCGCGGCATCGGTGACGTCACGCAGCACCACGTCCCACCCCGCCTGAGCGGAGACCTGAGCGATTCCGGAACCCATCAGCCCGGCACCGATGACGGCGAGCTTCCCAGCCACTGCACACCCCTCGTTCTTCAAACGGCCAGTCTCGTAGCCTCTCGGCCGGAGACTAGCGGGCAGGAGGGGCGGTGTGACCGGGAAGTAACACGCGTCACGCCTCGGATGACGGACATCACACCGGTACGGCCCACCGCTCCGCGCCCGCCGCCGAGTTCGCTTCCCGCCCGCCGGCCCGGCTCATTACGCTGGGCCGCATGGTGAACCTCACGCGCATCTACACCCGCACCGGTGACAAGGGCACGACCGCCCTCGGTGACATGAGCCGGACCGCCAAGACCGACCTGCGGATCTCCGCGTACGCCGACGCGAACGAGGCCAATGCGGCCATCGGCACGGCGATCGCCCTCGGCGGCCTCCCGGAGGATGTCGTGAAGGTCCTCGTGCGGGTGCAGAACGACCTGTTCGACGTCGGCGCGGACCTGTGCACCCCGGTCGTGGAGAACCCGGAGTACCCGCCGCTGCGCATCGAGCAGGCGTACGTGGACAAGCTGGAGGCGGACTGCGACCGCTTCAACGCGGAGCTGGAGAAGCTGCGCAGCTTCATCCTGCCCGGCGGCACCCCCGGCGCGGCGCTGCTGCACCAGGCGTGCACCGTGGTCCGCCGCGCCGAGCGCTCCACCTGGGCGGCGCTGGAGGTGCACGGCGAGATCATGAACCCGCTGACCGCCACCTACCTCAACCGCCTCTCCGACCTGCTGTTCATCCTGGCCCGTACGGCCAACAAGGAGGTCGGGGACGTGCTGTGGGTGCCGGGCGGCGAGCGCGGCTGAGTCGCCGAGGCGGCTCAGCGCTCGCTCCCCAGCAGGCCGGAGTCCGGGGCCTCGGCCGGGGCCGGGGCCTTGCGGGGCCAGACCGTGTACGCGGCCGCCACGATCGCGTGGATGCCGAGGGCCCGCAGCACGGCGAACTGGCAGGCCCGGAGCGCGGAGGTGTCCGCAGCGCCGCCCGCGTACCAGATGGCGCCCTGGAGCAGGGCGAGGGCGACGGCGGCGCCGGCCAGGGTCCGCAGCCACAGCTTCCACTCGTGCACGGCCCGCTCCTTGCCGTACCCGGCGCCGGGCGGCTTCGGCCCGCCGCCGAAGCGGTACGCCGCGTGCCGGTCGAGCCACTTCACGGTGTAGTGGCCGTAGCCGACGGTGTACCCGATGTAGACGGCGGCCAGGCCGTGCCGCCAACCGGGCTCACCGCCGTTCTTCAGGTCCACGGTGGTGGCCACGAGCAGCACCAGCTCCAGCAGCGGCTCGCACAGCAGCACCGCGGCCCCCAGCCGGGGCATCCGCGCGAGGTAGCGCAGCGCGAGTCCGCCGGCCAGCAGCACCCAGAAGCCGACCTCGCAGGCAATGATCAGGGGGACGAGCACGGATCTCTTCCTTCCGGCCGCTGGTCCGGCGGCTTCGGCGCCGGCTCCTTGAACGGCTGGTTCCAGCCTCCCGTCCGTTCCGCGCGGATACGTCGTCAGCGGTGACGACCCGTGACTGCATCCTTCGGTGTAGTGCGAGCGGCCCCGTTGTCCGCCCTGGTGGCGACGCCCGGCCCGGCGCCACCGTGTTGGATGGGACCGTGAACGACTCCGCGACCGCGGCGACCGCCGCACGCCGCCGGATCCCGCCTCCCCACCGCGACGACGTGATCATCGCGGTGGTCGGCGTGCTCGGCGGCCTGCTGCTGTGGTCGCTCGGCGTCCACAACACGGGCAGCCGGCACTTCCTCCCCGACTGGGCGGCCCTCGTCCCCCTGCTGGTCATCGGGCCGATGGCGCTGCTGCGGCGCAGCGCCCCCGCCGTCGCCCTGCCCGTCGGCGTCGCGGCGATCGTCGCCGACCAGTTCACGGTCGGCAATCTCGCCACCATCGTCATCTTCACGGACCTGATCTACGCGGCCGTCGTCTACGGGAAACCGTCCACGGCCCGGCGGCTCCCGATCAGCACCGGCCTGATCACCGTCATCGCCACCCTCGTCTCCCTGGCCTTCCTGCGCGCCCCCCAGGCCCTGCTGATCGGCGTGCTCACCGGCATCGTCAGCTTCGGCCCGGCTCTCACCGGCGCCACTCTGCGCAACCACCGGGAGGCCGCGATCGCCGCCCGGCTGCGGGCCGAGCAGACCGCGCTGCTGGCCGAAATGGACCGGACCCAGGCCGTGGTCGCCGAGCGTGGCCGGATGGCGCGGGAACTGCACGACATGGTGGCCAACCACCTGTCGGCGATCGCCATCCACTCCACCGCGGCGCTCTCGATCGACTCCCCGGCCACCAGCCGCGAGGCCCTCGGGGTGATCCGGGAGAACAGTGTGCAGGGGCTGGCCGAGATGCGGAGGCTGATCGGCCTGCTGCGGGACGCGGGAGCCGGGCAGGAGGCGGTCGCCACCCCCTCCCTGGACGGGCTCGACGCCCTCCTGGAGCAGGCCCGTGTCAACGGCGAGGCGAGCGGACTGGAGTTCGCCCTGGACGACGCCCGGCAGCCGGACGGCGGGCCGCTGCCGGCCCCCGTGGAGCTGGCCGCGTACCGGATCGTCCAGGAGTCGCTGACCAACGCCCTCAAGCACGCCGCGCCGGGCACGGTCCGAGTGCGCGTGGCCCGCGCCGACGGGCTGCTGACCGTGGAGGTGGAGTCCCCGTACGGCGAGCAGCCCGGCCCCCGCGCCCCCGGCTCGGGGGCGGGGCTGGTCGGCATGCGGGAGCGGACCGAACTGCTGGGCGGGGAGTTCACGGCGGGCCGGCGGGGCCCGGTCTGGCAGGTGCGGGCGCTGCTGCCCGCCGAGGAGAAGGCGGTGACGGTGTGACCATCCGGGTCGTCGTGGCCGAGGACCAGAGCGCGGTACGGGCGGGGCTGGTGCTGATCCTGCGCAGCGCGGGCGACATCGAGGTCGTGGGCGAGGCGGCGGACGGCGAGGCGGCGGTGCGCCTGGCCCGGGAGCTGCGGCCGGACCTCGTCCTCATGGACGTGCAGATGCCGCGGCTCGACGGGGTGTCGGCGACGCGCCAGGTGGTGGCCGAGGGCCTCGCGGACGTCCTGGTGCTGACCACGTTCGACCTCGACGAGTACGTGTTCGGGGCGCTGCGCGCGGGCGCGGCGGGCTTCCTGCTGAAGAACGTGGACGCGGCCGAGCTGATCGCGGGGGTGCGGACGGTCGCGCGCGGCGAGGGGCTGATCGCCCCGGCGGTGACCAGGCGGCTGATCGCCGAGTTCGCGGCGCCGCGCGCGGTGCGGGCCCCCGTGGCTCCGCAGACGGCGGAGGCGGTCGAGTCGCTGACGCGGCGGGAACGGGAGGTGCTCGGCTGCCTGGGCGAGGGGCTGTCGAACGCGGAGATCGCGGCGCGGCTGGAGATGGCGGAGGCGACGGTGAAGACGCACGTGAGCAGGCTGCTGGGGAAGCTGGGGCTGCGCAGCCGGGTGCAGGCGGCCGTGCTGGCACAGGAGTTGGGCCTGTAGGGGCGCCGGTCACGCCCCAACCGCCTTGAGGTCTGGACCTCTTGACGCTTGGTCCAGACCTTTCTACGCTCGCGGCAACTGTGGTGAGCGTGCCCCGGCGGCGTGCTCACGGGCGGCGCAGGTCCCACCCCCATGTCGCGGTCGGCCCCACGGCCACGACGGACCTACGGAGGAGCACCCTTGAGCGCAGCACCCCCACCCCGCACCCGTCTGTTCAGAAGGCTCGCCGCGGCCGCGGCCGCTCTCGCCCTGCCCCTCGCCGGGCTGGTGGCGCTGGCCGGCCCGGCCCAGGCCGCCGGGTCCGCGACGGCGACGTACACGAAGGTCTCCGACTGGGGATCCGGCTTCGAGGGCAGGTGGACCGTCAAGAACACCGGGACCACCACCATCACCGGCTGGACCGTCGAGTGGGACTACCCCGCCGGCACCCGCGTGACCTCGGCCTGGGATGCCGCCGTCACCAGCTCCGGCGACCACTGGACCGGCAGGAACGTCGGCTGGAACGGCACCCTCGCCCCCGGCGCCAGCATCAGCTTCGGCTTCAACGGCACCGGCTCCGGCGCCCCCGCCGGCTGCAAGGTCAACGGCGGCTCCTGCGACGGCGGGCCCTCCGAGCCCGGGGACAACCCGCCCTCGGCCCCCGGCACCCCCGCCGCCGGCACGGTCACCGAGACCTCGGCTGCCCTGTCCTGGGCCGCGGCCACCGACGACAAGGGCGTCAAGGGCTACGACCTCTACCGCGGCGCCACGAAGATCGCGACGGTCACCGGGACCTCGTACACCGACACCGGCCTGACCAAGGGCACCACGTACACGTACTCCGTGACCGCCCGCGACACCGCCGACCAGACGGGGCCCTCCTCCGGCACCCTGACCGTCACCACCTCCGGCGGCACCGAACCGCCCGGCCCGGGCGACAAGGTCAAGCTCGGCTACTTCACCAACTGGGGCGTCTACGGGCGCAACTACCACGTGAAGAACCTGGTCACCTCCGGCACCGCCGCGAAGATCACGCACATCAACTACGCCTTCGGCAACGTCCAGGGCGGCAAGTGCACCATCGGCGACGCCTACGCGGACCACGACAAGGCCTACACCGCCGACCAGAGCGTCGACGGCAAGGCCGACACCTGGGACCAGCCGCTGCGCGGCAACTTCAACCAGCTGCGCAAGCTCAAGGCCCAGTACCCCCACATCAAGGTCCTGTGGTCCTTCGGCGGCTGGACCTGGTCCGGCGGCTTCGGCCAGGCCGCGGCGAACCCGGCCGCCTTCGCCCAGTCCTGCCACGACCTGGTCGAGGACCCGCGCTGGGCCGACGTCTTCGACGGCATCGACCTGGACTGGGAGTACCCGAACGCCTGCGGCCTGAGCTGCGACACCTCGGGAGCCGCCGCCTTCACGAACATGATGCAGGCCATGAAGGCCAGGTTCGGCCCGAACAACCTGGTCACCGCGGCCATCACCGCCGACGCCTCCGACGGCGGCAAGATCGACAAGGCCGACTACGCGGGCGCCGCGCGGTACGCCGACTTCTACAACGTGATGACGTACGACTTCTTCGGCGCCTGGGCCGCCCAGGGCCCGACCGCCCCGCACTCCCCGCTCGCCTCGTACGCCGGCATCCCGCAGGCCGGCTTCAACTCCGCCGACGCCATCGCCAAGCTCAAGGCCAAGGGCGTCCCGGGCAGCAAGCTCAACCTCGGCATCGGCTTCTACGGCCGCGGCTGGACCGGCGTCACCCAGGCGGCCCCCGGCGGCACCGCCACGGGCCCGGCCCAGGGCACGTACGAGCAGGGCATCGAGGACTACAAGGTGCTGAAGAACAGCTGCCCGGCCACCGGCACGGTCGCCGGCACGGCCTACGCCGTGTGCGGCGGCAACTGGTGGAGCTACGACACCCCGGCCACCATCGCCGGGAAGATGACCTGGGCCAGGCAGCAGGGGCTCAGGGGCGCCTTCTACTGGGAGTTCAGCGGCGACACCGCGAGCGGCGAGCTCGCCGCCGCCGTCCACTCCGGCCTTCAGTGACCCCCACGCACTGAGCCGGTGAACGACGAAGCCGGGGAGACGGGATCCGCCCCCCGTCTCCCCGGCTTCCTCATGTTCGGGTTCGAGTCCGTACGCCCGCAGGCCTCGGACCTCGGGCCTCAGGCCTCAGGCCACATTCACCCTCTGCCCCGGAGGCGCCGCCTCCAGCCAGGCCAGGAACCCGGTCAGCGCGTCCTCGCTCATCGCCAGCTCCAGCCGGGTCCCCCGGTGGGTACAGCCGAGCACGACGGCGTCGGACAGCAGCGCCAGCTCCTCCTCGCCCTCCGGAGCCCGCCGCGAGACCACCTCGATGGAGTCCCGCTCCAGCAGCCGGCGCGGCCGCGGCGAGTACGAGAAGACACGGAACCAGTCGATGCGGTCACCGCTGTACCGGGCGACCCCGTACACCCAGCCCTTGCCGGAGAGGTCGGGCTTGTCGGCGACACCCCACCGCAGCGAGCAGTCGAAGGTGCCGCCGGAGCGCTGGATCAGTCTGCGGCGCAGCCCGAACACGAACAGACCGATCACCACCAGGGCTACGACCAGGCCGCTCACAAGCAGAGCGAGGAGCATCTTCACCGACCTCCTCGCTCATCGACACACCGCACGTGAAAAAGGGACGTACATCGCCTCAGCCGCGGTCCGTCCCGGAAAATTCCGGAACGGACCGCGGCTGAGGTTTCAAACCTGTTCGGTACGGGGCTCAGCGCCCCGCGACCGCGCGCAGCCGGACATCCGCGCGACGCTCGGCGGCCGCATCGGCCTCCGCCTTCGCGCGCTCCAGTGCCCGCTCCGCCCGCTGGACGTCGATCTCGTCCGCGAGCTCGGCGATCTCGGCCAGCATGGACAGCTTGTTGTCCGCGAACGAGATGAATCCGCCGTGCACCGCGGCGACGACAGTGCCGCCCTCGCTGGTACGGATGGTCACCGGGCCCGATTCCAGCACACCGAGAAGCGGCTGGTGACCGGGCATGACGCCGATGTCGCCGGACGTGGTGCGGGCGACGACCAGGTGGGCCTCACCGGACCAGACACTCCGGTCCGCCGCGACCAGCTCGACGTGCAGCTCAGCAGCCAAGGTGGCTCCTCGGGTCACCACCCGGCGGGTCAGCCGGGTGTTGGGTCAAATTCTAATGGGCGTGGGGAGAGGGACGGGACGCACCCGCCCCTCTCCTGGGGGCACCTCCCGGCGTGAGGGAGGAACCGTTGAACCGAAGGCGCTCGCAGGGAGCGCCCCGGGTCAGGAGACGCCCAGCTCCTTGGCGTTCTTCTTCAGGTCCTCAAGGCCACCGCACATGAAGAAGGCCTGCTCCGGGAAGTGGTCGAACTCACCGTCGCAGATCGCGTTGAACGCGGCGATCGACTCGTCGAGCGGAACGTCCGAACCGTCCACACCGGTGAACTGCTTCGCCGCGTGGGTGTTCTGGGACAGGAAGCGCTCGACACGGCGGGCACGGTGGACAACCAGCTTGTCCTCCTCGCCCAGCTCGTCGATACCGAGGATCGCGATGATGTCCTGGAGGTCCTTGTACTTCTGCAGGATCCCCTTGACGCGGGTCGCGGCCTCGTAGTGGTCCTTCGCGATGTACCGCGGGTCGAGGATGCGGGACGAGGAGTCCAGCGGGTCCACGGCCGGGTAGATGCCCTTCTCGGAGATCGGACGGGACAGAACCGTCGTCGCGTCGAGGTGGGCGAAGGTGGTCGCCGGCGCCGGGTCGGTGAGGTCGTCGGCGGGGACGTAGATCGCCTGCATCGAGGTGATCGAGTGACCACGGGTCGAGGTGATGCGCTCCTGGAGGAGACCCATCTCGTCGGCCAGGTTCGGCTGGTAGCCCACCGCGGAGGGCATACGGCCGAGCAGGGTCGACACCTCGGAACCGGCCTGGGTGAAGCGGAAGATGTTGTCGATGAAGAACAGCACGTCCTGCTTCTGCACATCGCGGAAGTACTCCGCCATGGTCAGACCGGCCAGGGCGACGCGCAGACGGGTGCCCGGGGGCTCGTCCATCTGGCCGAAGACCAGCGCGGTCTTGTCGAGGACGCCGGACTCCTCCATCTCCTGGATGAGGTCGTTGCCCTCACGGGTGCGCTCACCCACGCCGGCGAAGACGGAAACACCCTCGTGCAGCTTCGCCACACGCATGATCATTTCCTGGATCAGAACGGTCTTGCCGACACCGGCGCCACCGAACAGACCGATCTTTCCACCCTTGACGTACGGGGTGAGGAGGTCGACGACCTTGAGGCCGGTCTCGAACATCTCGGTCTTCGACTCGAGGTCCTCGAACTTCGGGGCCGTGCGGTGGATCGCCCAGCGCTCGGACTCCGTGCCGTTGGCCTCGGGCTCGTTCAGCACCTCGCCGAGGGTGTTGAAGACCTTGCCCTTGGTGAAGTCGCCGACCGGGACGGTGATGCCCGTGCCCGTGTCGGTCACCACGGCCTGGCGGACCAGGCCGTCGGTGGGCTGCATGGAGATGGCGCGGACCACGCCGTCACCGAGGTGCTGCGCGACCTCGAGGGTCAGCGTCTTGAGCTGGCCCTCCTCGGCCGGGTCGGCAACCTGGACGGTCAGCGCGTTGTAGATCTCCGGCATGGCGTCGACGGGGAACTCCACGTCGACGACCGGGCCGATGACCCGCGCGATGCGGCCGGTGGCAGCGGCCGCCACTGCGTTATCGATAGACGTCGTCACTTACTTGTCACTCCCCGCGTTCGCGTCGGCCAGGGCTGCGGAGCCACCGACGATCTCGCTGATTTCCTGGGTGATTTCGGCCTGGCGGGCCGCGTTGGCAAGCCGGGTGAGGTTGGTGATCAGCTCACCGGCGTTGTCGGTCGCCGACTTCATCGCGCGGCGGCGGGCGGCGTGCTCGGAAGCAGCGGCCTGCAGCAGGGCGTTGTAGATACGGCTCTCGACGTAGCGCGGCAGCAGGGCGTCCAGGACGTCCTCCGCCGACGGCTCGAAGTCGAACAGCGGCAGGATCTCGCCCTTGCCGACCGTCTCCTCCTGCACCTTCTCAAGGCTGAGCGGCAGCATCCGGTCGTCCACCGCGTTCTGCGTCATCATCGACACGAACTCCGTGTAGACGATGTGCAGCTCGTCCACGCCGCCCTCGGCCGTCTCCTCGGAGATGGCCTCGATGAGCGGTGCGGCCACGGCCTTCGCGTTCGCGTAGCTCGGGCTGTCGGTGAAGCCGGTCCAGCTCTCCGTGACCTTGCGCTCGCGGAAGCTGTAGTAGGCGACACCCTTGCGGCCGACGATGTAGGTGTCGACCTCCTTGCCCTCGCCGCGCAGCCGCTCGGTCAGCCGGTCCGCCGCCTTGATGGCGTTGGACGAGTAGCCGCCGGCCAGACCGCGGTCGCTCGTGAGCAGCAGCACGGCCGCCCGCACCGGGGTCTCCGCCCCCGTGGTGAGCGGGTGCTTGGTGTTGGACCCCGTCGCCACCGCGGTCACCGCACGGGTGAGCTCGGTCGCGTACGGCGTGGAGGCCGCCACCTGGCGCTGCGCCTTGACGATGCGCGAGGCGGCGATCATCTCCATCGCCTTGGTGATCTTCTTGGTCGCGGTAACGGATCGGATGCGACGCTTGTAGACCCGGAGCTGGGCTCCCATGAGTCAGGTCCCTTCCGTCGTTACTTGGCCACCGGCGCGTCTTCGCCCAGAAGCTTGCCGTCCGAGGTCTCGAACTGCTTCTTGAAGTCGGCGATCGCGTCGGCGACGGACTGCAGGGTGTCGTCCGACATCTTGCCGCCCTCGCGGATCGAGGTGAGGAGCTCCTTGCGGTTGTGGCGCAGGTGCTCGAGCAGCTCGGACTCGAAGCGGCGGATGTCCTGGACCGGGACGTCGTCCATCTTGCCGGTGGTGCCGGCCCAGATGGAGATGACCTGCTCCTGCACCGGCATCGGCTGGTACTGGCCCTGCTTGAGCAGCTCGACCATGCGCTTGCCGCGCTCCAGCGCGGACTTGGACGCGGAGTCCAGGTCGGAACCGAAGGCGGCGAACGCCTCCAGCTCGCGGTACTGGGCGAGGTCCACGCGCAGGCGGCCGGAAATCTGCTTCATGGCCTTGTGCTGGGCGGAGCCACCGACACGGGAGACCGAGATACCGACGTTCAGGGCCGGACGCTGGCCGGCGTTGAACAGGTCGGACTCCAGGAAGCACTGGCCGTCGGTGATGGAGATGACGTTGGTCGGGATGAACGCCGAGACGTCGTTGGCCTTGGTCTCGACGATCGGCAGACCGGTCATCGAACCGGCACCCATCTCGTCGGAGAGCTTGGCGCAGCGCTCCAGCAGGCGGGAGTGCAGGTAGAAGACGTCACCCGGGTAGGCCTCACGGCCCGGCGGGCGGCGCAGCAGCAGGGACACGGCGCGGTAGGCGTCGGCCTGCTTCGACAGGTCGTCGAAGACGATCAGGACGTGCTTGCCCTGGTACATCCAGTGCTGGCCGATGGCGGAACCGGTGTACGGCGCCAGGTACTTGAAGCCGGCCGGGTCCGACGCCGGGGCGGCGACGATGGTCGTGTACTCCAGGGCACCGGCCTCTTCCAGCGCGGCGCGCACGGAAGCGATGGTGGAGCCCTTCTGGCCGATGGCGACGTAGATGCAGCGGACCTGCTTGTTGACGTCGCCCGAGCGCCAGTTGTCGCGCTGGTTGATGATCGTGTCGACGGCCAGGGCGGTCTTGCCGGTCTGGCGGTCACCGATGATCAGCTGACGCTGGCCGCGGCCGACCGGCGTCATGGCGTCGACGGCCTTGTAGCCCGTCTCCATGGGCTCGTGCACGGACTTGCGCGCCATGACGCCCGGGGCCTGCAGCTCGAGGGCGCGGCGGCCCTCGGTCGCGATCTCGCCGAGGCCGTCGATCGGGTTGCCGAGCGGGTCGACAACGCGGCCGAGGTAGCCCTCGCCGACGCCGACGGAGAGCACCTCACCGGTGCGCTGCACCGGCTGGCCCTCCTCGATACCGCTGAACTCACCGAGGACGATGGCACCGATCTCGCGCTCCTCGAGGTTGAGGGCGAGGCCGAGGGTGCCGTCCTCGAACTTCAGCAGCTCGTTCGCCATGGTGGAGGGCAGACCCTCCACCTTCGCGATGCCGTCACCGGCAACGCTGACCGTGCCGACCTCCTCGCGCGAGGCCGCGTCCGGCTGGTACGACTGGACAAAGGTCTCCAGTGCGTCCCGGATCTCCTCCGGCCGGATCGTGAGCTCCGCCATCTGGGTTCCCTGCTCTCCTTGTTGGGCCCGAAGTCTCTTAGGGGTCTGGGGGCGACCCCCAGGAATCTTCTGCAATTTCTGCACGGCCCAACCGGGCCGCTAGGAATGCTGTGTTCTGTTGGTGGCTGCTGCGGCTGGTCAGCCGGCCATGCGGCGTGCGGCCTCGGTCAGCCGGCTCGCGGTGGAGCCGTCGATGACCTCGTCGCCCACCTGCACCACGATCCCGCCGAGGACCTCGGGGTCCACGTCGAGGTTCAGGTGCATCTGGCGGCCGTACAGCTTGGCCAGCACCGCGCCGAGACGCTGCTTCTGCACGTCGCTGAGCGGAACCGCGGTGGTCACGGTGGCGACCATGCGGTCGCGGCGCTCGGCGGCGAGCTTGGAAAGGGACTCGAGTCCCGATTCCAGGCTACGTCCACGCGGGTGGGTGACCAGTCGCGTCACCAGGCGCTCGGTGGCGGCGTTCGCCTTGCCGCCGAGCAGGCTGCGGAGCAGCTCGCCCTTGGCGGAGGCGGTCGCCTTGCGGTCGGTCAGGGCGGCGCGCAGCTCGGTGCTCGAGGCGAGGATCCGGCCGAAGCGGAAAATCTCGTCCTCGACGTCGTCGAGCGCGCCGGCCTTCTGCGCGGCCGTGAGGTCGGCGGTGTCCGCCAGCTCCTCCAGCGAATCCACCAGGTCGCGGGACTGCGACCAGCGGGAGCGCACCATGCCGGACACCAGGTCGAGGGTCTCCCCGCCAACCTGGCCGCCCAGCAGCCGTGCGACCAGCTCGGCCTTGGCCTCACCCGGCTGCGCCGGGTCCGTGAGGACCCGACGCAGCGAGACCTCGCGGTCGAGCAGCGCGGTGACGGCGGCCAGCTCACCGGCGAGCTTCGCCGCGTCGACGGACGTGCTGTCCGTCAGCGCGTCGAGACGCTCGCGGGAGGCGTGCAGCGCCTCGCGGCTCGCTCCGTTCATCGGGCCGCCTCGGCCTTCGCCTCGAGCTCGTCGAGGAATCGGTCGATGGTGCGGCTCTGCCGCGCGTGGTCCTCGAGGGACTCGCCGACGAGCTTGCCGGCCAGGTCGGTGGCGAGCTTGCCCACGTCCTGGCGCAGCGCCTGCGAGGCGGCCTTGCGGTCGGCCTCGATCTGGGCGTGGCCGGCAGCGATGATCTCCTCGCGCTGCCGCTGGCCCTCTGCGCGCAGCTCTTCCTTGAGCGCAGTGCCCTGCTCCAGCGCTTCCTGGCGCAGGCGAGCGGCCTCGTGCCGGGCCTCGGCGAGCTGGGCCTTGTACTGCTCCAGCACGCTCTGGGCTTCGGTCTGGGCTGCCTCGGCCTTCTCCATACCGCCTTCGATGGCCTCGCGGCGCTCGTCCAGAACCTTGTTGATGTTCGGGAGGAGCTTCTTGGCGAGGAAGCCGAAGACGATGACGAAGGCGATCAGACCGATGACCAGCTCGGGGATCGGCGGGATGAGGGGGTTCTCCACCTCAGCCGCAATCTGAACCAGAGGGTTCACATCAGTGCCTTCCGTCTAAGGGTGTTCGTTACCGCGATCAGGAGGTCGGGTAAACGAACGGCATGACCAGACCGATCAGGGCGAGCGCCTCACAGAAGGCGAAGCCGAGGATCTGGTTGGCGCGGATCAGACCGGCAGCCTCGGGCTGGCGGGCAAGGGCCTGGGTGCCGTTGCCGAAGATGATGCCGACGCCGACGCCGGGGCCGATGGCGGCGAGGCCGTAGCCGATCGAGCCGAGGTTGCCCTTGATTTCGACGCCCTGAGCGAGGGTCTGCGCGAGAACGGACATGCCGGTTCTTCCTTCTCTTTCATGGACCGGTGGGGGTTGGCCACCGGACGACTGATGGTTTGGGGGTGGGGCCGGTCAGTGGTGCTCGGCGACGGCGCCCTGGAGGAAGCTGCAGGCCAGGAGCACGAAGACGTAGGCCTGGACAGCCTGGATGAAGAGCTCGAAGGCGGTCATCACGATGACCATCACGAACGAGACGCCCGCGTAGGCGATGCCGATGCCGTTCAGCAGGTACCAGCTGGCGATCGTGAAGAGCAGCAGCAGGGTGTGACCGGCGAACATGTTCGCGAAGAGACGGACCGCGTGGGTGAAGGGGCGGACCAGGACGTTCGAGAAGAACTCGATCAGCATGACCAGCGGCAGGATCCCGCCGAGCGACTTGTCGTAGCCCGTCAGGTTCTTCAGGCCGCCGATGAAGCCGTGGCGCTTGAAGGTGACCGACATCCACATGACGTAGATGACGAGCGCGAGCCCGGCCGGATAGGCGATGACGGAGGTCACCGGGAACTGGGCGAGCGGAACGATCGACCAGAGGTTGAGGATCCAGACGAAGAAGAACGTCGCGACCATGAAGGGGACGTACTTCTCGCCCTCCTTCTTGCCCAGGGTCTCGTAGACGATGCCGCGGCGGACGAAGTCGTAACCGGCCTCGGCGACCATCTGCAGCTTTCCGGGCACCACCTTCGGCTTGGAGAAAGCCGCCCAGAAGAAGCCGACGATGATGACGCTCCCGAGCAGGGCAAGCAGCATCGTCTTGTTGAAGTAGACGCTGCTGTCCGCGCTGCCGAAGATCGGCTCGAACAGGAACGAGTGCAGGCCAGGAGCCGGGAAGCCACAGCCGTCGAAGATGTGGCAATCGGTCTCGAAGGCGAGCACCTGCGTCGGGTCAGCACTCACCGCGGGCTCCTTCAGCGTGGCGCATAGGTACGGCAACCTCGTTGTGTCGGCGCGGCGCAGGGCCGCGGGTCGGCACGGGACTGGTCTTACGGATGTGGGGGCGGCTGGCAGGCATTGAGCCTCGCGATTGAGCAGGCGTCAGCTCAGATGCCCGCGCCCGCGATGCCGCACACGGCACCGGACGATAGCAGCATCTCGAACGAGCACTTATCCCGCCCCTACCCTTCACGACGAGGACCCCGTGTTTTCGGGCTTGTCACCCTTGTCGGCGTTCGGCTCGACGTAAAGGATCTTGGCCTTCATATGGGCGCGGGTCTGCGCGGCGATCCAGACGAGCGTTGCGACGACCAGCGAAATGGCGAAGGCCTTGGGGTTGAACAGCGTCGTATCCCGGAACGCGGCCACGAAGACGAACAGCAGCAGGATCTGGGTCGTGTAGAGCACCAGACCCATCATCTGGAACAGATGGGGCCACGATCGCGCCGTGCGCTGCAGAACGATGAAGCCGACGCCCATGAAAGCGATCACCACCAGCGTGGCGACGAGCGCACCGATGGCCCCCTTGCCACCCGCGACGACACCGCTGACGATCGCGGCGACGACGCCGGCCACGGCGGTGGGTACAGCGGTTTGCAGGAGGGATCGGACGTCATCAGACCGCATGGCGGGGTAGCTCCGCGTGGTGGTGGGGGTACGGGACTCGTACGGGACGAGCGTAGGCCCGGTCCGAGAGAGAACCTCGAGCCAAAGGGCCGTCGCACTACGGTCCTTCGGCTGCCTCGCCGGGTTTAGTGAACGGTATCACAAACTATTTGATGAGAGCTTTACCTGGGGGGTGTGCCGACTGTCACACATGAGTGGGAACGCGCCCGTGTGTGCGCGACAATCCCGCGGGTTGTGTGCTAATGGCGCCGCATGTCCGACATGCTCCGCCGCCGTCAGCGCGTCGTTTCGGCCTTACGTCGGTCGGGGAAACGCGAACGGGGGCCCACCGCGGTCGCTCCGTTGACGCCCGAGACGCCCACCGCGATCCGCCGGGCGGGCTCCGGCTCCCGGCCCGAGGCGTCCTGCGCGGCGGCCTCGGCGGCCCGCTCGGCGTGCCGGTAGCGCGGCGGCACCAGGAACTCCGCCCAGCGCGGGGCGCGCGGCCTGAAACGCGGCAGGAGCAGCAGGACCAGGCCCACGGCGCTCAGGGCCACGATGGCGAACACGATCCACATCGAGGCGGAGTGCACCGAATAGGCCACCGCCCCGAACGCGATCAGCCCGGACCAGAAGTACATGATCAGGACGGCGCGGCTGTGCGAATGGCCGAGTTCCAGCAGCCGGTGGTGCAGGTGCCCGCGGTCCGCCGCGAACGGCGACTGGCCCTTCCAGGTGCGCCGCACGATGGCCAGGATCAGGTCGGTCATCGGGATCGCGATGATCGTCAGCGGCAGCAGCAGCGGGATGAAGACCGGGAGCATCGCGTGCGTGGCGTTGCGCTCACCGCCGGCGAACAGGGCCATCGTGTCCGGGTCCACCTGCCCGGTGATCGAGATGGCGCCGGCGGCGAGGACCAGGCCGATGAGCATCGAGCCGGAGTCGCCCATGAAGATCCGGGCGGGGTGCATGTTGTGGGGCAGGAACCCCAGGCACATGCCCATCAGGATCGCGGCGAAGAGGGTCGCGGGCGCCGCGGCCTCGATCCCGTAGCCGAACCAGATCCGGTACGCGTACAGGAAGAACGCCGCGGCGGCGATGCACACCATGCCGGCGGCCAGGCCGTCGAGGCCGTCCACGAAGTTCACCGCGTTGATGGTGATGACCACCAGCGCCACCGTGAGCAGGTTGCCCTGCCACTGGGTCAGCGCGACCGTCCCGATCCACGGCACGGGGATCCACAGCACGGTCAGGCCCTGCATGACCATCACACCGGCGGCGATCATCTGCGCGCCGAGCTTGATCAGCGCGTCGATCTCGAACTTGTCGTCCAGGACGCCGATCAGCCAGATCAGCGCGGCCCCCGAGAGCAGGGCCCGCGGCTCGTTCGACAGCTCGAAGACGCCGTTGAGGTTGGGCAGCTGGTCGGCGACCAGCAGGCCCGCGCACAGCCCGCCGAACATGGCGATGCCGCCGAGCCGCGGAGTGGGCTCGCGGTGCACGTCGCGGGCGCGGATCTCCGGCATCGCGCCGGCCGCGATCGCGAACCTCCGCACGGGCCCGGTGAGCAGGTAGGTCACCGCCACCGTGACGCACAGCGTCAGCAGATATTCACGCACGGGCTGCCCCAGATGTATCGCCGGCCATCTCAGCCCCACACATTAGCTGCGATGTCCCCGGTGGCGAGGACGCGAGGAACCCCGGCGGCGGTTGCGGTACACCCTGTTTGTCCCGATTACCGACCATAAGGGGGAAAGGACTGTGCCAGATCGGCCACTTCCCTGCGGGTTTTCGCCGCTTCCCCTTGCAGCGCCGCGGTGAACAGCGCGGCGATCCGCGCCATCTCCGGCTCCCGCATGCCCTGGGTGGTCACGGCCGCCGTGCCCAGGCGGATCCCGCGCTGGTCCCCGTACGGCAGGGCGCAGGTGTCCAGCACGATCCCGATCGCGGCGAGCCGGCCGCGGGCGGTCGGGCCGTCGAGGCCGAGGGGCGCCGGGTCGGCGGTGATCAGGTGCGTGTCCGTGCCGCCCGTCGTCACGGCGAACCCGTGCGCGGTCAGCGCCTCCGCCAGCACCCGCGCGTTGGCCACCACCCGGTGGGCGTACGTGGTGAACGCGGGCCGGGCCGCCTCGCCGAAGGCGACGGCCTTGGCGGCGATGGTGTGCATCTGGGCGCCGCCCTGGGTGAACGGGAACACCGCCCGGTCGATCCGCTCGGCGAACTCCGCGCCGCACAGGATCATCCCGCCGCGCGGGCCGCGCAGCACCTTGTGGGTGGTCGCGCACACGATGTCGGCGTACGGGACGGGGCTGGGCGCGGCCCCGCCGGCGACGAGCCCGATCGGGTGCGCGGCGTCCGCGATGAGGTAGGCCCCCACCTCGTCGGCGATCTCCCGGAAGACCGAGTACTCGGGATGCCTGGGGTAGGAGATCGAACCGCACACGATGGCCTTCGGCCGGCGCGTCCGCGCCAGCTGCTGCACCTGGTGGTAGTCGATCAGGCCCGTCTCGGCGTCGACCCCGTAGCCGACGAAGTCGAACCAGCGGCCGGAGAAGTTGGCCGGTGAGCCGTGCGTGAGGTGCCCGCCGTACGCGAGCCCCATCGCCAGCACGGTGTCCCCCGGCCGCAGCAGCGCGGCGTACGCGGCCAGGACGGCGGACGATCCCGAGTGCGGCTGCACGTTGGCGTGCTCGACCCCGAACAGCGCCCGCGCCCGCTCCACGGCGGTCCGCTCGGCGAGGTCGGCGTACTCGCAGCCGCCGTGGTAGCGGTTGCCCGGGTATCCCTCGGCGTACTTGTTGGCGAGTGCCGAGCCGAGGGCCGCGAGGACGGCGGGCGAGGCGAAGTTCTCGGCGGCGATCAGCTGGAGCGAGGTGGCCTGCCGCTGCGCCTCCCCGGCGAGCACGTCGGCCATCTGCGGGTCCTGCTGCCGGAGCAGGTCCGGGGGCGGGGTGGTGACGCTCATGGCGCGACTCCAGTGGGGATACCGGGTACCGCCACTGTAGGCCCGCCGGGGCCCTCGCGCCCGTGCGGGACGGCCCCGGGGCCCCCGGAGCCGGGGGCGGGCCGCCGGGACCCCGGTCAGGGCCTGCCGACCATGGTCAGCGCGCCGCCGCGACACCCGTCAGGGCCGTGACGACGGGGTCCAGGGCCTGGCTGATCTCGTCGCCGACGGAGCGGAAGTAGGTGATCGGCGCCCCGTACGGGTCGTGCACCTCGTCGGCGTCGGGCGACGGGGCCAGCAGCCACCCGCGGAGCGCCGCCGCGGCCCGTACCAGCGCCCGCGCGCGTTCGACGACGCCGTCGTCCAGGGGCGGCAGCGTCGCCGGGTCTATCGCCCGCACCAGCCGGGTGAACTCCTTCAGCGTGAACGTGCGCAGCCCGGCCGAGTGCCCCATGGAGATGACCTGCGCCCGGTGGTCCCGGGTGGCGGTCAGGACCAGGTCGGCGCGGATGACGTGCTCGTCGAGCAGCTCGCGCCCGGTGAACCCGGAGGCGTCCGCGCCGAAGTCCGCGAGGACGGCCGCCGCGTTCGCCTCCATCGGGGCGCCCTCGTGGCCCCACGTGCCGGCGCTCTCCACGATCAGGCTGCTGGCCGGGGCGTCGCCCAGGCGGTGCGCCAGCGCATGCCGGGTCAGCCGTTCGGTGATGGGCGAGCGGCACACGTTGCCGGTGCTGACGTGGAGGATGCGGAAGGTGCCCGCGCCGTCCGCGGGCGGGAGCTGCCCGTCGGCTATGCCACGCCCCCGAGGGCTCACGGGGCCACCTCGAGGTCGGGTACGACCTCCCGCAGCTGCTCGGCGGTCAGCGCACCCTCGCGCAGCAGGACGGGGACCTTTCCGGTGACGTCGACGATCGACGACGGCTGGATGCCGGGGGTGGGCCCGCCGTCCAGGTACACCGACACGGAGTCGCCGAGCATCGCGCGCGCCGCGTCGCAGTCCTCGGGCGCCGGGTGGCCGCTCAGGTTGGCGGAGGACACGGCCATCGGGCCGACCTCGGTCAGCAGCTCGATCGCGACGGGGTGCAGCGGCATGCGCACGGCGACCGTGCCCCGGGTCTCGCCCAGGTCCCAGGCCAGCGAGGGCTGGTGCTTGGCGACGAGGGTCAGCGCGCCCGGCCAGAAGGCGTCGACGAGCTCCCAGGCCTGCTCGGAGAAGTCCGTGACCAGGCCGTGCAGGGTGTTCGGGGAGCCGATGAGCACCGGGGTCGGCATGGTGCGGGGCCGCCCCTTGGCGGCGAGCAGGTCGCCGACGGCCTCGGGGCTGAAGGCGTCCGCGCCGATCCCGTACAGGGTGTCGGTGGGCAGCACGACCAGCTCGCCGCGGCGCACGGCGGATGCGGCCTCACGCAGGCCCGTCGCGCGGTCCGTGGCGTCGTTGCAGTCGTATCGCCGGGCCATCAGCGGGCCTCCTCGTTCAGCAGGTGGGTGGCGGGAAGGGGGGCGCTCACGGCAGTGCCTTGCGGGCGGTCGCGAAGCGCGGGCGGTTGTTGAGGTCGGGGTGGTCGGCGGCGTCGGCCCAGCCCAGCTCCTCGGCGAAGATCCACGGAACCTGGCCGCCCTGGGTGTCGGCGTGCTCGACGACGACGATGCCGCCGGGCCGCAGCAGCCGGTGGGCGGTCCGCTCGATGCCGCGAATGGTGTCGAGGCCGTCCTCGCCGGAGAAGAGCGCCATCTCCGGGTCGTGGTCGCGGGCCTCGGGGGCGACGTACTCCCACTCGGTGAGCGGGATGTACGGCGGGTTCGAGATCACCAGGTCGACCTGGCCGTCCAGCTCGGGCAGGGCCTCCAGGGCGTCGCCGTAGTGGACGGTGACCCGCGAGCCCTCGGCGTTCTTGCGGGCCCAGCGCAGGGCGTCCTCGGACAGCTCCACGGCGTGCACGCGCGAGCGCGGCACCTCCTGGGCCATGGCGAGCGCGATGGCTCCGGACCCGGTGCACAGGTCCACGATCAGCGGTTCGACGACGTCCATCGCCCGGACGGCCTGTATGGCCCAGTCCACGACCGACTCGGTCTCGGGCCGGGGCACGAACACCCCGGGCCCGACCTGGAGCTCCAGGTACCGGAAGAAGGCGCGGCCGGTGATGTGCTGGAGCGGCTCGCGCGCCTCGCGGCGGGCGACGGCCTCCCAGTAGCGGGCGTCGAAGTCCGCGTCCTTGACGCGGTGCAGTTCCCCCCGTTTGACGCCGTGGACGAAGGCCGCGAGCTCCTCGGCGTCGAAGCGCGGTGAGGGCACGCCTGCGGCGGCCAGCCGCTGGGTGGCCTGGGCCACCTCGGCAAGCAGCAAGTTCACGCTGGTCCTCCGGGCTTGCTGTCGTACGGGGGAGGGGGTTGGGTCAGTTCGGGTTCGCGGCCGCGAGCTTGGCGGCCGAGTCCGTGTCGGCGCACGACTGGATGACCGGGTCGAGGTCGCCGTCGAGCACCTGGTCCAAGTTGTACGCCTTGAAGCCGGTCCGGTGGTCCGAGATCCGGTTTTCCGGGAAGTTGTACGTACGGATCTTCTCGGACCGGTCGACGGTGCGGACCTGGCTGCGGCGGGCGTCGGCGGCCTCCTGCTCGGCTGCCTCCTGGGCGGCGGCCAGCAGGCGGGAGCGCAGGATGCGCATGGCCTGCTCCTTGTTCTGGAGCTGGCTCTTCTCGTTCTGGCAGGACGCGACCACACCGGTGGGCAGGTGGGTGATGCGGACGGCGGAGTCCGTGGTGTTGACGGACTGGCCGCCGGGGCCGGACGAGCGGTACACGTCGATGCGCAGGTCGTTCGGGTTGATCTCGACCTCGACCTCCTCGGCCTCCGGGGTGACGAGCACGCCGGCGGCGGAGGTGTGGATGCGGCCCTGGGACTCGGTGGCCGGCACGCGCTGGACGCGGTGCACGCCGCCCTCGTACTTCAGGCGGGCCCACACGCCCTGGCCGGGCTCGGTGGCACCGTTGCCGCCCTTGGTGCGGACGGAGACCTGGACGTCCTTGTAGCCGCCGAGCTCGGACTCGGTGGAGTCGATGATCTCGGTCTTCCAGCCCACGCGTTCGGCGTAGCGCAGGTACATGCGCAGCAGGTCGCCGGCGAACAGGGCGGACTCGTCGCCGCCCGCGCCCGCCTTGATCTCCAGCAGCACGTCCTTGTCGTCGCTGGGGTCGCGCGGGACGAGCAGCAGGCGGAGCTTCTCGGTGAGCTCCTCGCGGTGCGCGGTGAGCTCCTTGACCTCGGCTGCGAAGTCGGGGTCGTCGGCGGCGAACTCCTTCGCCGTCTCGATGTCGTCGGCCGACTGCTTCCACGCCCGGTAGGTGGCGATGATCGGGGTCAGCTCCGCGTAGCGCTTGTTCAGCTTGCGCGCGTTGGCCTGATCGGAGAAGACCGAAGGGTCGGCGAGCTTCTTCTCGAGGTCGGCGTGCTCGCCGACCAGTTCCTCGACCGCCTCGAACATCGGGGGCTCCTGGGGTGAAAGTACGGAAAAGGGCTGCGGGACGACAAAGGCGCCGGCCCGGCCGCGCCCGCGTGAGCGGGGTGCGGCCGGGGTCCGGCGCCGTGGGCTCGCTACTTCGAGCCGGCAGCCTTGCCGAAGCGGGCCTCGAAGCGGGCGACACGGCCACCGGTGTCGAGGATCTTCTGCTTGCCCGTGTAGAACGGGTGGCACTCGGAGCAGACCTCGGCACGGATGGTGCCCTCGGTCAGGGTGCTACGGGTGGTGAACGACGCGCCGCAGGTGCAGCTGACCTGGGTCTCGACGTACTCGGGGTGAACATCGCGCTTCAAGGTGTCTCCTAGATTCGGGAGGGCGCCGGGTCGCAGGGGCCGAATTGCCGCGTGCGTGAACCGGGGCCGACAGACCAGTCTGCCAGGACCGGGCTGCCTGTCAAAATTCCGGGAACGCACTCCTCAACCAGGAGGGCCCGGCATCTATTCCGCTCCCCCGCGATCCCGTCCGGGCGGGTGTTTCGCGGGGGCGTCGGGGCAGCTCAGGGGCGGGCCGGGCGCTGGCGGACGCCGGACGCCAGCTAGCGGACGATGTCGCCGGCCGAGCTCTTGTCGCCGGCGGAGTTCGCCGTGGCCTCGGCGGGGACCGGCTGCTCGGCCAGCAGGGCGTCCCAGACCATCTTGGACTCCTTGGCGAGCGGCGCGACGCGGTTGGGGTCGTAGCGGTCCGCGGTCACCGGCAGGGTGATCATCTGCATGTTCTGGGCTTCGATGCCCTGGAGGCTCTGGGCGAAGCCCATGAGGGACTTCACGTCGCCGAGCGGCTTGTCGGTGGTGAGCGCCTTGGTGCCGGTGTCGGCGAGGTCGAGCAGCCGCTTGGGGTTGTCGAAGATGCCGATGCCCTTGACCTGCTTGATCAGGGCCTTGATGAACGCCTGCTGGAGCTGTATTCGGCCGAGGTCGCTGCCGTCGCCGACGCTCTTGCGGGTCCGGACCAGGCCCAGGGCCTGTTCTCCGTTCAGGCGGTTGGGGCCGGCCGGCAGGTCGAGGTGGCTTCCGTCGTCCTTGATCGGCTTGGTGGTGGTCACCTCGACGCCGCCGAGGTTGTCGATGATCTTCTTGAAGCCCGTGAAGTCGACCTCGATGTAGTGGTCCATGCGGATCCCCGACATCTTCTCGACGGTCTTGACCGCGCAGGCCGCCCCGCCGATGGTGAACGACTCGTTGAACTGCGAGCGTGAGCTGCCGCGGTCGGTCTTTCCGTTGCTCGTGGTGCAGGAGGGGCGGTTGACCATGGTGTCGCGCGGGATCGACACGACGGTGGCCTTCTTGTGGCCCTCGTACAGGTGGACGATCATCGCGGTGTCGGAGCGGGCCGAGCCGCCGTCGTCGCGGCCGTACTCGCCGTTGGCGCCGGCGCGCGAGTCGGAGCCGAGGACGAGGATGTCCATCGAGCCGTTGTCCACGTTCTGGGGGCGGTCGGCGCCGAGCGCCTGGTCGATGTCGACCGTCTTCAGATTTCCGTTGATCTTGAAGTAGAACCAGCCGAGCCCCGCCCCGCCGAGGAGAACCACACCGGCCGCACTCCAGGCGGCTATGGCCAGAGCCTTCCGCTTCGCCGGTTTCTGTCGGTGCCGGTCCGCGGCGGCGCGCCGCCCCCCGCCCCTGCTCTCCTCGCTCATGCTCTCCTCAGTCCTGGGCGCGGGCCCGGCCGTCCGTCCGGCCTCGGGCTACCCCCGCCTGCCCCCTGACACAGACGGGTGAACGCCTCCGGGGGTTCCACGGCCCGGCCGCACCGGGCCCGCGGCGCCGCGGATGTGGCGAAGGTCGCACCGGCGGCCGGGACGGGCGGGGCAGCAGCGCCGGAAGGGGCGTACGGGGCCGCAGGGGCCGCGCTGGAGGCCGTACGGAGGCCTTCCGCAACCGGGGGGCAGTGCCGGTAGCCGGGGCACTGCCCGTAAACGGCCGGCGGTGCCCGTACGGGCCCGCGTCCCCGTACGGACGGAAACGCGGGACCGCCCCCGCCGCGGCTGCGGTGGGGGCGGTCCCGTGGGTGCCGTGACGGCGGCGGTCAGTCGTCGTTCTTGCCCGCCGGGGTCGTCTTGGCGATCTGCATCAGGAACTCGGCGTTCGACTTCGTCTGCTTCATCTTGTCGAGCAGCAGCTCGATGGCCTGCTGCGAGTCGAGCGCGTGCAGCACCCGGCGCAGCTTCCAGACGATGGAGAGCTCCTCGCTGTTGAGGAGGATCTCCTCCTTGCGGGTGCCCGACGGGTCGACGTCGACGGACGGGAAGATGCGCTTGTCGGCGAGCTTCCGGTCGAGCTTGAGCTCCATGTTGCCGGTGCCCTTGAACTCCTCGAAGATCACCTCGTCCATGCGCGAGCCGGTGTCGACCAGCGCGGTGGCCAGGATGGTCAGCGAGCCGCCGTCCTCGATGTTGCGCGCGGCACCGAAGAAGCGCTTCGGCGGGTACAGCGCGGTCGAGTCGACACCACCGGACAGGATGCGGCCGGAGGCGGGCGCCGCGAGGTTGTACGCGCGGCCCAGACGGGTGATGGAGTCCAGCAGGACGACCACGTCGTGGCCCAGCTCGACGAGGCGCTTGGCGCGCTCGATGGCCAGCTCGGCGACGGTGGTGTGGTCCTCGGCCGGGCGGTCGAAGGTCGAGGAGATGACCTCGCCCTTGACCGACCGCTGCATGTCGGTGACCTCTTCCGGACGCTCGTCGACGAGGACGACCATCAGGTGGCACTCGGGGTTGTTCGTGGTGATCGCGTTGGCGATCGCCTGCATGATCATGGTCTTGCCGGTCTTCGGCGGGGCCACGATCAGACCGCGCTGGCCCTTGCCGATCGGCGAGACCAGGTCGATGATGCGCGTCGTCAGCACGCCCGGGTCGGTCTCCAGGCGGAGCCGGTCCTGCGGGTAGAGCGGGGTCAGCTTCTGGAACTCGGGGCGGCCGCGGCCGGACTCGGGCGCCATGCCGTTGACGGAGTCCAGGCGCACGAGCGCGTTGAACTTCTCGCGGCGCTCGCCGTCCTTGGGCTGGCGCACGGCACCGGTGATGTGGTCGCCCTTGCGCAGACCCGCCTTGCGGACCTGGGCGAGGGAGACGTACACGTCGTTGGGGCCGGGCAGGTAGCCCGAGGTCCGGATGAACGCGTAGTTGTCGAGGATGTCGAGGATGCCCGCGACGGGGATCAGGACGTCGTCGTCGGCGACCTGCGGCTCGCCCGGGGCGAACTCGTCACGGCCGCGGCGGCCACGGCGGTCGCGGTAGCGGCCGCGACGGCCGCGACGGCCGCCCTCGTCCTCGAAGTCGTCCTGGGGCCCGGCGTCCTGGCGGCCCTGCTGACCGCCCTGCTGGCCCTGGCCGCGGCCGCCCTGCTGGCGGTCGCCACGGCCGCCGCCCTGGCCCTGGCCCGGCGCGCCCTGGCCCTGGTCGTCGGCCTTGGCACCGCGTTCACGGCGGTCGCGCTGGCGCTCCCCGCGCTCCCCGCGCTCGCGGCGGTCACGGCGGCTGCGGCCCTCGCCCTCCTGGCCGCCCTGGGCGGGCGCGGAGACGGCGGTGGCGGCCTCGGCCTTGGTCTCGGCGGGCGCGGCGGCCGTGGCGGTCTCGGGCTTGGCCTCGACGGTCACGGTGGCGGCGGCCGCGTTCTCCGGGCTGCCGGAGGGGGCGGTGGCGCGGCGGCGGCGGCGCTCGCCGGCCGGGGCCTCGTCTCCGCCGGCCGGCTGGCCCGGGATCTCGATCTGCGCCGCGGCGGCGGCCTTCTCGGCGGGCGCCTCGGCGGCGGCCTCGCCCGTACGGGCCTTGCTGGTGGCGCGGCGCTTCGGCTTGGCCTCGGCTGCGTCGGCGGCGGGGGCCGCGGCCTTGGCGGCACTGCCGCCGCCCGCCTGCGCCTCCTTGATGACCTCGATCAGCTGGCTCTTGCGCATGCGCGCGGTGCCCCTGATACCGAGGCCCGACGCGACCTGCTGCAGCTCGGCCAGGACCATGCCCTCGAGGCCGGTGCCGGAGCGGCGACGCTTGGGCGCGGAGGCCGCGGCGGGAGCGCTGGCGTCGACAGAGGTGTCGGCAGCGCCCATCAGATCGGTGGTGTCGCTCACGAAGGGTCCTTCCCTGGAGCGGACGTCGGCCTGTCTGGCTCGGCGACCGGTTGTGCTGTCCGGCAGCAGTCCTAGGTGTGTGGACTGAGCCGGGGCGGTATTCCGCCGGTAGAGGTACGGCGGAGAGAAACGTGCATGGGTGGTTCCGGCGAGAGGCCCCCGAGCTGGAAGCGTGGGAAATTCACGCCGATTCCGATTCCGGAGCGTGCTCGAAACTGCCGGACGTGATCAAAGCAGTCGGGGAGGCTCCCGGAAGAAAGGTGGTCCCGGATGGGGACACTGAGCGCCGAGCCAGGGCGGCTTCGGCTGCACACTTGAGAGTAACACTACCGGATCCAACAGATATTCCCCCTCTCAATCACCGGCAATCGCGCCGTCCGCGCGGGCGGCCTGCCCCGGCCGCCCGCCCCGTCGGCTGCCCAGCCCGTAGGGCTAGCCGCCCTGGGTGCCCAGCGGAAGTACGCTCGCGCCCGCGGCGTCGAGGGCCAGCCGGTTGGCCGCCCATCCCTCGCCCGCGAGCTGCGCGACCTTGTCGGCCGCGCCGCCTTCGACCAGCGCGAGGACCGTGGGGCCCGCGCCGGAGATGACCGCGGGGATGCCGTCCGCCCGCAGTCGGTTGACGAGTGCCACGCTCTCGGGCATCGCCGGGGACCGGTACTCCTGGTGGAGCCGGTCTTCGGTGGCCGGCAGCAGCAGCTCGGGACGCCTGGTCAGGGCTTCGACGAGCAGGGCCGCGCGGCCCGCGTTGGCGGCCGCGTCCACGTGCGGGACGGTGCGCGGCAGCAGGCCGCGCACCGTCTCGGTGAGGACGGGCTTGGAGGGGACGAAGACCACCGGAACGATGGAACCGGAGGGCTCCATGCGGATCGCCTTGGCGCTGCCGCCGTCCATCCAGGCCAGGGTGAAGCCGCCGAGCAGGCAGGCGGCGACGTTGTCGGGGTGGCCCTCGATCTCGGTGGCCAGTTCCAGCAGGGCCGCGTCGTCGAGCCTGGCCTCGCCGCCTATGGTGACGGCGCGGGCGGCGACGATGCCGGCGCAGATGGCGGCCGAGGAGGAGCCGAGGCCGCGGCCGTGCGGGATGCGGTTGGCGCAGACGACCTCGAGGCCGCGCGGCTGTCCGCCCAGCAGGTCGAAGGCGGTGCGCATGGAGCGTACGAGCAGGTGGTTCTCGTCCCGCGGGAGGGTTTCGGCGCCCTCGCCCGCGATGTCGATGTCGAGGCCGGAGTCGGCCACCCGGACGACCACGTCGTCGTAGAGCCCCAGGGCCAGCCCGAGGGCGTCGAAGCCCGGGCCGAGGTTGGCACTGCTGGCGGGGACGCGCACCCGTACGGCGGCGGCGCGGAACGCTGGACCGGCCATCGTCCGATGACACTCCTTGTGACTGTGCGAGAAGTTCGCTGCGAATGTACTGGAGAAGGTACGACACCCGGGGGCCCTCGGGGCAGCACCGCGGTCATATGCACGGTGGCGGATGTCAGTACAGCGTATCGAAGGAGGGTTCTCCCGCGACATAGGGCGCACAGGAGGCGCACGGTGCGTGTCGCGTCCTTGACCCCGAATTCCGTTGGGTTTTGCCGCCGTACGGCCCGAGTTGCCGGATCCCGTGCGCCTTCCGGAACGACCCGGGAAGGCCCGGGAAGGCCCCGGGAGAAGCCGGAATCCGGCAACTCGGCCGGCAACTCGGCGCGGACGGCCCGGGCTTCGGCGGCCGCCGGCGGCACCGTGACGGCGTCTCGGTGCCGCGCCCGCCTCGGCGGGGCCGGTCGGCCTCGCCGAGGCGGGCAGCCGGTCAGACCAGGCCGAGGCGGACGGCCGCGGCCTCCGCGTTCACCGGTACGGTGACGGGCTGCGGAGCGCCGGCGACCGCCCAGTCGGGGTCCTTCAGGCCGTTGCCCGTGACCGTGCACACGATCTTCTGGCCGGGGTCGACCAGGCCCAGCTCGGCCGCCTTGAGCAGGCCGGCCACCGAAGCGGCCGAGGCGGGCTCGACGAAGACGCCCTCCTGCGCGGCCAACAGCCGGTACGCGGCCAGGATCTGGCGGTCCGTCACCTCGTCGATGAAACCGCCCGACTCGTCGCGCGCGGCCAGCGCGTACTCCCAGGAGGCCGGGTTGCCGATGCGGATCGCGGTGGCGATGGTCTGCGGCTCCTTGACGACCTCGCCGCGCACGATCGGCGCGGAACCGGAGGCCTGGAAACCCCACACGCGGGGCGTACGGGAGGCCAGGCCGTCGGCCTTGTACTCCTTGAAGCCCTTCCAGTACGCCGTGATGTTGCCGGCGTTGCCGACGGGCAGCACGTGGACGTCGGGGGCGTCGCCGAGCGCGTCGACGATCTCGAACGCGGCCGTCTTCTGGCCCTCGATGCGCACCGGGTTGACGGAATTGACCAGCGCCACCGGGTAGTTGTCGGAGAGGGCGCGGGCCAGGTCGAGGCAGTCGTCGAAGTTGCCGTCCACCTGGAGGATCTTCGCGCCGTGCACGAGGGCCTGGCCCATCTTGCCGAGCGCGATCTTCCCGCGGGGCACGAGGACCGCGGAGACCATCCCGGCGCGCACCGCGTACGCGGCCGCGGAGGCCGAGGTGTTGCCGGTGGAGGCGCAGATGACGGCCTTGGCGCCGTCCTCCTTGGCCTTGGTGATCGCCATGGTCATGCCGCGGTCCTTGAAGGACCCGGTGGGGTTCGCGCCCTCGACCTTGAGGTGCACCTCGCAGCCCGTGCGCTCGGAGAGGACCTGCGCGGGTACGAGGGGAGTACCGCCCTCGCGGAGCGTCACCACCGGCGTCGTGTCCGTGACCGGCAGCCGGTCCCGGTACTCCTCGATGATGCCGCGCCACTGGTGGGTGCGATTGCTGCTCATGGGTCCTTACTCCCCTTCAACACGCATGATGCTGGCGACACCGCGGACGGTGTCCAGCTTCCGCAGCGCCTCGACGGTCCCGGAGAGGGCGGCGTCGGGGGCGCGGTGGGTGACGACGACGAGGGAAGCCTCGCCGTCCTTGCCCTTCTGCCGGACGGTGTCGATCGAGACACCGTGCTCCGCGAAGACCGTCGCCACCTGGGCGAGGACACCCGGCTTGTCGGCCACATCGAGGCTGATGTGGTAGCGGGTGACGACGTCCCCCATGGGGCTGACCGGCAGCTGGGTGTACGCCGACTCGCCGGGCCCCGTTGCCTCGGCGAGCTTGTTCCGGCAGACGGCGACGAGGTCGCCCAGGACCGCCGAGGCGGTCGGCGAACCGCCCGCGCCGGGCCCGTAGAACATGAGCCGCCCGGCGGCCTCCGCCTCGACGAAGACGGCGTTGTACGCCTCGCGGACGGAGGCGAGCGGGTGGCTGAGCGGGATCATCGCCGGGTGCACGCGCGCCGTGACGGACCCGCCGTCGGCGGCCCGCTCGCAGATCGCGAGCAGCTTGATGGTGCAGCCCATGCGCTTGGCGGAGGCGAAGTCGGAGGCGGTGACCTCGGTCATGCCCTCGCGGTAGACGTCGTCGAGCCGGACCCGGGTGTGGAAGGCGATCCCGGCGAGGATGGCGGCCTTGGCGGCGGCGTCGTAGCCCTCGACGTCGGCGGTCGGGTCGGCCTCGGCGTACCCGAGCGCGGTGGCCTCGTCCAGGGCCTCCTGGTAGCCGGCGCCGGTGGAGTCCATCTTGTCGAGGATGAAGTTCGTCGTGCCGTTGACGATGCCCATCACCCGGTTGATCTTGTCGCCGGCGAGGGACTCGCGCAGCGGGCGGATCAGCGGGATGGCGCCGGCCACGGCGGCCTCGTAGTAGAGGTCCAGCCCGGCCTGCCCGGCGGCCGCGTGCAGGGCGGCGCCGTCCTGGGCGAGGAGCGCCTTGTTCGCCGAGACGACGGAGATACCGTGGTCGAAGGCGGTGGTGATGAGGCTGCGGGCCGGCTCGATGCCGCCGATGACCTCGATGGCGACGTCGATGTCGCCCCGTTTGAGCAGGGCGGTCGCATCGGTGGTGACCAGCGCGGGGTCGATGCCCTCGCGCACCTTCGAGGGGCGGCGCACGGCGACGCCCGCCAGCTCGACGGGCGCGCCGATCCGGGCCGTCAGATCGTCGGCGTGCGTCGTCATGATGCGCGCCACCTCTGAGCCGACCACTCCACAGCCCAGCAGCGCCACCTTCAGCGGACGCGTACGCATCATTCGACCTACGCCTTTCGATCTTCCTTCGGCTCCCGGCGGACGGTTTGCGCGCCGGGTTTGAACCAGTCTCACCCAATGGACACGAGTTTCCACCCTCGGTCCATTGAGTGAGACACCTATTTCATCATCCGAGGTCGAGACGGAGGAGGTCTTCCTCCGTCTCGCGCCGGACGATCACCCGCGCCGCCCCGTCGCGCACGGCGACGACGGGCGGGCGGAGCGCATGGTTGTAGTTGCTGGCCATGGAGCGGCAGTACGCCCCGGTGGCCGGTACGGCGATCAGGTCGCCGGGGGCCAGATCGGCCGGCAGGTAGGCGTCCTTGACCACGATGTCACCGCTCTCGCAGTGCTTGCCGACGACGCGAGCGAGCACGGGTTCGGCGTCGGAGGTGCGGGACACGAGGGTGACGGAGTACTCGGCGTCGTAGAGGGCCGTGCGGATGTTGTCGGACATGCCGCCGTCCACGGACACGTACGTGCGCAGCCCCTCCAGCGGCTTGATCGTCCCGACCTCGTAGAGCGTGAACGCGGTCGGCCCGACGATGGCGCGGCCCGGCTCGACGGAGATGCGGGGCGCGCGCAGCCCGGCGGCCTCGCACTCGCGGGCGACGATCTCGTGCAGGGCCTTGGCGATCTCGTGGGGCTCGCGCGGGTCGTCGGAGGAGGTGTAGGCGATGCCGAGGCCGCCGCCGAGGTCGATCTCGGGCAGCTCGATGCCGTGCTCGTCGCGTACGGCGGCCAGCAGCCGGACGACGCGGCGGGCGGAGACCTCGAAGCCGGCCATGTCGAAAATCTGCGAGCCGATGTGGGAGTGGACGCCGAGCAGTTCGAGGCTGTCGTGGCCGAGGGCGCGGCGTACGGCCTCGGCGGCGGAGCCGTCGGCGACGGCGATGCCGAACTTCTGGTCCTCGTGGGCGGTGGCGATGAACTCGTGGGTGTGCGCCTCCACGCCGACGGTCACGCGGATCTGCACGGGCTGGCGCACGCCGTGCTCGCGGGCGATGTGCGCGACGCGGGCGATCTCCTGGAAGGAGTCGAGGACGATCCGCCCGACGCCGGCCCCGATCGCGCGGGTGATCTCCGCCACGGACTTGTTGTTGCCGTGGAAGGCGATGCGCTCGGCGGGCATCCCGGCGGCGAGGGCGGTGGCCAGCTCCCCGCCGGAGCAGACGTCGAGGTTGAGCCCCTCTTCCCGGAGCCAGCGGACGACGGCCTTGGAGAGGAACGCCTTCCCGGCGTAGAAGACGTCGGCGTCCGGGCCGAAGGCGTGGGCCCAGGCGCGGCAGCGGGCCCGGAAGTCCTCCTCGTCGAGGAAGTAGGCGGGGGTCCCGAACTCCTCGGCGAGGTGGGTGACCTCGACGCCGCCGACGCTGACGACGCCGTCGTCGTTCCGCCGGACGGTCCGGGGCCAGACCTTCTCGTCAAGGGCGTTGAGGTCGGCGGGCGGCGGCGTGTAGTGGCCCTCGGGCAGGACGTCGGCGTGGCGGGGGCCGGCGGGGTGCGCGGAACGGCTCATCGGTGTCTCTCTTCGCGGATCACAGGCAGTCGGGTGCGTCGATGCCGAGCAGGGCCAGGCCGCCGGCCAGCACCGTCCCGGCGGCTTCGGCAAGGGCGAGCCGGGCGCGGTGGGCGGCCGAGGGTTTCTCGTCCCCCTTGGGCAGGACGCGGTACTGGAAGTCGAGCAGCGCGTCGGCCAGCTCGACGAGATGCCTGACCAGCCGCTCGGGCGCACGGTGGTGCGCGGCGGCTTCGAGGACGAGGGGATGGTCGGCGAGCACGCGCAGCAGCGCCGCGCAGTCGCCGCCCCGGACGGGCAGCATCTCGGGCCCGAACCCGAGCAGCCGGGCATGGCGCACCAGCGCGACAGCGCACGCGTGGGCGTACCGAACCCGAAAGAACTCGCTGGACTCGTCCTGGACGAGCAGCCGATCGCTGAAGGAGGGCGTCTCGTGGGCCGGGACGCAGAGCATGGCCCAGACGGCGGCGTCGGCCCCGAAGCGCGCGAGGACATCGCCGTCCCGCCGGGCAACGGGCGCAACATTCCGGGGAGGTGCCCCGTCCGCGCACCCCTGGCTCCGCAGGATCCGCCCGACGGCCCGCTCGACGGCTCCGGCACGCAACTCGGCGGCCGGAAGGGAGGCTCCGGTCGCGGCGGCGCCGGAGCCGACGGCGGCATCGGAGACGGCAGCGGCGACGGCAGCGGAGCGGTGGAGCACGTCCCGCACCACATCGACGGAGGACCGCTCCTCCAGCACGAAGTTCAGGAAGCCGGCTCCGGTGACCTCGACGCGGGCGATCCCGGCCTCGGCGCCCAGCCGGCCGGCCAGCACCCGGGCCACCTCGCCGGGCGGGCGGCCGGCGGACTTGGCGACCTGGAAGGCGACGGGGGTGGCGTACTCCCCCACCCCGCCGGGGCGGGTCCGCTCCACGACCACCCGCGCGGGCACCGCGGCACGCGCGGGCAGCTCCCCGTCCTCGACGGCGCAGCGCACGGCGCGCACGACGGTACGGGTGAGGTCGGCGGGGGTCACGGGGACCAGCCTAGGGGAGACACCCACCGGTCACGCGAACGGTTTCGCCATGTGAACAGGGGAGTACCGAGGCGGGGTCACCCCCGCCCCCTCCCGGCGGGAGCCCCTTCGCGCCCCTCGCGATCACGCCGCTCGACCAGCCTGCGCACGACCCGCACCAACTCGGCGGGCTCGAAGGGCTTGGCGACGAACGCGTCGACCCCGGCCTCGATCCCGGCCTCCACCTCGTGCTGCGTACAGGCGCTGACGATGGCGACGGGGAGGTGACGGGTCCGCGGATCGGCTTTGAGCTGCGCGGCGGCCCCGAACCCGTCCAGCCGGGGCATGACCACGTCGAGGGTGATCACATCGGGAGCCACCTCGTGCACGACGTCCAGGCACTCGGCACCATCGCTCGCGGTCACGACCTCGAAGCCCTCCAGCTCGAGATTGACCTTGATCAGCTGCCGGATGACCTTGTTGTCGTCGACAACAAGCACCCGGCCCGAGGCGCCTGGCACAACTCGAGAGTAGGTCCGCGCCCGCCCCCGCGTCCGGGTTTTCGTCACTTCCACCCCGTCCGAGCGACCCGGGCGCCCCTGCTCGGGAAACGGTTTCTGATCACCCGGCGGAAGCTGGTAGTGTTCAACCCGTCGCCGCAGAGCGGACGACACGCCCCCGTAGCTCAGGGGATAGAGCAACGGCCTCCGGAGCCGTGTGCGCAGGTTCGAATCCTGCCGGGGGCACTTCGCAAGAAGTGCCATGAGGGCCCTGACCAGCAGAAATGCCGGTCAGGGCCTTTGTCGTACCCGGCAAGTCCGGCCGCTCAAGAGCGGAGACCCGCGGCGCAGCGTCCTGGAAGCCCGTCTCGACGATCTGCCGGGCGCTTCGGCGGACACCGGATCGCTGGCTCTGGCCGTCCCCGCAGCCTGCCTCGACCAGGTGAAGGCCAACAAGTGGATCACGGCCGAGATCCCGCTCGGCGCCAGCCGCCACTTCCACCACGAGGGGCGCTGGTTCGAGATCGGGGACCAGTATCCGGAGGGCATCCGGAGCGAGGTGAACACGCTGCTCACCGCACCGGCCGGCTGTCCCCTGCCGGCCTGGACGGCCGACCTCGCGACGGAGGAGAAGTACAACCTGCAGGCAGCGAAGCTTGGCTACGTCTGCCTGGATCGTCGGCTGATCAAGACCGCCCAGCATCCGCACGGCTTCGAGGCCGCCGACCTGCGCGCGCGGGGCATCGACGTGGCGGTGGTCGGCATTCCGTCACCGGACACCGGCGCCTGAGCCGCGTCCGCAACGGCCGTACCCTGCGACCTGCACCTTCGTGTCACTCAACTAAGGAAGCGGCACATGTCCGAATCCGATCCGGCCGGGTCGGTACGGTTCCGCAGTCAGGCCGGTGGCTTCTCGATGGGCGCGTCGCTGCCGGCCCAGATGTAGATGCGCGTGGTGCCGGGCTGGAACTCGTGCGCGTGGATCTCCGCACACAACCGGAGTGCCTCGCTTTCGGGCGTCTTCGCCTCGCGAGGGCAGACGCTGGTGATGCGCATGCCCTCGGCGAAGGTCTCGGGCTCGGGCAGGCCGAGGTGGGTGAAGCCGTCGCTGCGGGTGTAACCCGGAGCTTCCGGGTGGCGGTTGCGGGCCATCTGGGTGCCCTCGCGCCGAAGCGGCTGCAGGAACCGGTCGGCGTCCGCGGTCGGCACGGTGAAGGCGAGCAGCGCAACGTCGTACTGCACGTTGGTGTGGAGCCCGGCCCGCCGGTCGGTGGCCGTCTCCGGCACCCGGAGGCCGGTCACGCCTGCCACCCACTCGGGCGTGGCGTTCTGCTCCCAGCAGCACTTCTTCTGATCCTCGGTGGGGTACCGCAACCCGTACGCGATCATCAGGACCGTCCCGAGGACGCCGAGAACGCACAGGCCCGTGAACACCCAGGCGCCGACGGCAAGGCGACGCCGCCACGACCACTTCCGCTTCCCCGGCCCGGCCGGAGCCCCCGGACCGCTCATCGGTCGATCTCCCCGCCGCCGTCGCGGGCATGGCGACCGGGGTCACTGCGCTCGCCGGCCCGTCCGGGTTCGTCGGGGGCGGGCGCTGCAGCCCCGACACCCAGCTCGTAGTGCTTGACCGAACCACTTCCCGCCATGTTGAACTCCTGAGCCAGACCGACCTTGTGCTGCTGGGTGGCGTCCTCGCCGAGGGCGGCGAGCTTCATGGCCCGCGGCAGCTGGTTCTGGTCGAGCGAGGTCTGGGTGCGCTGGTTGGGACCTATCCCTCGGCGGCGTCTTCCACTCCGTGGCGGCTTCGTTCAGCTTGGCGAGGTCGAGCGTGACGAGGTCGGTCCAGGTGAGGGTCACTTCACGTACCTCCGTAGCTCGGAGACCGACATGGCGGAGCCGTCGCGGTGGCGCAGGCTGGCGGCGATGGCCTCGTCGTCGTGGCGTACGAAATCGGATGGATCACCCTAACAGCCCTCGTGTGAGCGGTTCTTCAGCGCGGCAGGTCCGGCTCGGCGACGGCGGTCCTGCCGACGGGCACCTGGTCGCGGACCGCCCAGCGCGCCAGCCAGGGCCTGCGCGAGGAGCAGGTCGCGGCCGGTGTCGGCGAGCGGCGGGGCATGGGCAGGCCGCCCCGGGCCGGCGGTCGGCGTTCGCCCGGAGTGTCGGGGTGACGCCTCAGGAGGTGGTTATGGGGAGGTGGGTGGTGAGCCAGGTGGTGGCCAGGGTGGCGACCTCTTCCAGGGCGCCCGGTTCCTCGAAGAGGTGGGTGGCTCCCTCTATGACCTCCAGGCGGTTCTCGCAGCGGAGTCGGGCCTGCGCCTCGCGGTTCAGGTCGAGGACCTGGGTGTCGTCGCCGCCGACGATGAGGAGGGTCGGGGCGCGGACCGCGGGGAGGGATGTGGCCAGGTCGGGGCGGCCCCCGCGGGAGACGACCGCGTAGACCGGGGAGTCGGGGGAGGCTGCCGACGTGAGGGCTGCCGCGGCTCCGGTGCTTGCGCCGAAGTAGGCGAGGTGGGTCTGCGGGGTGCGGGCGCGGAACCAGGCGGTGGTGTCGGTCAGGCGGGCCGACAGGGTGGGGATGTCGAAGACGTGGGCGCGGGTCTGCTCCTCGGCCGGGGTGAGGAGGTCGAAGAGGAGGGTGCCCAGGCCGGCGCGGTTGAGGGCCGAGGCCACCTGCCGGTTGCGGGGGCTGTGGCGGCTGCTGCCCGAGCCGTGGGCGAAGACGACCACCGCGCGCGCGTTCGGCGGGAGCGTGAGCTCTCCGGGGAGGGGGAGGCCCGCCGCGTCGATCGTGACGTCGATCGTCGTTGTGGATGCGGTCATGGCGGTGCCTTCGGGGGGTCGTGGGGGGTGTGCGTCGTGAATTCGCGGGCTGCGCGGGTCAGGAGGGACACGACTTCCTCGTCCGGGGTCTGGGAGAAGTCGCGGTACCACTGGCCCACGGCGGAGAACCCGGCCGGGGTGGCCAGGAAGACCACGTCGTCGGCCGCCTCCGACAGGCGGGACAGCGCGTCCGGCGGGGCCACCGGGGCCGCCATCACCACCTTGGCCGCGCCCTGCGCCCGTACGACCCCGCAGGCAGCGGCCGCCGTGGCGCCGGTGGCGATGCCGTCGTCGACCAGGATCGCCGTACGGCCGCGCAGCGGGACGCGGGAGCGGCCGGCCCGGAAGCGGTCGGCCTGGCGGGCGAGCTCCTCCTGTTCCGCGGCCTCCACCGCGGCGATGTCCTGCGGGGTGATCCGGCCGCGGCGGACGATGTCGTCGCTGATGACGCGTACGCCGCCTTCGCCGATCGCGCCGAAGGCGAGCTCGCGCTGGTACGGGACCCCGAGCTTGCGCACCACGATCACGTCGAGGGGTGCACGCAGGGCGTGGGCCACGTGGAAGGCCACCGGCACGCCGCCCCGGGGCAGGCCCAGCACCACGGGGTTCTCCGGCTCGTACGTCCGGAGGGCCTCGGCGAGTCGTCGTCCCGCGTCGTCGCGGTCGGTGAAGAGCACCAGGTCTCGCCGCCTCGTCTTGGCGTTCTGTCCGCCCCCTTCTTCGAGAGGAACTCATCGGGGGCGTTTGTGCAAGTGGTCCCCGGTGGTCTGTACGAGGGAGGGGTGCCGGGTCTGTGGGATCGGAGGGTGGGTAGGGGTGGGGAGCATGCATAGGTTGGCGGCGGGGCCACGACGAGGATGGGGCAGCGCGATGCGTGGACTGGTGGAGACGGCGCGGCGGTGGGCGGCCGAGGGGCGGGCGGGTTTCCTGGCGCGGCCGGTGGCCGAGCAGGGGTTCGGGCCGCGGGACCCGGCCGGGGCCCTGCTGCTGGACGCGCGCGGGGAGTGCGTCGGATCGCTGTACCGGGGTGTGTTCGACGCCGAGCTGGTGGCGGAGGCCGGGGCGTGGCCGCCCGGGGCCACCGCCCGGGTGTGCGAGGTGTCGGTCGGGGCGGAGGAGGCGGCCGAGGCGAGGCTGACCTGCGGGGGCCGGGCCGAGATCCTGCTGCAGCCGCTGGCTGCGGTGCCGGCCGAGTGGTGGGAGCTGCTGGCCGAGGGGGTCGGGGTCGCGCTCGTGACCCGGCTGAACGAGCAGGCCGACCGGGCGGTGAGCGAGGTGGTCCGGGCCGGCGGCTCCCCCGTCGACGACGCCGGGCGGCGCGCCGGCGAGCTGCTGGCCACGCGGCGCCCCGGGCGGGACGCCCTGTACGGGGATTCCGGACTGGTGCTCGTGGAGGCGTGCCCGTCGGCGCCCCACGTCGTGGTCGGCGGGCCCGAGTCCGGGGAGCTCGCGCAGATCGTCGGGGCCCAGGCGCGGCTGCTGGGATGGGGCGCGGAGTACGTCGGCACCGTCGCGGACGCCGAGAAGGTGCTGGCGGCGCGCCGGGACGCGGCCTGCCTGGTGATGCTCAGCCACGATCCGGAGTTCGACGTGCCGACGCTGCGGGCCGCGCTCGCGCTCGGGATCCCGTACGTGGGGGCGCTGGGCTCGCGGAAGACCACGGCCCGGCGGCGCGAGGGGCTGGAGGCGGCCGGGGTGGCCGAGGCCGAGGTGGCGCGGGTGCACGGGCCGATCGGGCTCGACCTGGGCGCCCGTACCCCGGCGGAGACGGCACTCGCCATCTGCGCCGAGATCCTGGCGGTGCTGAGCGGGCACGCGGCGGAAGCCGTGTCGGGGATGCCGGGGGTACGGGGGGTGCGGGGCCTGCGGGAATCGGACGGCCCTCTGCGCTGAGCGGCCTCGGGGAAGCGGGGAATTTCCGCGTCGTCCGGTGCGGTGCATCGGCGTGCTGCCGCATCGCCCTCGTCCTGGACTGCGTGCCCCACGTCGCCGAGCCCGCTTGGCTGCCGGCGGCACAGGCGGCGGGGCGGCGGGGCGGCCGTCCCTACTTGCCCAGGGCCCGCTTGAGCTGCGCCTTGGTCATCTCCGAGCGGCCGCGGATGTTGCGCTGCCTGGCCTCCTCGTAGAGCTGTGCGTGCGTGGGGCCCTCTTCGCCCGAGGGGGAGTGCAGGCCGCCGCGGCGCGGCAGGGACAGGTCCTCTGCGGAGGGGCGGCTCGGGGGCTCGGACTCGCCGGCGCGGGCCCGCTCCTTGTGGACCGTCCGGGCGGCGACCTCCTCGGCCTCTTCCTCGGGGACGCCGCGTTGCTCGGCGCTCCCCTCGATGTGTTCGTACTGGCGTTCGCGCTTGGGGGAGGATCCGCGGGGCATGGCCTGACCCCCTCCTTCCCATTCGGGCTCCTGCCCCGCCTACCCGCCGCACCGGCTGTCAGTCACGCGGCGCTTATATTTCTTGCCTTATCGGGCGAATCCCGACTAAAGCCGGGAATATGACCTGTATGAACACGACACTGAGCTACCTCGCGGTCGACGCGACCCTCGCCAACATCGCGTGGTTCTTCTTCGTGGGCATCGCGATCACCGGGTTCCTGCTCGCCGGATTCAAGCTGGGCCAGCGCGTCCGGGCCAAGGAGCCCCCGCCGCCCACCCCCGAGAGCCAGCCGCACCTGCCCGACGGCGGGGCGGTCCACGAGGTGCGCGAGGAACGCGACCAGGTGGAGATCCCCGAAGGCGGCCTGCGCCCCCACGAGATGCAGGGGTACGGGAACTTCGGCTCCACCACCTCCACCCACCCCGACGAGGTCCGCAACCGCCGCGAGTCCGGCTACAAGCGCCCCGAGGGCCCCGGTCCGCACCCCCAGCCCGGCTCTCCCCCGAACGCGGGACGCGGCGCCCACGCCTGACCGCCCGCCCCGGGGCCCCGCTCCCCCGCGCCCGGCTCCCCCGCCCCCCTCCCACCGGCTCTGACCTGCGCCGCCCGCCCGCACCGCAGGTCAGACGCCTGTTCAGACGTCTGTTCGGAGCCTGAGCACCTCGGGTGGCGGGTGCCGGGTCGAGGCGTGCCGGACTTCGGCCGCCAGGGGCGGGTCCAGAGGCCGGTACGGGACCTCGCCGATGCCGATCGCGATCGCAGTCGCCGTGGCCGTCGCCGTCGAAGTCGCCGCGGCCGTGGTCTGCTGTGCTGCCGCGGGTGCCGCGCCGGCGGCCTCCTCCGCCCGCCGGGCCAGCTCCGCCGACAGTTCCGCCCGCTGCGGGGCCGTCAGCGGGCTCGACACCAGCGGCGTCTCGTCGTCGGCCGGCAGGAGCAGCACCAGCGCCTGGGGGCGGCGCGGGGTGCCGGTGTAGCCGATCACCGCCGCGTCCCGCACCTCCGTGTGCCGCAGCTTCTGCCAGCCGCGGCGGCCCGCCGGGTACGCCTGGTCCAGCCGCTTGACGACCAGGCCCTCGATGCCGCTGGCGGGGAGGGTTTCGTACCAGGTCTCGGCCAGTTCCGGGTCGGTGGTCATCGGGACCGGCTGGAGGGGCGGCCCGAGCGGGAGGAGCAGGTCCACCAGGAGGGCCCGGCGCTGCTCGTACGGGCGCCCGCGCACGTTCTGCCCGGCCAGTTCGAGGACGTCGAAGGCGGCGTACGAGGCCGGCAGGCTCTGGGCGAGGGCCGCGGCCTTGGCGGCGCCGGCCGCCGCCGCCCGCCGCTGGACGAGGGCGAAGTCGGTGCGGCCCCCGTGCCAGACGACGACCTCGCCGTCGAGGACGGTGTCGGCGGGCAGCCGGCGGGCGGCGGCCACCAGGTCGGGGAAGGCGCTGGTCACGATGCGGCCCGAGCGCGCCTGGAGCAGCACGTCCTCGGGCGTGCGCACCACCACCAGCCGGTGGCCGTCGAACTTCGGCTCGTAGGCCAGGCCCGCCCCGCGCGGCAGGGTGCGTACGGAGGCCGCCAGGGCCACCTGGATCACGGCCCGGCCTCGGGGAGGCGGTGGGCGGCGGCCGGGTCCAGGAGGGGCGCGAAGAGGTCGCCGTCACGCTCGAGCCTCGGCGGGATGTCGTCGGCGAGGAAGACCAGGTCGGAGGGGGTGCGGCAGGCCTCGACCTCGGTCCAGGAGACCGGGGCGGAGACGGTCTGCCGGGCCCGCGCGCGCAGGGTGTAGGGCGCGGCGGTGGTCTTGGCGGCGGCGTTCTGGCTGTGGTCGACGAAGACCTTGCCGGGGCGCAGGGACTTGGCCATGCGGTGGACGACGAGGCCGGGAAGCTCGCGCTCGGCCTCCTGGGCGAGGGTCTTCGCGTACGCCGACACGCGCTCGGACGGGGTCGGCTCCAGGGGGACGGCCAGGTGCAGCCCCTTCGCCCCGGAGGTCTTGGCGTACGCGGACAGCCCGTCGGCGGCGAGACGCTCGCGCAGCCAGCGCGCAACGCCACAGCACTCGACGACGGTGGCGGGCGGACCGGGGTCGAGGTCGAGGATCAGCCGGTCGGCGACGGCAGGGCTGCCTGCCGTCCACTGGGGCGTGTGGAACTCGACCACCAGGTTGGCCGCCCACATCAGGGAGGGCAGGTCGGAGACGACCACCTGCTCGGCCGAGGGGTCGTCGGAGCGGGGCACGGCGGCGGTCTTCACCCAGGCGGGCGTGCCGGGCGGCGGGTTCTTCGTGAAGAAGAGCTGGCCTTCCGGGCCGTCGGGATAGCGCAGGAACGACACCGGCCGGTCGTGGATGTGGGCCAGCAGGGGGACGGCAATGGTGGCGTAGTAGTGCAGCACCTCGCCCTTGGTGAAACCGGTCTCGGGGTACAGGACCTTGTCCAGGTTGCTGAGCGAGATGCGACGCCCCTCCACCATCGTGATCGGCGTCATACGATGAGATTGCCACGAAACGGGAGGAACCGTGCGATCCATCTGGAACGGGGCCATCTCCTTCGGCCTGGTCAGCATCCCGATCAAGCTCGTCAACGCCACCGAGAGCCACTCCATCTCCTTTCGCCAGATCCACCTGACCGACGGCGGCCGCATCCGCTACCGCAAGGTGTGCGAGCTGGACGGCGAGGAGGTGTCGAGCGCCGAGACCGGCAAGGGGTACGAGGAGGCGGACGGCTCGATCATCCCGATCACGGACGAGGACCTGGCACAGCTGCCGATCGCCACGGCGAAGACCATCGAGATCGTGTCGTTCGTACCGGCGGACGAGATCGACCCGCTTCAGCTGGACTCCGCGTACTACCTGGCGGCGAACGGGGCGACGGCCGCCAAGCCGTACACCCTGCTGCGGGAGGCCCTCAAGCGGAGCCGGCGGGTCGCGATCGCCAAGTACGCACTGCGGGGGCGGGAACGGCTGGGCATGCTGCGGGTCGTCGACGACGTCATCGCGATGCACGGGCTGCTGTGGCCGGACGAGATCCGCGAGCCGGAAGGGGTCGCTCCCGAGGCGTCGGTGTCGGTACGGGAGGCGGAGCTGGACCTGGCGGACGCGCTGATGGCGACGCTGGGGGAGGTCGACATGGCGTCGTTGACGGACGAGTACCGCGAGGCGGTCGAGGCGATGCTCGAGGCGAAGGCGGAGGGCGCCTTCGAACCGCCGTCGGAGGCGGAGGTGGAACCGGCCGGCGGCAAGGTGATCGACCTGATGGCGGCCTTGGAGAAGAGCGTGCGGGCGGCGAAGGCGTCCCGGGGCGATGAGGGCGTGGCGGAGGCCGATGAGGCCGGGGTGACGCCGATCCGCCAGGGCGCGGCACGGAAACGGGCCCCGGCTGCGCCGAAGGCGGTGGGCGGAAAGAAGTCGACGGCGTCGACGGCCGCCGCGAGGAAGACGGCGGCGGGCGCCGGGGCCAGGAAGTCCACCGCCGCGTCGAGTCGGGCCGAGTCGACGAGGACGGCCGCTACCAAGTCGACGGCGAAGACGGCGAAGACGACGAAGACGGTGAAGACGACGAAGACGACGAAGTCCGCGAAGTCCGCCCAGGCGGCCGGGACGTCCGGAGCCGCCAAGGGCGCCGACAGCGCCAAGACGACCGCCAAGAAGGCGGCGGCTGCGAAGAAGGCCGCGCCGCGGAAGCGGGCTTCGGCGTAGAGCGGGCCCCCGGGGCACGGGCGGCGGCAAGTCGCCCCCGTCGGCAACGGGGCGGCGGCCCGCCCGTCACCGGCTGCCCTGCCACGTACGGGCGTCGCGGGCCAAGGCGAACAGGGCTTCGACGTCCGGGGGTTTGAGGGTGGGCGGGGACGACGCGAGGGCGGCGGCGGCCGTTGCCGGTTCGAGGACGCGGATGTCCCGGACGGTGGGGGCCACCTCGACGCGGGAGGCGTCGACCAGGGCGAGCGACGGGGTGACCGGGGCCCCGAGGGCGCGGGTGGCGGCGGAGGCCGCGCGGCGGATCCAACGGGGGTCGGGGCGGGGGTCGGCGCGGCCCACGCCGAGGAGGAGGTCGCCGACGGCCGCGCGTTGGCGGCGGCCCGGGAGGCTGCGGACGGCGAAGACGCCGGCGGGGCCGATCAGGAGGTGGTCGATGCGGCCCAGCGTGCGTAACGGGACGCAGTGCAGGACGCGCCAGCCGTCGGGTTCGAGGGCGTCGAGGAGGTCGCCCATGCGCTCCTGGGCGGTGAGTTCCTGACGCAGCCGGTGGCGGGTGCGGCCGCCCGCGGAGCCGTGGGCGAGTTCGCCGAGCAGGGTTTCGCCCGGGCGGTTCGGGGCGAGGTCCTCGTCCGGCGGCAGCGCGAGGCGGCGCAGTTCGGCGCGGGTGGGGACGGGCGGCGGGCCGACCGTCCAGGCGCCGCTCAAATACGGCCGCAGGGCCGTGAGTACGGCTTCGCGGTGCCGGTCGGCGAGCACGCTGACCCGGTTGGTCTGCCGGTCGTACCAGGCCACCGCCTGGCCGTCGGGCAGGTTCACGTAGAGCCGGCCGCGGCCGGGGCGGCCGCTCGGCAGCACTGTGAGTCCGCGCATGGACGTCACCCCCCCGGGGTCAATGGGAACAGGGTGGGGGGCCGGGGGCAATCCCCCGTGGGGAGTTCTCGGTTGTGTAACGGCTTCTACGGGAGTCTGCCGGGTTCCTGTTACACGCTCATCGCGGTACCGCAACGGCGGGTTCCTAGGTTGGTGGCGATGAGGTTGGTGGCGATGACGAAGGAGAGGTCCGCGTGAGCGTCGTCCGTACGGTGGCCCGCGCCGCCGCCGTGAGCGTGTGTGCGGGTGGCCTGCTCGCGCTGCCCGCGGCCGCGGCCCTCGCCGAGGGGATGCCCGCCGCGTCGGCGGCGAGGACGCTGGTCAAGCGGGTGGCGCTCGCGGACGGGGTGTCCCGGGCCGAGGTGTACCGCGTTGCGGACGGCGTCTACCAGGCCGACATCCTCGGCGGTGACGGAGCCAAGGCCGCCACCCTGGACAGCGGGGACGGCGTGGTCGAGATCGGCGGCGGGGCGCTGCACGCCGATCTGCGCGCCGACGGGCGGATCACGTCCTGGGTCGGCGACTCGCGGGCCGGCGACGGCGGCGGGCGTATGCCCGACGGCCACAAGACGGGGACCCGGGACGGGGTCGTCATAGCGGCCCCCCACACGGGTGTGCCGCGCCTGGACACGGCGGCCGACGCGCCCGGGGACGGGGTGCTGCTGCTGGCCGCCGCCGGCGGCATCGCGGCGGCGGGGGCTGCCGGTCTCGGGTACGCGATGCTGCGGCGCGGACGTACCGAGGGCTGATTCCGGCGGGCGTGCCCCCGGAAGACCGCGGCCGCGGTCGCGGCCTGCGGGAGGGAGCCGGCCGGCGGGGCCCACTCGCGTCGCGGGGCCTACTCGGGAGGCGGGGTTGCCGGCGGGGTGGGCTTGGTCCAGGGCCAGCGGAGTTTCGGCTTTTCGCGGTTCGGGGCGTACGTGTACTTCCAGCCCTTCTGGAGGCCCAGCCGCTTCGTGTAGCCCGCGGGCACCCGCTCGTACAGCAGCACCGTCGGGGGGCCGCCGTCCGGCGCCGGGACCGGGATCTCGTACCACTTCGGGGGGTGGCCGGTCGGGCCGACCAGGATCGGCAGGGTGCGGCCGTCCATCGGGCCGCCCTCGAAGGGGGTGGGTTCGCTTCTCACCCCTCCAGTGTCACAGCAGGTGGGCGGCCTCGGACACCACCGGGATCACGCGCCGGGCCAGGACCCCGGCCGCGCCGTCGGCGGTTTCGAGGGCCAGTGCCGCCCGGGCCGCGGCCGCCGTCTCGGGGTCGGTGGCGGCGGTGGCGGTCAGCAGGGCGATGAACTGGTCCACGAGCCAGTCCCGCAGAGTGCCGGCGTCGGGCTGTTTGCCCTCGTCGATCCATATCAGGGAGGCGGCTTCGACGGCGGTGATCCAGGTGCGGACCATCATGCGCAGCCGCGGTCCGGGTCCGGGCGCGGGGACCGGCAGGTGGAGCAGGATCTCGCGGGCGGCGGCGCGGCGGATGCCGTCGACGGTGGCCGTCGTACGGGAGGTCTCCACGACGCTGCCCCCCTGGAGGAGGGCGGCGAAGCCGGTGTCGTGCTCGTCGACGAAGGCGAGGTAGCGGTCGAGGACGCGGGCGAGCCGCCGGGTCAGGGGGCCGGTCCGGGGTTCGGCGAAGCAGAGCTCCAGCAGGTCCGCCGCCGAGCGCAGGGCGGCCTCGTACAGCTGTTGCTTGCCGCCGGGGAAGTAGCGGTACACCAGGGGCCGGGAGACGCCGGCGGCCTCGGCGACGTCGTCGAGGGAGACCTCCTCCGGTGCCCGGTGCGCGAAGAGCGACAGTGCCGCGTCGAGGAGCTGTGCCCGCCGTTCCTCGACGCTCAGCCTGCGGTACGCGGGTGCGGTCATGCCCGCAGAGTAGCCGCCGGACGGCAGCCATAGGGCAGCCACAGGACAGCCGCGGAGCAGCCGCAGAGCAGCCGTCGGCGGGCAGCCGCACGGCAGCCGCACGGCGCGGGGTTCAGGGGAGGAGTCCCGAGCTCTGCCAGAGCCTGCGGCCGACGCCGCGCAGGACTCCGATGTCGTCGAGGAAGTCGGTGAGCCGCCTGGCGCCGGTCTGCATGACCTCGCGGCGGTGGCCGCTGGCTTTGACCTGGGCGACGGCTTCGCGGCGGTCGAGGCCCACGTTCTCGTACACCTTGGGGTTGACGAAGGCGAGGGAGAAGACGCGGGCCGCCTGGCCGCAGCTGATGCGGGTCAGTTCCTGCTCCCAGCGCGGGGCGGTGAGCATCTGGCGGCGCAGTTCCTCGCGGGCGTAGCGGACGTGCCGGGCCTCTTCGATGACGTGGATCCGGGTGATGCCACGAACCAGGGGCTGGACGCGTTCGTCGGGGAAGGTGAGGCGCTGCATCCAGTCGAGGACCTCCTCACCGAGCAGGGTGCAGGCGAATGAGCCGGGGGTGGTGGAGACGGTCTTGAGGATGCGGGCGAGGTTGTGGTTGAGGCGGGAGACCGGGTAGGCGGGAGCGCCGGTCTTCTGGATCAGGCGGGCGAACATCATCGAGTGCCGGCACTCGTCGGCTATCTCGGTGAGGGCGTAGCGGACGTGATTGCTGGTCAGGGACTTGTCGTAGATGTGCCGGACCAGGAGCTGCATCAGGATGATCTCGAACCAGATGCCGAGGGAGGCGAGTGAGGCGGCCTCGTGGCGGGACAGGTCGATGCGCTGCTCCTCGCTCATCCGCTTCCACAGCGGGGTGTCGTAGAGGGAGAGCAGCTCGGGAGGGCAGTAGTACGCGCCGTCGACCGGCGGGGCGTCCCAGTCGAGCTCCTTGTCGGGGTCGAAGGAGTGCCTGGCCGAGGAGTCGAGGAGGCGCGCGGCGGTCTCCTCGCGGTCTTTGAGGAGGCCGAGTGCGTCCTGGAGGACCTGGTGGCGGTCCGTGCGGTCGTGGTCGGTCGTGGTCGTCATGGCGGGGCACCTCGCCCTGGTCCGGGATGGGTTGGGTTCGGGGTCGGGGTCGGGGTCGGGGTCGCGGCTGCGGCTGCGGCTGCGGCCCCGGTGCGGCCACCAGTTATAAGACTGCTTGTCAGCAAGGGCGTCAATCCCCTGCGCGTCACTTGTTGACTGCGCGTCTACCAACGTGTGACATTGCCAACGATCCTGTCCTGCACGGCAGTACGCGAGGCGAGGGGGCGTCAGTGTCGACGCACGAGCTCTACACCGCAGTCCCGGACGAGGACGTCTGGCAGATCCCGGCCACCGGCGCGGCCCGCTTCAACTGGGAGTACGCGGAGGGCCGCGAACGGCTCCTCGCGCTCTACCAGAAGGGCAAGGACAAGCAGTGGGACGGCGCCAAGCGCATCGACTGGGACCTGCCGGTCGACCCGCACAACCCGCTCGGCACCCCGGACGAGGTCCTGACCCTCCACGGCACCCGCTACTGGCCGAAACTCACCGAGCACGACAAGGGCGAGCTGCGCCGGCACTACGCCTCCTGGAACTTCAGCCAGTTCCTGCACGGCGAGCAGGGCGCGATGGTGTGCGCGGCACGCATCGTGGAGTCGGTTCCGGACCTGGACGCGAAGTTCTACTCCGCCACGCAGACCATGGACGAGGCCCGGCACGCCGAGGTCTTCGGACGCTTCCTGCACGAGAAGCTCGAACTGCTCTACCCGATCAACGACAACCTCCAGGGACTGCTCGGGGACACCCTGCGCGACGCCCGCTGGGACATGCCCTACCTGGGGATGCAGGTGCTCATCGAGGGGCTGGCGCTGGCCGCCTTCGGGATGATCCGCGACACGACCGACAAGCCGCTGCCGAAGCAGATCCTGGCGTACGTGATGCAGGACGAGGCACGGCACGTGGCGTTCGGGCGGATGGCGCTGCGCGACTACTACCGGCAGCTCACCGATGCGGAGCTGCGCGAGCGCGAGGAGTTCGTGATCGAGGGCTGCCACCTCATGCGGGACCGGCTGCGCGGGGTGGAGGTGCTGGAGAACTTCGGCATCCCGCGGCAGGAGGCGGTGCGGTTCACCGAGCAGTCGCAGTTCCTGCACCTGTTCCGCAGGCTGCTGTTCAGCCGGATCGTGCCGTGCGTGAAGGACATCGGCCTGTGGGGGCCGCGGCTGCAGAAGGCCTACCTGGACATGGGGGTCTTCGAGATGGGCGACTCCAACCTGGACCTGCTGATGAGCCAGGACGAGGAGATCGCCGAGGCCCTCGACCGCGAGCGGTTCGCGGCCGAGGAGGCGGCGCGGGTGGCGGAGGTGGCCGCCGCCATCGCCGAGGGCGCCGGGAACGGAACGGGGCCGGGACCTGAACCGGGGCCCGGGACCCCGTAGCGGGCCGCCGGACCGCGGGTTGGGCTCGGTCGGCGCGGCGGGCGCGGCAGGCTCGGGCGCGGCGGGCGCGGCGGGCGCGGCGGGCTCGACCGGCTCGGCCGCGGGCGGCATCAGCCAACCCGGCTCCGGTGCACGGGATTTCGTTCCGCGGGACGGGGCGCGGCGGGCTGCGGCCCGTGCAGCGCGGCCGCCATCACCGCCCGGGCGATGGGCGCCGCCGCGCTGTTGCCGCTGATGTGCCCGCGGTCGCCCGCCGCGTCCTCGACGACCACGGCGACCGCCACCCGCGGCAGCGGCGCGTCCGCGGCCCTGGCCCAGCCGATGAACCAGGCGTACGGGGTGCCCGCGTTGCCGACGCCGTGCTGGGCGGTGCCCGTCTTCCCGCCGACCTCCGCGCCCGGGATGGCCGCGTTGCGCCCGGTCCCGTCCTCGACCGCCTTCACCATCAGCTTCTGCAGCCGCAGGGCGGTCGCCGGGTTCATGGCCCGGCCGAGGCTGCGCCGGCCGGTGCGCCGGACCTGGCTCCCGTCGTCCTGGGTGGTCCGCTCCACCAGGTACGGGGCCCTCAGCTCGCCGCCGCCCGCGACGGCCGCGGCCACCATCGCCATCTGGAGCGGGGTCGCCTTGGTGTTGAACTGCCCGATCGAGGACAGGGCGAGCTGGTCGGGGCTCATGTCGGTGTCGAAGTTCGACCGCGACACCCAGGCCGGCACCCGCAGGTCCTCGTCGTTGAACCCGAACCGGCGCGCCGCCTCCGCCATCCCGCGCAGCCCCACCTGCACGCCGATCTTCGCCATCACCGTGTTGCAGGAGTACTGCACCGCCTCCGCCATGGAGGCGTCCCGGCAGCGGGTGCCCGCGTTCGGCAGGAGGGTGCTGGTGCCCGGCAGCGGGTAGGGGTCGGGGGTGCGGGTCGGCGCGTCCACGTCCGTGACCACGCCCGCGTCCAGGGCCGCGGCCGCCGTCACGATCTTGAACGTGGAGCCGGGCGGGTACGTCTCGCGCAGCGCCCGGTTGAGCATCGGCCGGGCCGGGTCCGCGTTCAGCCGCGTCCAGGCCGCGGTGACGGCCGGGCCCGTGCCGGAGAGCACCCCCGGATCGTACGAGGGGCTGCTGACCAGGGCGAGGATCCTCCCGGTGGCGGGTTCGAGCGCGGCCACCGCGCCCCGCTTGCCCGCCAGCGCCCTGTACCCGGCCTGCTGCACGGCCGCCCGGACGGTGGTCTCGGCGTCGCCCCCGTCGGGGCGGCCGCGCGCCAGGTCGTACCAGAGCGGGAAGACGGAGAGCCCCGGGTCGGTGCCGGCGAGGACGGGGTCCTCGGCGCGCTCCAGCAGGCTGGTGCCGTAGGTCTGGGAGGAGAAGCCGGTGACGGGCGCGTACAGCGGGCCCTCGGCGTACGTCCGTTCGTAGCGCAGCAGTTGGCCGCTGTCCCGGGAGCCGGTCACCGGCCGCCCCTCCACCAGGATGTCCCCGCGCGGCTGGGCGTACCGCTCGATGGCGGGGCGCTTGTTGGCCGGGTTCGCCCCGTAGGCCGCGGCCTCCCAGACCTGCACCCGGACCACGTTGGCCAGCAGGGCCGCGAGCAGCAGTGCGCAGAACCACGCGCACCAGCGGATGTAGCGGATCACCGGCCGGCCTCCGCTCCGGCGGCCGGGCGCGGTCTGCGGGCGCTGTCGCTGAGCCGGACCAGCAGCGCGACGATGATCCAGTTGGTGACGACGGAGGAGCCGCCCTGGGCGAGGAAGGGCATGGCCATTCCGGTCAGCGGGATCAGGCCGGTCACTCCCCCGGCGATGCCGAACACCTGGAGGGCGACGACGGAGGCGAGCCCGGTGGCCAGCAGCCGCCCGAAGGAGTCGCGCAGGGCGAGCCCGGCGCGGAAGCCGCGGTCGACGAGGATCCCGTAGAGCAGCAGGATCGCGGTGAGGCCGACGAGGCCGAGCTCCTCGCCGGCGGTGGCGAGGATGAAGTCCGATGGGGCGGCGAAGCCGATGAGGAAGGACTGGCCGTGGCCGAGTCCGGCGCCGAGGAGCCCGCCGGCGCCGAAGGCGAAGAGGGACTGGGCGAGCTGGCCGGGGCCCTCGCCGCGGTCGATGGAGGCGAAAGGATTCAGCCAGTCGTCCACCCGGCTGTGCACATGCGGTTCGAGGCTTCCGACGGCGTACGCGCCCACGGCGGCCAGGGCCAGCCCGATGGCGATCCAGCCGATCCGGCCGGTGGCCGTGAACAGCATGATGACGAACAGTCCGAAGAAGAGGAAGGAAGTGCCGAGGTCCCGCTCCAGGACGAGCACGCCGACACTGAGCAGCCAGATGGCGAGGATCGGGCCGAGGGCGCGGCCCGGCAGGAGCCGGAGCCGCCAGAACAGGCGGCGGCCGGTGAGGGCGAGGGCGGTCCGGTTTGCGGCGAGGTAGGCGGCGAAGAACACGGCGAGCAGGATCTTCGCGAACTCCCCCGGCTGGAACGAGAATCCCGCGAACCGGATCCAGATGTGCGCCCCGTTGACCGCCGGGAAGAAGACCGGGACCAGCATCAGCACGAGGGCCGCCGCCACCGACAGGTACGCGTAGCGCTGGAGCACCCGGTGGTCGCGCACGGCCGTGACGACGAGGACGAACAGGGCGATGCCGAGGGCGGACCAGCGCAGCTGGTCCCCGGCGGCGGCATGGGCGGCCGCGGTGGCGGCCGGGGCGGCCAGGTCCAGGCGCTGGATGAGGACCAGGCCGAGCCCGTTGAGCAGGAAGGCGATCGGGAGCAGCACCGGGTCGGCGTACGGGGCCCGGAGGCGGACGGCGAGGTGGGCGAGGAGTGCGGCGCAGCCGAGCCCGGCGGCGTAGCGGGAGGTCGTACCGGGCAGCCGGCCGGTGGCGGCGAGGCCGACGTGGAGGTGGCCGAGGACGCAGATGAGGACGGCCCCGGCGAGGAGCGCCAGCTCGGCTCCCCCGCGCCGGGACGGACGGACGCCGGGGGGCGGGTGCGGGGAGGGCTCCGCCACCTCAGCCGTCAGAGCGGTCATACGGGAAACGTAGCAAGTGGACGGGTGACATGTCCCCTTATGTCATAGGGTGCCGAGGAATCGTCAGAAACGGTCAGAAGTGGGAGCCGCGGCACATGGGACCTGTGGAGTTCATCGTCCTCGCCTTCCCGGAGGAGCAACTGCGGGTACCGGCGGTCGAGGCGGTACTGGGGTTGCGGAAGACCGGGAACGTGCGGCTGATCGACGGCCTGGTGGCCACCAAGACCGCCGGGGGCGAGGTGCTGGCCGCGGAGTTCGACGAGTTCGTCGAACTCCAGGGCCTCCTCGCCCACCGGGAGGCGGCCCGGCTGATCGGCCCGGAGGACGTGAAGGAGGCCGCGGACCTGCTGGAACGCGGCAGCTGCGCACTGCTGCTGGTGGTGGAGCACGTCTGGGCCGAGGACGCCGCGATCGCCGTACGGGCGGCGGGCGGCCGGATCGCGGGATCGGTCCGGATCCCGGCCGAGCGGCTGGGAGCCGCCTGATGTTCATCCGCCCCGTCGGCCCCGTCGTCCACCCGGCGCGCCGCCCCGCGGGCCGGCCGCTGCTGCGCGGCATCCTGGCGCGCGGCGCCTACGTCTGGGACGTGGCCCAGCTCCCGCCCCGGCTCCCGCAGCGCGACATGGAAGCCGCCGCACCACCGCCCGCCGCCGAGCCGGCCGAGGCCGCCGGGCCGGAGGAGGCGGAGCTGGCCGACACCGCGCCCCGCCCCGCGACCGGCGGCGCTCCGGGACCCTCTCCCGAGCCGACGGCTCCGGACGCCGGGGCCGACCTCACGGCCCACCTGACCCAGCTGGCCGCCCTCGCCAGGGAGGGCCTCCTCACCCCGGAGGAGTTCTCCGCAGCCAAAACCCGCCTCCTGAACCCCTGACCTGCCCCCAGGCCCACCACCCGCCGCCCCCGAACCCGAACCCGCCCCGCCGAGCCCGGGCCGGCCCGGGGCGGGGGCGGGGGTTGTTCGCGCTTGCCCTTCGTGGACCGCTTGGACGGCTGTGTGCCGCCGGGTGGGTGAGCCGTGCGGCAGGGCCGCGTCGGAGAGAGGCATTTGTCATATCTTGCATGGCAGCATCGGCGGCCGGAGGTGATCCCATGTCACGCCGACTGCTCCACGCCGCCGGTATCGCCGCCCTGCTCCTCGCGGCCGGGCCGCTGCCCGCTCCCCAGGCCGAGCCGCTGCCCCACGCCACCGCCGAAGCCACGGCCGGGGCCACCCCCAAGGCCACCCGCGGCGCCACGGCCGCCGAACGTGCCACCGCCGAACGTGCCACCGCCGAACGTGCCTCCAGCGACGCGGGCCGTGCCGCGGCCAAAGCCACCCCCAGCGCCAGCGCCAGCGTCGAGGCTGCGGGACGGGGCGCCCGCAGCGCCTCGGGCGAGGGCACGGCCGAAGCCACCCGCGCGGCCACCGGCGAATCCGCGGTCGACGGCCGCACCGGAGTGGCGGGTGAGGCGGCCGGTGCAGGCGATGCCGGGCGCGTGGACGGGGCCACCGCCGATATCGCCACCGATGCAGGGGCCGCCTCGACCACCGCCGGGGCCGCTGCCACAACTGCCGCCGGTGCCGGGGCCGAAGGCGCCGCCGGAGCCACCCCGAGCGCCACCACCGAGGCCACCCGCAAACCCGCTCCCGAAGCCGGGGCCGAAGACGCCGCCGTAGCCACCCCGAGCGCCACCACCGAGGCCACCCGCAAAGCCGCTCCCGGGGCCGGGGCCGAGGACGCCGCCGGGCCCGCCCGGAGCGCCGCCGGAGGCGCTGCCGAAGCCGGGCGCGGGGCAGAGGCAGAGGCCAGGGCAGAGGCCGGGGCAGGGGCCGCGGGTTCGGCACGGGAGGGCGGTGTTGATCTCGTCGGGGGTTTGCTCACGCGGCTCCAGGCGCTCTACCGCCAGGCCGAGGAGGCCGCCGAGGCCTACAACGCCGACGAGGCCGCGCTCAAGGCCCGCCAGGAGGAGGAGCGGCGGCTCGGTACCGAGCTCGGCCGGACCCGGGCCGCCCTCGGCGCGGAGCGGGCGGCCGCCGGGCGGATCGCCCGCGAGCAGTACCAGGGGGCCCGGGGCCTCTCCCCGTACGCCCGGCTTCTGCTGACCGGCGATCTGCGGGCCGCCCAGGACCAGCGCCGGCTGGCCGCCCGCGAGAGCGCCCGGCAGGCCGGCATCCTGGCCCGCCTCGCCCGCGGCGAGCGGCAGTCCGACACCCTGGCCACGGCCGCCCGCAAGGCCCTCGACGCCCAGCAGACCGGGGCCGCCCGCACGAAGCGGCTGAAGGAGGAGGCCGACCTCCGCCTCCGGGAGGTCGAGCGGATGCTGTCCGCGCTCTCCGCCGACCAAGTCGCCCGGGTCGGCGCCCGCGAGGCCGCGAACACCGCCGCCGCGCAGCAGCAGCTGCTGGCCTCGGGCCGGCTGGGCGCTCCCGCGGCCCGTACGCGTACCCCGACGGAGGCCGGCAGCGCAGCCCTGGCCTACGCCACCGCCCAGATCGGCAAACCGTACGTGTGGGGGGCGGAGGGGCCGGGGGCCTTCGACTGCTCCGGGCTGACCTCGCAGGCCTGGGCGAGCGCCGGCCGGTCGATCCCCCGCACCAGCCAGCAGCAGTGGGCGCAGCTGCCGAAGGTGCCGCTGGACCGGCTGCGGCCGGGGGACCTGGTGGTCTACTTCCCCACGGCCACCCACGTCGCGCTGTACATCGGCGACGGGAAGGTGATCCAGGCCCCGCGTCCCGGAGCCGCCGTCAAGGTGTCGCCCATCGCGGCGAACCCGATGCTCGGGGCGGTCCGCCCGGACCCGGAGGGGGTCCCGCTCGCCGCCTACAGCCCGCCGCCGCTGCCCGAGGGCACCGCGTCGGCGGCGGACGGCGACGACACCGGTTACTCGTCGGCCGAGGCTCCGCCCGCAGCAGAGGGGTCCGCGGCCGCCTCGACCTCTGCCAGGTAGTCCGCTGCGTCCTGCGGGTCGTGGAAGAAGGCGTCGAAGTCGGCCGGGTTGTCGAAGCCGTTGGCGAACCGGTCCGCCACCGGCTGGTACCGCCCGGCCGCCCCGATCAGGTTCAGCACGTGCTCCGCCGGCGGGGCCAGCATCGCGTTCGTCCACTCGGTCACCGGCTTGCCCGTCGCGAACCAGTACTTGTCGAAGGTGGCCTTCATCCACGCCTCGTCGAACGGCTTGTCCCCGTGCATCAGGATCGACGACAGGTACGAGGCCGCGCACTTCGCGGCGGAGTTGGCACCCTGCCCCGTGATCGGGTCGTTCGCGACGACGACGTCCGCCACGCCCAGCACCGCCCCGCCGCCCGGGAGCCGCCCGATCGGGTTGCGGACGACCGGCGCGTACCGGCCGGCCAGCGTGCCGCCCGCGTCCGTCAGCTCGACCCGGTTCGCCCGCGCGTACTCCCAGGGGGTGTACTCCTCCATCAGGGCCAGGGTGAGCTTCAGGTGCTCCGCCGGATCGTTCACCCCGCGGAACACGTCCAGCGGCCCGCCCGGGAGCCCTTCCCAGAACAGGATGTCGGCGCGTCCCGAGGTGGTCAGCGCGGGCATGATGAACAGCTCGCCCACACCGGGGACCAGGTTGCAGCGCACGGCCTCGGTGCCCGGGTGCTCGGGGCGCGGCTCGAGCCCGTGCACGTACGAGACGGCCAGCGCGCGCTGCGGCGTGCCGTACGGGGAGCGTGCCGCGTCCCGGCCGAACATCGACACGAGCTCGCCCTTGCCCGCCGCGACCAGCACCAGGTCGTAGATGCGGGAGAAGTAGTCCAGGTCGGCGACGGACGCGCCGTGGATGACCAACTGCCCGCCCCGCTGCACGAAGGTGTCGAGCCAGCCGGCCATCTTCACCCGCTGGTCCACCGACTGCGCGTACGCCCTGAGCCGGCCGAGCCAGTCCACGGCGCGGCCGCCGTCGGGGCCGGCGACCGAGACGCCGAGGCCCTCGATCCGCGGGGTGTGCCGCTCCCAGTGGTCGAGCCCGAGGTCGCGTTCGTGCTGGAGCGCCGTGTCGAACATGACCTGCGTCGACATGATCCGCCCGGTGCGTATCTCGTCCGCGGTCCGGTTGGAGATGAGGGTGACCTCGTACCCCTTCGCCTGGAGGCCGATGGCGAGCTGGAGACCGGACTGGCCGGCCCCCACGACGAGTATCCTGCGCATCTCACGTTCTCGTTTCGGGGGTACGGGGGCGGGGTTCGGGGGTACGGGTGTTCGGGCGGGGCCCGGCTGCCCCGCCCGCTACTCTGGCGTCTCGTCGAGGGCGTGGCCGACCAGGGTCAGCAGCGACTCGACGACCGTCTCCCGGCGCCGGGCATCCATGATCAGCACCGGCACGCGGGGCGGGATCGTCAGCGCCTCGCGCACGTCCTCGGGCTCGTACGACTGCGATCCCTCGAAGTGGTTGACGGCCACCGCGTACGGCAGCCCGCAGCTCTCGAAGTAGTCGAGGGCCGGGAAGCAGTCGCGCAGCCGGCGCGTGTCGGCCATGACGATGCCGCCGATGGCGCCGCGGACCAGGTCGTCCCACATGAACCAGAACCGCTCCTGGCCGGGGGTCCCGTACACGTACAGCACGAGGTCGTCGGCGAGGGTGATGCGGCCGAAGTCCATCGCGACGGTGGTGGTGTTCTTCTCCGGCGTCGCCGACAGGTCGTCGGTGGGGATGCTGGCCTCGGTCATCACCGCCTCGGTGCGCAGCGGGGCGATCTCGGAGACGGACGAGACGAAGGTGGTCTTCCCCACGCCGAAGCCGCCCGCGACCAGTACCTTGACGGCGACGGGGGACCGGGAGCGGTCGTACTGCCAGGGCCGGACGGGCTCGTCGAGGGCGGTTTCACAGACGGCGGAGGCCACTGAGCACCCTTTCGAGCAGTGCGCGGTCGGGGCGGCCGGGGCCGTGCCCGGTCCCGTAGACGCGGACCTTCCCCTGGTCGGCGAGGTCGCTGACCAGGACGCGGACCACGCCGAGCGGCAGCTTCAGCAGCGCCGCTATCTCGGCGATCGTCCGCATGCGGCGGCAGACCTCGACGATGGCGGGCATCTCGGGCATCCGGTCGTCGGCGGGCTGCTGCGCTTCGGACGCCCGTGCGTCCAGGGCCGCGACGAAGGTCTCGACGTGCAGGACCTGCGTGAAACGGGTGCGGCCGCCCGTGAGGGAGTACGGGCGGACACGGGCGGGACGGCGATCGGCTCCGCGTATCGGCAGCCGGTCGGAGGCCGTGCTTCTCACGGGGTGTTCTCCATGGACTGGCGCAGCTCGCTGCGGACTTCGGGGGTCAGGACGTGTCCGGCGCGGCCGACGAACAGGGCCATGTGGTAGGCGACGACGCCCATGTCGCAGTCCGGCGTGGCGTGCACGCCGAGGAGCGAGCCGTCGCTGATGGCCATGACGAAGACGGAGCCGTGCTCCATCGCCACCATGGTCTGCTTGACGTCGCCGAAGTCCATGAGGGCTGCGGCGCCGGTGGTGAGGCTGCCGAGCCCGGACACGATGGTGGCGAGGTCGGCGGAGGCGCCGCGCGGGCCCTTGGCCCGGGCCCGGGCCGGGGCCTGGGTCTGGGTCTGGGCGGCCTGGCCGGGAGCGGCGGTTGCGGCCGCGCCTCCGGGGTCGGAGGACAGCAGCAGGAGCCCGTCCGAGGACACGACGGCGACGGAGTTGACGCCGGGCACCTCCTCGACCAGGTCGGTGAGCAGCCACTGAAGGTTGCGGGCCTGGGTGCTCAGTCCGTACGTACTGGGCGCGGTCATGTGCGTGCCTCCTGTGCGGTGTCCCCCTGGTCGGTGTCCTGTGCGAGCTCGGCGGCGACGACGCGCCGACCGTCCCGCGTCCCCTGGTAGAACCCGCCGAGCCGGCGGCGCAGTTCCTCCGCGTCGACCCGGCGCGGCGCGGGGGGTGCGGTGCCTGCGCCCGGGCCTGCGACGGGGGCCGCCGGGCCCGGGCCCGCCGCGAATCCCGCACCGGAGCCGGGGAAGGGCCGGCCGGCCAGGGTGCGCGGGGTCCGCTTCGGCAGGCCCTTGGCGGTGATGGCTTCCCGGGGCCCGCCGTGGTCGTCGTGGTCGCTGTGGCTCCCCTGGCGGGGGACCCGGCCGGCCTCGGCGGGTGCGTGCCCGTGCGGCTCGGCCGGTGCGCCGCCGCGCGCGGTGAGGACCTGGTCGGCCGGGGGCAGCCGTTCCGCGTCGGGTGCGGCGGCCTGCCCGGGCAGCGTGGGGCTTGTCTCCGGTACGTCGGCCGGCTGCGCGGTGGCGTCCGGTACGCCCGCGGCCGCCGGGCCGGGGTCGGGCACCGCGAAGGCGCCCGGCTCCGCGTCGGGGACGACCCGCGCGAGGAGTTCGTCGCCCGGATCCCGGTCGTCCGGGGTCTGCGCGGTGAACACCTGGTCGGCGGGCGGCAGTTCCTCCCGCGCGGCACGCTCGTGCAGCGGCACCGGCGCGGGCGCGGCCGCCGGCGCCGCGTCCTGCGACGGGGCCGCGTCCTGCGCCGGGACGACGTCGGGGGCCTGGGCCGTGTCGGGGGCCTGGGCGGTGAGCACCTGCTCCGCCGGAAGCGGCAGTTCCGCGTCCGGGGTGGTGCCGACGGCGGCGTCGAAGGCCGCGCCCGGCGCCGGGTCCGCGGCCTCGGCCGCGTCCGGGTGCGCGGCCGCGGCCGTGTCGGAGCCCGCCACGGCGCCGAAGCCGGCAGCGGCGTCGAAGGCCGCGGCCGCGGAGGCCACCGCGTCGAAGACCGGGGTCGCGGCCGCGCCCGCAGCCGGGGCGAAGTCCGCGGCCACCGGCTCCGGGTCGGGCCGGAGCCGGGGCGGCAGGGTGTTCTCGTTGGCCTCCGCGATCACGCCCGGCAGCTGGAACCGCGGCAGGCCCGGCGTGGCGAAGGTGTGCACGGGGGAGGTCGGCGGGCCGTCCGGGAGCAGGGCCGCCGGGATGGCGACCAGGCCCTCGATGCCGCCGGGCTGGGAGGAGCGCAGCTCCGCGGTGACCCCGTGCCGGGCCGCGAGGCGGCCGGCGACGTACAGGCCGAGGCCGAGGCCGTGTTCCGCCTCGGACTCCTCGTCGTAGGCCTCGGGCGTGGCCAGGCGGGCGTTCAGCGCGGCCAGCCGCTCCGGGGTGACGCCGATGCCCTCGTCCACGACGCAGAGCACCACGTCGCCGGAGTCCAGGTGCCGTGCGGACACCCTGACCTTGGCGCCGGGCGGCGAGAACGCCGTTGCGTTCTCCAGCAGTTCGGCGAGCACGTGCGAGATGTCGTCGGCGGCGTGCCCGGCGACCAGGGTGAACGAGGGCGGTACGGCGAGGTCGACCCGCTCGTAGCGTTCGATCTCGCTGACCGCGGCGCGCATGACGTCGACCAGCGGCACCGGGGCACCGGCGCCCTGCCCGTGCTCCTGCCCGGCGAGGACCAGCAGGTTCTCGTTGTGGCGGCGCATCACGGTCGCCAGGTGGTCCAGCTTGAAGAGGGTCTCCAGCCGGTCCGGGTCCTGCTCCTTGGCCTCCAGTTCCTCGATGGCCACGAGCTGGCGCTCGACGAGGCCGAGGGTGCGCCGCGAGAGCGACACCGAGGTCGTCGACATGACGCGCCGGTGTTCCTCCAGGGTCTCGCGGAGCGCGGTCAGCTCGGATTCCAGCGCTTCCCGGCCCGCGGACAGGGCGTCGTTGCGGCCGATGAGCCGCTTCCGGTCGGCGTCCAGTCCGGCGATCTTGGTGTGGAGGGAGACCGTCTGGTCCCGGACGGCGTTGAGGTGGCGTACGACCTCGGCGAACTCGTCGTTGCGGCCGGTGAACCGGACCGGTTCCACCGAGCCCTCGGGCGTGGCCAGCCTGGCCGCGCCGCGCCGGAGCACCGACAGGGGCCGGGTCAGCGAGCGGGCAACCGCCGTGGAGACGCCGACGGTGACGAGGAAGAGCACGCCGAGGATGGCGGCGAGCAGCTCCAGCCGGGTCACGTCGTCGTTGCGCAGGGTGGCCAGGGCGGTGGCCCGCTGCCCGGCGAGGGTGGCCTCCACCGACCGCATGCGGTCGATGCGGGCGGTCAGGGCCGAGCCGACGGCGGCCGCGTCGAGCCTGCGGTCGGCCGCGGACAGCGTGGACCGCTCGGTGAGCCGCTTGAGGTAGTCGTCGGCGGTCTTGACCTCGGGGCCGGTGACGGTGGCGGCGAGGGTCTGGCGCACCTCGGGGCGGGCGGCGCGGGTGAAGTCGTCGAGTGCGGCCTGCTCGCGTACGCGCGCCCGCTGGGCGGCGGCGGAGAGTTCGTCGGCGACGGCCGCGTTCGGGGCCTGGTCGGCGCGGGGAACGGCCAGCGCGGCGAGCAGCAGTCCGCGGGTGGCGGAGGCCTGTTCCACGGCCTGGCCGAGGGGGGCCAGCGGGCGGGTGGTGACGAGGGCGGCCTCGGCCCGCGGCGGGGTCTGCTCGGCGAGCCGGTCGCCCGGGGCGAGGAGTTCGGCGATGACGCCGGCGTAGGCCTGGTGGGCGGCGAGGGCGGCGCCCTTGCCGTCGACGGCCTCGGTGCGGACGGTCTGGACGCGGGCGAGGGCCTTGGCGAGGGGTTCGTCGGCCTCGGCCCGGACCTCGGCGAGCTGCCGGTCGGTGAGGGCGGTGCGCTCCTGGACGGGCGTCCTGGCCTGGCCGCCGGGGCGGCCCTTGGCCACGTACTCGACGACGGCGTCCCGCTCGTCGCCGAGGAGGTGCGCGAGGGTGAGGGTGTGCTGCGTCTGTTCGGCGAGGGTGACCAGCTGCTGGGAGTCGTTCAGCTCGCGGGTCGCCGTGACCACGGCGGGGGCGCCGGCCGCGAGGACGGTGAGACCGGCGACGGCGACGCCGACGACCAGCCTGCTGCGTACGTGGACGCGGCGTCCTGCGGGGGCGGGTCCGTCGGTGGCGGTGCCGTTCTTCCGAGACCGCTTCTTCTGCACCGGTGCTCGCAATCCTGTACGTGTGCTCGTGCTCGTCTACTCGTGTGGCCGAGGTAACGGCCGGTCAACAAGTAAACGCCCCCTGTCCCCTCAGTACCGCCACAGACCTTTGCAGTGCGATGGGGAGAGAGCCTCACATCGCCCACCCGGCCACTCGAACGAGTGAACATCACGGAAGAGTGGGCAACCAACTCGGCAAACCGGCTCCGGAGCGGCTCCGCGGACGGGTGGTTGAAAGATCGATGGGGGCTTTGGCAATATGCGCGCCCACATGTCCCCGGAAGCCCCCGGGCACCGGGCGGAGGCGCGGACCGGCGGCCGCCGCACACCTCCCCGTCCTGGTACGGACTTTTACGCCCGCCGCGGGCCCCGGCGACGTCCCCGCGGGCAGAATGCCCCTATGCGCATCGACCTCGCGACGGCCCCCGGCAACCCGGAACGCCCCAACGAGGACTGGCTATCAGCCGCGACGCCTGCCGCGGGCGGCGGAGTCCTGGTCGCCCTGGACGGGGTCACCCCGCCGCCCGGGGGCGTCGGCTGCGCGCACGGAGTGCCGTGGTTCACGGCCCGACTCGGGGGCCGATTGACCGAACTGTCCGGATCGAGGCGGGACATGCCGCTGGACCGGATCCTGGCGGAGTCCATCCGGGACACGGCCGACATCCACCGCGGGACGTGTGACCTTTCTCACGTGCGCACCCCGCAGGCGACCGTGGTGGTCGTCCGCTGGGACGAGGCGTACGTGGAGCACCTCGTCCTCTCGGACTCCGTCCTCCTCTTGGAGGCGCCGGACGGCGCGGTGACCGCGGTGCTGGACGACCGGCTGGACCGGCTCCCGCGCGAGGCGCTGCGCACCCGGGCGTCGGCGGACGCGCTGCGCAACGCGGAGGGCGGCTTCTTCACGGCAGCCGCGGATCCGGCGGTGGCGGCCCGGGCGGTGACCGGGCGCAGCCCGCGCGGGGAGGTGCGGGCGGTGGCCGCGCTGACGGACGGGGCGAGCCGGTGGACGGACACCTTCGGGGAGGGCGACTGGGCGCAGTGCCTGGCGGTGCTGCGCAAGGAGGGGGCGCAGGGGCTGATCGGCCGGGTGCGGGCGCTGGAGACGGACCCGGCGCGCCCGCAGGGCCGCGGCAAGCGGCACGACGACGCCTCGGCGGTGTTCGCGGAGCTGTAGCCCGGCGGCGGGCGTGTGCGCCGGGCGACTGGGCGTGTGCGCCGGGCAACGGGCAGCGGGCAGCGGGCAGCGGGCAGGAACAGCGGCGCGCAGCGGCCGAACGGGCGGGCGGCCGCTGCGCGGGGCTACTCCTCGCCCTGGTTGAGCTGGTTCAGGAGCCGGGCCAGCTCCGCGACCTCGCCGCGGTCCCAGTCGGCGAGCTTGCGCATGTACCGCTCGCGCCGGGCGCCGCGGACCCGCAGGAACCGCTCGCGGCCCTCCTCGGTGAGCCCGACCAGGAAGGCCCTGCCGTCCGCGGGGTCCGGCTCGCGGGCGATCAGGCCGAGCACCTCCAGGGCCCGCAGCTGCCGGCTCATGGTGGCCTTGCCGACGCCGAAGTAGGCGGCGAGGTCGGTGGCCCGCTGGCGGCCGGCGGCCTCCAGCCGTACCAGCAGCCCGTACGCGGCGGGCTCCAGCTCGGGGTGCAGGGCGCGGGCCATCTCCCCGGAGGAGGCGCGGGCCCGCCGGAGGAAGACGGAAAGCTCCCGCTCCAGGGCAAGGAACTCCTGGTCTTCGCTGCCGTGCACGTGCCGCTCCTGTCCGTGTGTCAGGCACCCCCTGTGCCGATCACCTCCAGTATTTCGCAGAGCGTGCGGCGCAGACCCGGGGCCCCGCCGGAGCGGGGTCCCGGGCCGGGCGGGGGTGTCCGGACCGACCCTGTGGGGCCTCTAAGCGGCCGGCTCAGGCGCCCGGTTCAGGCGATGCCAGGCTCAGGCGCCCGGCTCAGGCCGCCGCGCTGACGGATACGGTCCGCGCCTCGGAGAGGGCCAGCTCCAGCACCTGGCGCACGTCCGTCACCGGGTGCACCTCCAGCCGCTCCAGCACCTCGGACGGGACGTCGTCCAGGTCGGCCTCGTTCCGCTTCGGGATGATGACGGTGGTCAGGCCGGCCCGGTGCGCGGCGAGCAGTTTCTGCTTGACCCCGCCGATCGGCAGCACCCGCCCGGTGAGGGAGACCTCGCCGGTCATCGCCACGTCCGTGCGGACCTGACGGCCGGAGAGCAGCGAGGCCAGTGCGGTCGTCATCGTGATGCCGGCGCTCGGGCCGTCCTTGGGGACGGCTCCCGCCGGGAAGTGGATGTGCACGCCCCGTTCCTTCAGGTCGGCGACCGGAAGCTCCAGCTCCGCGCCGTGCGAGCGCAGGAAGCTCAGCGCGATCTGCGCCGACTCCTTCATCACGTCGCCCAGCTGGCCGGTCAGGGTGAGCCCCGCGGCGCCGGTCTCCGGGTCGGCGAGGGAGGCCTCGACGAAGAGCACGTCGCCGCCCGCGCCGGTCACCGCGAGGCCGGTGGCGACCCCGGGAACGGCCGTGCGCCGCTCGGCCGGGTCCTGTGCGGACTCCGGCACGTGGTGCGGCCGCCCGATGAGCGCCCGCAGGTCGGCGGCGCCGATGCGCAGCGGCAGCTCGCGCTCGCCCAGCTCGTGCTGCGAGGCCACCTTGCGCAGCAGCCGGGCGATGGACCGCTCCAGGGTGCGTACGCCGGCCTCGCGGGTGTACTCGCCGGCCAGCTTGCGCAGGGCCTCCTCCTCCAGGACGACCTCGTCCGCACCCAGGCCGGCGCGCTCCAGCTGGCGCGGCAGCAGGTGGTCGCGGGCGATGACGACCTTCTCGTCCTCCGTGTACCCGTCGAGGCGGACGATCTCCATCCGGTCGGCGAGCGCCTCCGGGATGGCCTCCAGCACGTTTGCGGTGGCCAGGAAGACGACGTCGCTCAGGTCGAGCTCCACCTCCAGGTAGTGGTCGCGGAAGGTGTGGTTCTGCGCCGGGTCCAGGACCTCCAGCAGGGCGGCGGCCGGGTCCCCGCGGAAGTCGGAGCCGACCTTGTCGATCTCGTCGAGGAGCACGACCGGGTTCATGGACCCGGCCTCCTTGATGGCGCGGACGATGCGGCCGGGCAGCGCGCCGACGTAGGTGCGCCGGTGGCCGCGGATCTCGGCCTCGTCGCGTACGCCGCCGAGCGCGACGCGGACGAACGTACGGCCCATGGCGTGCGCGACGGACTCGCCGAGGGAGGTCTTGCCGACGCCGGGCGGGCCGACGAGGGCGAGGACGGCCCCGCCGCGCCGGCCGCCGACGACGCCCATGCCGCGGTCGGAGCGGCGCTTGCGGACGGCGAGGTACTCGGTGATGCGGTCCTTGACGTCGTCCAGCCCTGCGTGTTCGGCGTCGAGGACGGCGCGGGCGCCGGTGATGTCGTAGGCGTCCTCGGTGCGCTCGTTCCAGGGCAGTTCGAGGATCGTGTCGAGCCAGGTGCGGATCCAGGAGCCCTCCGGGGACTGGTCGCTGGACCGCTCCAGCTTGTCGACCTCCTTGAGCGCGGCCTCCCGCACCTTCTCGGGGAGGTCGGCGGCCTCGACCCGGGCCCGGTAGTCGTCGGAGGCCTCCCCCTCCTTCTCCCCGTTCAGCTCGCGCAGTTCCTTGCGGACGGCCTCCAGCTGACGCCGCAGCAGGAACTCGCGCTGCTGCTTGTCGACGCCGTCCTGCACGTCCTTGGCGATGGACTCGGCCACGTCCTGCTCGGCGAGGTGGTCGCGCAGCCATGTGATGGCCAGCTTGAGGCGGGCGACGGGGTCGGCGGTCTCCAGCAGCTCGACCTTCTGGGCCACCGTCAGGAAGGGCGAGTAGCCGGAGTTGTCGGCGAGGGCGGAGACCCCCTCGATCTGCTGGATGCGGTCCACGACCTGCCAGGCGCCCCGCTTCTTGAGCCAGCTGGTGGCGAGGGCCTTGTACTCCTTGACGAGCTCGGCGACGGATCCGGGCAGCGGGTCGGCGAGCCGCTCGTCGACACTCTCGCCCTCGACCCAGAGCGCGGCGCCGGGCCCGGTGGTCCCGGCCCCGATGCGGACGCGGCCGATGCCGCGGATGAGCGCGCCGGGATCGCCGTCGGAGAGCCGGCCCACCTGCTCGACGGTCCCCAGCACACCGGTGCCGGCGTACTTCCCGTCGACGCGCGGTACGAGCAGCACCCGGGGCTTCCCGCTGCGGACCGCCGCCTGGGCGGCCTCGACGGCGCCCCGCACCTCGGCGTCGGTCAGGTCCAGCGGCACGACCATGCCGGGCAGCACGACCTCGTCGTCGAGCGGCAGCACGGGCAGGGTGAGCTTTACGGACGTCGAAGCCATGATCTTCCCTCCGGCAGTGAAGTTGAGTTATGCCGACTCAATGCATGTGCGCCTCCCAGTGTTCCCCAACTGCCGTTCGCCTCCGGCGAACACGCCAGGCGCCGGTGCCGCCCTCCAGCATCCGGACACGAGCAGGACTGGAACGTACGTTCGCTTCACGCCTGCCGAATTCGAGCGCGCAGTCCGCGCCCCGGAGTGGGCCGAGGAGTTCGTCCACGAGCTGGTGGATGCGCCGCCGGGCGCTCGCGGCCCTGGGAGCGGCGTGAACCGCTGGACCGGGTGACCGGGCACCACCAGGCGCTCGTCCCCTGCTTCCGGGCGGCCGTCCGCGGCGGGCACGCCGTCCTGATGTGGATCGGCTGACCGCCGCGCGCCGCATCGGCCGGTGCCCCGTCAGCTCGCCGACGCGACGCGGATGTTGCCCGAGGAGGTCCGGACCGAGAGGCGGGACGGGGCGGCCGGGTCCGCGGGGACGGAGACCTCCCTCCGGCCCGAGTCGGTGCTCGCCTCGACCCGGTACGGGGCCGCGGGCAGGCGCAGGGTGACATCGCCCGAGCTGGTCTCGGCCGACACCGAGCCGGGCCCCTTCGCGAACTCCAGGCTGACGTCTCCCGAGGAGGCGGCGGCGTCGGCGCTCGCCCCGGTCAGGCCGGCCGCGGTGACCGAGCCCGAGGCGGTGCGCACCCGCAGCGGGCCGGTGACGCCCTCGGCCCGGACGTCGCCGGACGAGGACGTGAGCTCGGCGGCCGCCACCCCGGTCACGGTGATGCGGCCGCTACTGCTGGCCAGCTTCACCGTCGCGGTGGCCGGGACCTCGAGGCGCCAGTCGGTGTAGCAGCTGCCGAAGGAGCAGCCGTCCGTGAGGACGAGGCGGCCCTGCGACAGCTGCCGGCCGGGCACCGGTTCCGTGCCGCCGCGGTAGTGGACGGTGCGGTGGATCCGGACACCGGGGCCGGTGCCGGGGACCACCTCCACGGAGCCGCGCCGGGTGTCCGGCACCTCCACCGCGGTGACCGCCTCGGCGACCTCGTCGTCGGCCGACACCGTCGTCAGGCGGTCTTCGAGCACGCATGCGGACAGGAGCAGGGCGCCGGCCGAGGCGGCGAGCGCCGCGCGGACGGACCGGGACGGGATGCGGTGGGATGCCATGCCCCCGACTCTGCCGGGGGAGGCTGCCGCGGGCCGATAGTGCCGGTACCCGGATCCGGGGTGGGGATATCCCCCGGTCCGCCAGCCCCGGCCCCCGGTCAGCCGGCCCCGGACCCGCGGTGCGCCGGCCTCGGAAAGTCCGCCGGCCCCGGCCCCCGGTCAGTCGGCCCGGACCCGCGGTGCGCCGGCCTCGGAACCCCGGTCAGCCGACCCCGGATTCCCGGTCCGCCGGCCCCGGCCCCCGGACCCGCGGTGCGCCGGGCCCGGGACCGCTGCCCCGGGCCCACGCGGCTGGTCCCTCCCCGCCCGCCGGTCAGAGGCCGACGGCGCCGTCGATGCGCTCGCGCAGCAGGTCGGCGTGGCCGTTGTGGCGGGCGTACTCCTCGATCATGTGGACCAGCACCCAGCGCAGGGACACCCGCCCGCGCCACGCGTCCTCGCCCTCCGCGTCGAGGTCGGGCGCGGCCGCGGTGAACGCCCGGGCGAACGCCACCTCGGCACGCCAGGCCTGCCACGCCTCCTCCGCGGCCCCGGCGGTACCGGGGCCGGGCCGGCCCGCCCCGGCGAAGTCGAAGTCGCCGTCCGGGTCCGCCGCCGAGGAGTACAGCGCCGGCGCCTCCTGCCCGGCCAGGACCTGCCGGAACCAGCGCCGTTCCACGTCGGCGAGGTGCCGGACGAGGCCGAGCAGCGAGAGCGTGGACGGCTCGACCGACCGCAGGGCCAGCTCCCCGTCCAGCCCGGCACACTTCAGCTCCAGTGTCGCGCGCTGCGCCTCCAGCACGCCGGTGAGGATGCTCCGCTCGTCGCCGGTCGCCGGCCCGCCGAAGCGCCGCTCGGAGGCGTCGCCGCGGAACAGCTCGGCCCGGCGGCCCGTCACGGCGGGCAGCTCCGGGCGCATGGCCCAGTCCGTCCACGAGCCGTCGTACACCGCGAGGGTGTCGGACGGGTATCCGGCGAGGACGGCCCCGAGCGCGAGGACGCAGGCCGTCACCCCCGACCCGCAGCTGAAGTACAGCCGCTCCCGGCCCCCTGCCAACGCCCGGAAGGCGTCCCGGAGTTCCCCGGCGGGCCGCATCAGGCCGCCCTCCCCCAGCAGCTCCCCGAACGGCAGGTTGACCGCCCCCGGCATGTGGCCCCCTCGCAGCCCCGGCCGCGGCTCCGGGGCGGTGCCGGCGAAGCGCTCCCGGGTCCGGGCGTCGAGCACGGCCGCGGCCGGGTCGGCGAGGGCCGCGGCGACGGTGCCGCTGTCCACCAGGAGCCCGGCGCGGGGGCGGGCCGTGAAGGAGCCGCGCGGGCCCTCGTACGCGGGCGCGGTCTCCTCGACGGGCAGCCCGGCGGCTGTCCAGGCCGGCAGGCCGCCGTCGAGGACGGCCGCCCGGTCGAAACCCATGGCGCGCAGCATCCACCAGGCGCGGGCGCTGGAGTAGATGCCGGCCCCGTCATAGACGACGACGGTGCTGGTGTCGTCGATGCCGAGGCCGCGCACGGCCTCGGCGAACGCTGCGGCGCCGGGCATGGTGTGCGGGGCGGGGGCGTCGTGGTCGGACAGGGCGCCGTCGAGGTCGAAGGGGCGGGCGCCCGGGATCCGGCGGGCGGCGCCGCGGTGGGCGCCGACGGAGGCGTCGAGGACGACCAGGCCGGGCGTGCCGAGGCGGGCGGCCAGCCAGTCCGCCCCGACGAGGGGCCCGGCCGCCTCCGGAGCCGCACCCGTGGCCGTACCCGTGCCCGTGGCGGCGTGCGTCTTCGTGTTCCCGGTCATGCGGTGCGTCCCCCCGGAGCCTCGTGCGACGTTGACGGCCCCCATCCTGCCCGGCCGGCCTCAGTGGCATCCGCCGGGGCGGGCCCGGACCGCGATCCGGGCCCTCGCGCCGCGTCCACGGCCAGGAGCAGTCCGTGCACGATCAGGTGGTACGGCCCGTCCACCGCGTCCACCTGCCCGAGGAGCTCGACCAGGCCGCCCAGCGGGCGGTGGGCCACCTGCCGGGTCACGGACTCGTCGCGTCACGTGCTGCCGCTGCGGCCCAGGCTCCGCAGGCCGAGGAGGAGCGCGAGGAGCTCGAGGAGCGGCGGCGGGCGGCGGTGCGGATGTCGTCCTCCGGGTGCTTTACGGGCGGGACGGACTCCATACTCGGGGTCGGCACTCGGGGTCGGCCCGAAATCCTGCGGAGGTGGGGCGTGCGCGCGGTACGAGCGGTGGCGGCGGTGCTGCTGGGTACGGCGGCCCTGGCCGGGTGCGATGCGGGCGGGGCGGAGGCGCCCGCCTCCAGCCCTCCGGCCGGCTCGGCGCAGCCGGGCACCACGGGCACGGCGGGCACCACGGGGACCACGCCGACCGCGTCGAACGCCCTGACCCCGGCCGGCCCGGCGCCGTCCGGGACGGGTGCTCCCGCGACGCCGGGCCCGACGGCCCCGTCTGCGGCCCCCTCCCCCGGGCCGTCGTCCGCGGCCGAGCGTCTGGTCGCGGTGACCCGCAGCGGCGGTTTCGCCGGGCTGACGACGAGCGTTCTGGTCAAGGGCGACGGCTCGTGGACCCGGCTGGACGGGAAGGCCCGGCAGACCGGCTCCGGGAAGCTGTCGCCGGAGGGGCTCGCGAAGCTGCGGGCCGCGCTGGCGGCGGCGGACTTCCCCCGTCTGCCCCGGGTCGCGACGGGCGGCCCGACCGTCTACGACGGGTTCACGTACGCCTTCGTGCACGGCGGCTACGAGGTCGCCGCCAAGGACGGGTCGATCCCGCCGGGCCTGGCGGACGTCCTGTCGGCGCTGCCCTCCTTCGAGGCCCGCTGAGCCGGGGCCCGCCGAGCCCGGCCGCGACCCTTCCCCCGGCGGCGCCGACGGCCCTCCGGGGCAGCCTCCGGTGATCCTTCCACGCAGCCTCCGACGGTCCTCCGGGGCAGGCTCAGGGCGGGCTCCGCAGCACCCGGCATGGCCGCCCATATCCCCATTCCGACCGCAATCGGAACCAATGCCTCCGCCAGTTTCGCTGTCCGAACCCCGCATAGCCGCAGGCCGGTGGCTCCTCTACGCTGCACCCCATCACGCGGATCTCCAGGGGCGGGACATGGAACAGACACACACCACCCACACCGGCGGCGCCGCGGCCACCCCCGGCGCTCAGCGGCGCGTGCTCGTGGTCGAGGACGACCGCACCATCGCCGACGCCATCACGGCCCGGCTGCGCGCCGAGGGCTTCCAGGTGCAGGCCGCCCACGACGGGCCGGCAGCCGTGGCGGCGGCCGAGGGCTGGCAGCCCGAGCTGCTGGTCCTCGATGTGATGCTGCCCGGCTTCGACGGCCTGGAGGTGTGCCGCCGGGTCCAGGCCCAGCGGCCGGTGCCGGTGCTGATGCTCACCGCGCGCGACGACGAGACGGACATGCTGGTCGGCCTCGGGGTCGGGGCCGACGACTACATGACCAAGCCGTTCTCGATGCGCGAGCTGGCGGCCCGGGTCCACGTCCTGCTGCGGCGCGTGGAGCGCGCCACGCTGGCCGCGCACGCCCCGCGCGGGGCCACCCTGCGCCTGGGGGACCTGGAGATCGACCACGCGCAGCGCCGGGTCCGGGTGCAGGCGGAGGACGTCCACCTGACGCCGACCGAGTTCGACCTGCTCGTCTGCCTGGCCGGCACCCCGCGGGCGGTCCTCTCGCGCGAGCAGCTGCTGGCCGAGGTGTGGGACTGGGCCGACGCCTCCGGGACCCGTACCGTCGACAGCCACATCAAGGCCCTGCGCCGGAAGATCGGGGCGGAGCGGATCCGTACGGTCCACGGCGTGGGGTACGCCCTGGAGACCCCGGCGCAGGCGTGAGCGGCGGACGCCCCGGTCCGGGACGCGGCGTCGGCCGCTCCGGTGGAGCCGGTGCCCGCGCCGGCGCCCGGGCCGGGGGCCTCCGCCCGTTCTCGCCATTCTCGATCAAGACCAAGCTGGGCACGCTGGTCGTGGTCTCGGTGTTCATCACCACCGGGCTGCTGCTGGTGGCCCTGCGCACGGACACCGAGCTCCGCTTCATCACGGTGTTCTCGGTGATCGCGTCCATGCTGATCACCCAGTTCGTGGCGCACGGCCTGACGGCCCCGCTGGACGACATGACCCGGGTGGCCCGGGCGATCTCCCACGGGGACTACACCCGCCGGGTCCGCGGGGCCGGCCGCCGCGACGAGCTCGGCGACCTGGCCTCCACGATCAACCTGATGGCGGACGACCTGGAGGCCGTGGACCGGCACCGCCGGGAGCTGGTCGCCAACGTCTCGCACGAGCTGCGCACGCCGATCGCGGCCCTGCGCGCGGTGCTGGAGAACGTGGTCGACGGGGTCTCGGAGGCCGATCCGGAGACCATGCGGACGATGCTGAAGCAGACCGAGCGGCTGGGGCGGCTGGTGGAGACGCTGCTGGACCTGTCCCGGGTGGACAACGGGGTGGTCCCGCTGAAGGCCCGCCGCTTCGAGGTGTGGCCGTACCTGTCGGGGGTGCTCAAGGAGTCCGGCCTGGCGGCCGCGGGCCGGCCGGGGCTGGCCTCGGGCTCCGGCGGGCACACCCGCAACGACGTGCACCTGCACCTGGACGTGTTCCCGTCGGGGCTGACGGCGTACGCGGACGCCGAGCGCCTGCACCAGGTGGTGGCGAACCTGATCGACAACGCGGTCAAGCACAGCCCCGCGCTCGGCCGGGTCACGGTCCGCGCCCGGGCCGGGGAGACCCCCGGCAGCCTGGTGCTGGAGGTGGTGGACGAGGGGCCCGGGATCCCCGAGGCAGAGCGGCACCGGGTCTTCGAGCGGTTCAACCGGGGCAGCGCGAACAGCGGCGACGGGGGCACCGGGCTGGGCCTGGCGATCGCCCGCTGGGCGGTGGAGCTGCACGGCGGCCGGATCCGCGTGGCCGAATCGTCACGCGGCTGCCGCATTCTCGTCACGCTTCCGGGCAGCCCGACGGCGCCGCATTGACGTAGGGTTCGACTGGGAAGGACATGATCTCGGCCACACGTGCCCGAGGTCCGTCAGGGGTGCGAAGCCAGGGGGTCGCAACCCCGGTAGCGCATACCCGAACCCCGTTGGTTTCCCGCCATTCAGAGTGGCGAAACCCGCCGTTCGGTGTGACCTACGTGACGTAAGTCCCGCCCGGTCTGCATCTCCCCGCCCGGGAGGCGTAGCCTTTATTCCCGCTGTCCATACCTTGTGAAGCGGAAGAGGGCGGTTGCCGCCGTGTCGCCACAGTCCCCGAGTAACCCGAGCACCACGACCGAAGCAGCAGAGGGCGGGAAGAACCCTGCCTCAGGCTTCGGCGCCAATGAGTGGCTCGTCGACGAGATCTACCAGCAGTACCTCCAGGACCCGAATTCGGTCGACCGGGCCTGGTGGGACTTCTTCGCCGACTACAAGCCGGGGGGCGCGACCGCTCCCGCCAAGGCCGACGAGCCGGTGAAGACCCCGACGGATGGCGCCTCCGCACAGGCCGCCACCGCCGCCACCGAAGCCCCGCAGGTCTCCGACGCCGCCGCCACGGGGGCGGCGGGCGCCGCGCCGACCTCTTCGCCTGTGTCAGCTCCTGCCCCTGCTCCTGCCACTCCCTCTGGTGCCCCTGCTGTGACTGTCACCTCCCAGGCCCCGGCCGCCGCTCCGGCCGCGCCTGCCCCTCAGGCTCCGGCCGCCGCCCCCGTCGCCGCCCGCAAGGCCGCGCCCGCCACCGAGGCCCCGGCGGGCCCCGAGCTGGTGACGCTCCGCGGCCCGGCCGCCGCGGTGGCGAAGAACATGAACGCCTCCCTCGAGATGCCGACGGCCACCTCGGTCCGCGCTGTCCCGGTGAAGCTGCTGTTCGACAACCGGATCGTCATCAACAACCACCTGAAGCGGGCCCGGGGCGGGAAGATCTCCTTCACCCACCTCATCGGCTACGCGATGGTCCAGGCCATCAAGGCCATGCCGTCGATGAACTACTCCTACGCGGAGAAGGACGGCAAGCCGACCCTGGTCAAGCCGGAGCACGTCAACTTCGGCCTCGCGATCGACCTGGTCAAGCCGAACGGCGACCGCCAGCTCGTCGTCGCCGGCATCAAGAAGGCCGAGACCCTCAACTTCTTCGAGTTCTGGCAGGCCTACGAGGACATCGTCCGCCGCGCCCGCGTCGGCAAGCTGACGATGGACGACTTCACCGGCGTCACGGTCTCCCTGACCAACCCGGGCGGCCTGGGCACCGTCCACTCCGTGCCGCGCCTGATGCCCGGCCAGTCGGTCATCATGGGCGTCGGCTCCATGGACTACCCGGCCGAGTTCCAGGGCACCTCCCAGGACACCCTGAACAAGCTGGGCGTCTCCAAGGTCATGACCCTGACCTCGACCTACGACCACCGGGTCATCCAGGGCGCGGCCTCCGGCGAGTTCCTGCGCATCGTCTCCAACCTGCTGCTCGGCGAGGACGGCTTCTACGACCGCGTCTTCGAGTCGCTGCGGATCCCGTACGAGCCGGTCCGCTGGATGCGCGACATCGACGCCAGCCACGACGACGACGTCACGAAGGCCGCCCGCGTCTTCGAGCTGATCCACTCCTACCGGGTCCGCGGCCACGTCATGGCCGACACCGACCCGCTGGAGTACAAGCAGCGCAAGCACCCCGACCTGGACATCACCGAGCACGGCCTCACCCTGTGGGACCTGGAGCGCGAGTTCGCGGTCGGCGGCTTCGCCGGCAAGTCGATGATGAAGCTGCGCGACATCCTCGGCGTGCTGCGCGACTCGTACTGCCGCACCACCGGCGTCGAGTTCATGCACATCCAGGACCCGAAGCAGCGCCGCTGGATCCAGGACCGCATCGAGCGCCCGCACTCCAAGCCGGAGCGCGAGGAGCAACTGCGCGTCCTGCGCCGCCTGAACGCGGCCGAGGCCTTCGAGACCTTCCTGCAGACCAAGTACGTCGGCCAGAAGCGCTTCTCGCTGGAGGGCGGCGAGTCCGTCATCCCGCTGCTCGACGCGGTCATCGACTCCGCGGCCGAGGCCCGCCTCGAAGAGGTCGTCATCGGCATGGCCCACCGCGGCCGCCTGAACGTCCTGGCGAACATCGTCGGCAAGTCGTACGCGCAGATCTTCCGCGAGTTCGAGGGCAACCTCGACCCGAAGTCGATGCACGGCTCCGGCGACGTGAAGTACCACCTGGGCGCCGAGGGCACCTTCACTGGCCTCGACGGCGAGCAGATCAAGGTCTCGCTCGTCGCGAACCCGTCCCACCTGGAGGCCGTCGACCCGGTCCTCGAGGGTGTCGCCCGCGCCAAGCAGGACATCATCAACAAGGGCGGCACGGACTTCACCGTCCTGCCGGTCGCCCTGCACGGTGACGCGGCCTTCGCCGGCCAGGGTGTCGTCGCCGAGACCCTGAACATGTCGCAGCTGCGCGGCTACCGCACCGGCGGCACCGTCCACGTCGTGATCAACAACCAGGTCGGCTTCACCGCCGCCCCGGAGTCCTCGCGTTCCTCCATGTACGCGACCGACGTGGCCCGCATGATCGAGGCACCGATCTTCCACGTGAACGGCGACGACCCGGAGGCCGTGGTCCGCGTCGCGCGGCTCGCCTTCGAGTTCCGCCAGGCGTTCAACAAGGACGTGGTCATCGACCTCATCTGCTACCGCCGCCGCGGCCACAACGAGTCGGACAACCCGGCCTTCACCCAGCCGCTGATGTACGACCTGATCGACAAGAAGCGCTCGGTGCGCAAGCTGTACACCGAGTCCCTCATCGGTCGCGGCGACATCACCCTGGAAGAGGCCGAGCAGGCGCTCCAGGACTTCCAGGGCCAGCTGGAGAAGGTCTTCGCGGAGGTCCGCGAGGCCGCCACGCAGCCGGCGGCCGGCGCCCCCGCCCCGGTGGAGCAGGCCGAGTTCCCGGTCACCGTGGACACCGCCGTCTCCTTCGAGGTGGTCAAGCGGATCGCCGAGTCCCAGATCAACATCCCCGAGAGCCACACGGTCCACCCGCGTCTGCTGCCGCAGCTCCAGCGCCGCGCGTCGATGATCGACGACGGCACCATCGACTGGGGCATGGGCGAGACCCTCGCCTTCGGCTCGCTGCTGATGGAGGGCACCCCGGTCCGGCTGTCCGGCCAGGACTCCCGCCGCGGCACCTTCGGCCAGCGCCACGCGGTGCTGATCGACCGCGAGACCGGCGAGGGCTACACCCCGCTGCAGCACCTGGCGGAAGACCAGGCCCGCTACAACGTCTACGACTCGCTGCTCTCCGAGTACGCGGCGATGGGCTTCGAGTACGGCTACTCGCTGGCCCGCCCGGACGCGCTGGTCCTGTGGGAGGCCCAGTTCGGTGACTTCGTCAACGGCGCCCAGACCGTCGTCGACGAGTTCATCTCCTCGGCCGAGCAGAAGTGGGGCCAGACCTCCGGCGTCACCCTGCTGCTGCCGCACGGCTACGAGGGCCAGGGCCCGGACCACAGCTCGGCCCGCCCGGAGCGGTTCCTCCAGCTGTGCGCCCAGAACAACATGACGGTCGCCATGCCGACGCTGCCGTCGAACTACTTCCACCTGCTGCGCTGGCAGGTCCACAACCCGCACCACAAGCCGCTGGTCGTCTTCACCCCGAAGTCGATGCTGCGTCTGAAGGCCGCGGCGTCGAAGGCGGACGAGTTCACGAGCGGCGGGTTCCGCCCGGTCATCGGCGACTCCACCGTCAACCCGGCCGAGGTCCGCAAGGTCGTGTTCTGCGCGGGCAAGGTCTACTACGACCTCGAGGCCGAGCGGGAGAAGCGCGGCATCACCGACACCGCCATCATCCGCATCGAGCGCCTGTACCCGCTGCCGGGCGCGGAGCTCCAGGCCGAGATCGCCAAGTACCCGAACGCGGCGAAGTACATCTGGGCCCAGGAGGAGCCGGCGAACCAGGGTGCCTGGCCGTTCATCGCGCTCAACCTGATCGACCACCTCGACCTGGCGGTCGGCGCGGACATCCCGGCCGGCGAGCGCCTGCGGCGCATCTCGCGTCCGCACGGCTCGTCCCCGGCCGTGGGTTCCGCCAAGCGGCACCAGGCCGAGCAGCAGCAGCTGCTCAACGAGGTCTTCGAGGCCTAGTCGCTGCGCCCGTCCGACCTGTGACGGCCGAAGGCCCGGTCCCCCGTGCGGGGGGCCGGGCCTTCGGCATGTCCGGCCGGGGCGTCAGACGAGGTGCTTGAAGGTGCCCCAGCCGTGGCCGATCTCCGCGCCGGCGTTCAGGCCGTTGCTCTTGCTCGTGTAGAGGAAGAGGTCGCCGGTGGAGCGGTTGACGGCGACCACGTCCGCGCGCCCGTCGCTGTTGATGTCGGTGAGCGTGAGCTTGCTCATCAGGTGGAAGCTGGTGCCGATCTGGATGCCGCTGCCGACCCCGCCGCCGGCCGTGCCCGGGTAGAGGTAGAGGACGCCGGTGTCCTCGCGGCTCGCGACGATGTCCGCCCGCCCGTCACCGTTGAAGTCGCCCGCGGACAGGTTGGTCATCTGCGACCAGCCGCTGCCGATCTGCTTGGTGAACGCCACCCCGCTGCCGTTGCCCGTGTAGAGGTTGAGGGTCGCGTCGGCCTTGTTCACCGCGACGATGTCGGCCTTGCCGTCACCGGTGAAGTCGCCGGCCGCCAGCTGCTCAATGCCGGTCCAGCCGTGCCCGATCTCGGTGGTGGACTTGAACCCGCCCTCGCCGTTGCCCTGGTAGAGGAACAGCTCGCCGGTGGACTGCTTGGTGGCGACCAGGTCGCCGTCGCCGTCGCCGTTGAAGTCGGCCGCGGCGACCTTGTCCATGGCGCCCCAGCCGCCGCCGACCTCCCGGGTGAAGGCGACGCCGTTGGAGCCGTTGCCCGAGTACAGGCGCAGCGTGCCGGCGGAGTCCACGCCCAGCAGGTCGTCCTTGAAGTCGCCCGTGTAGTCGTGGTCGCGGGTGGTGGAGACGTCCTCGACGATGTTCTTGTAGCGGTACGGCAGGTAGGAGCCCGAGTTGCTGAAGTAGGAGTACGGGATCGTGCGGCGCACGGCGTGCGGCGGGGTCTGCTCGATGCCGACGTACGAGGTCATCGAGGAGTCCGTCCAGCGCTCGAACAGGACGACGTGGGAGCCGCTCACCGGGTTCGCGGAGTTGTGGAAGAGGAGCATGTCGCCCTTCTTCAGCTCGCTCTTGGAGATCCGCGTGGCGTAGGTGTCGAGGTTGCCGGTCCAGGCGTTGGTGCCGAGGTTCCAGGCCATCGAGACCAGGCCGGAGCAGTCCGTGCGGTAGCCGTCGCGGTAGGCGCCCTGGTTGTACGGGACCTGGGCGTCGACCCAGGTCTTCGCCCGGGCGATGACCGCGCTGCGGGTGATGGGCGCGCCGGCGGCGGGGGCGGCCAGGGGGTGTGCGGAGAAGGCGCTGAGCTGGGTGCCGGTCTGGAGGGGGCCGGGCTCGCCCTGGGGGCGCTCGGTGTCCTCGGCGGCGGTGGCCGCGGCCGGCGCGGGGGCGGCGGCCGGGGCTGCGGGGGCGGCCGTGGCGGTGGCGGTGAGGGTGCCGAGGACGGTGGCGGAGGCGAGGGCGGCGGCGAGGACGGCGGTGCGCGAGATTCTGATCATGGACATGATGAACTACTCCGTGGGGCGGATCGAGGCCGGGAAGCGGTGGTGACCGCCGCCCTCCGGGCGGGCCGGGGGCGGGGGCCGGAGCGTGCGGGCTCGCCCGGTCGGGGACAACTGCCCTGCAGGTGCAGTTGTGGGGGGCGAGCGGGCCGGCTACTGCCAGCCGAAGTCGTTCTTCGGGGCGGCGGTGACGCTCTGCCAGCCGAAGTCCTCGGGACCGAGGTCGGCGGCCTGGGCTGCGGAAGCGCCGATGAACAGGGATCCGGCGGCGAGGGCGGTGACCGCGGCGGCCTTGGCGATACGGACGACGTTCATGGCGGTGTACCTTTCGGCAGGCGTGGCTGTGGACGGATCCGGCCCGCATCCCGCGGTGACGTGGCGCCGGTGTTGCCTGCCGGGCTGTGTCCCCTGCTGGCGAGAACTACTTTCGCCGCAGGCCAGAGGCGCTGGAAGGGCTTTCCGATGGCCCCAACGGGCCATGTCCCAATGGGGCCAGCAGGGGCGCTTCCGCCCTCAGCAGCGACCAGCCGGCCATGCCGGCGTGCTCCTGCAGCAGGCGCCTGCAGACCCCGGCCGCCCGCCCCTCGGCCTCGCGCAGGGACGGCGCCACGAGGAACAGCCCCAGCACCGGGTGGGGTTCGGCGTGCGGATGGGCGCAGACGTGCTCGACGCCTTCGCCGGACCGCGCGAGGGCGAGGGCCCGGCGGGCCGCATCGGCCGGGAGGATGCCGCCGGCGGGCGCCCGGAGCTGGGCATGAATCAGATACATGGTTCCGAGCCTGGCAATCCGGGAGCTTCCCAACCAGGCTTCCCGGCTGGCCCCTTGGGGCTCTGGACGGAAGCGGCCAACCGCCCTTCCGGCACTCGGCGCCCCGTTTCGGCCATGCGATGATCAAGAGCGAGGATCACGCATCGGGGGGATGTGCATGCTGACCCTTTTGGGTTTCGACAGAACGACGGAAGCCGTCTACCGGGCGATGCTGGCGCATCCCGGCGACGGCGTGGCCGGCCTCTGCGCCCGCCTGGACCTGCCCGAGGAAGCCGTTCGCTCCGGCCTCGACCAGCTGAGCGAACTGGCCCTGGTACGGCCCTCGTACGAGGAGCCCGGCCGCCTGCGGGCGGTCAGCCCCGATGTGGGCATGGAGCTGCTGCTCGCCCGGCAGCAGGCCGAACTCGCCGCCCAGCAGCAGCGGATCGAGGCGTCCCGGGCCGCCGCCGCCCAGCTCATCTCCGAGTACGCGGACCTGCAGCCGGCGGCCTCCGAGCCCGGCGTCGAGCACCTGGTCGGGCTCGACCGGATCCGCGAGCGCCTGACCCTGCTGCACCGCGAGGTCGAGCACGAGGTCATGGTCTTCGCCCCGGACGGCGAGCAGACCCCGGAGAACCTGGAGGCCTCCCGGCCGCTGGACGAGGCCCTGCTCCGGCGGGGGATCCGGATGCGCACGGTCTATCTGGACAGCGTCCGCAACAGCCCGCACACCGTCGCCTACGCGGAATGGCTGGGCGAGCTCGGCCGGCAGGCGCGGACCGCCCCGACCCTGCCCATCCGGATGATCATCACCGACCGGAGCACCGCCGTCATCCCGGTCAACAGCGAGGACACCGCGGCCGGCGCGGTGGTGCTCACGGGGCACGGCACCCTGACCGCCCTCTGCGCACTGTTCGAGAGCGTGTGGGAGGCGGCGAAGCCGTTCGGCGAGAAGGCACACCGGGACGACGAGAGCGGCCTGACCGACACCGAGTCGACCACGCTGAAACTGCTGGCGGACGGGTTCACCGACGAGGCCATCGCCAAGCGGCTGGGAGTCTCGCACCGGACGGCCCGCCGCGTCGCGACGGGCCTGATGGAACGCCTGGGGGCGCGCAGCCGCTTCGAAGCGGGCGTTCGCGCCGTCCGGCGGGGCTGGCTGGTCTAGCGTCCGCCTGCCCCCGGGTTCCGGCCGGGCGGCATCCCGCCTCGGCCGGCGCCCGGGCCGGCCAGGCCGGCCGGGCCGGGTCAGCCGAGTTCGGTCATGCCGCTCCAGCCGGAGCCGATCTTGTCGCCGGTCCCGGCTTTGAAGCCGCCGCTGCCGTTGCCCGCGTAGAGGTGCAGGTGCCGGCCGCGGTGTTGCGGACCACGATGTCGTTCTTGCCGCCGTTGTCGAAGTCGCCGACGCCCGTGAGCTGGTCGAAGGCGGAGAAGTTGTTCCCGACCACCGCTCCGGTGCCGGCCTTGAAGCCGCCGGAGCCGCTGCCCGCGTACAGGTGGATGTCGGAGGTGGCCGCGGCCTTGGCCAGAACGTCCGACGTGCCGTCCCCGTCGAAGTCGTGGGAGAAGCCGGGCTCGGAGCCGCAGTTGTTGCAGTGCGGGACGCCGCGGCGTCTCCACCCGGGCTCGGGTGGCGCCGCCCGCGCGGCGTGGTCTCACTCTCTCCGCAGGTCAGGGGGTGTGTGAAGGGTTCACGGCGGGCCTGAAGGGTCCATGGCCGCTTTCAGCCGGCAGGCCCGCCGCGGCCGGATCGCCGTGACGGGCCTGCTGCTGCCGTCCGGTTACGGCTGGGGTTCGAAGTCCCAGTACGGGCGCATCTGCTGGCGGGCCGAGACGGTGTGGACGTGCTGCGGGCCCAGGGTGCGGGTCAGCGCCTTCAGGCCCGCCTCCTCGTGCTTGGCCGCCTCCGTGTCCTCCCGTAGCGAGCGCAGGTCCGCGGCCAGGGCGATCTGCGCGCTCAGCGTCATCGGGTGGTCCGGGCCCAGCACCTGCTCGCAGTTGCGCAGCGTCTCGCGCCCGAGGTCCAGGGCGTCCTGGAGGTGCCCGGTGATGTTGCGGTGCCCGGTGGCGTTCAGGGCGCAGCCCAGGGCCCACGGGTGCCGCTCGCCGACCGCGCCCCGCATGCCGACCAGGGCCTGTTCGGCGAGGTTCAGGGCCTCGACGCGCTCGCCCTGGGCCCGCAGCACCAGGGCGAGGTTGCCGACCGTGCCGATGCTGTACGGGTGGGCGAGGCCCAGCTGCGTCTGGTAGCCGCGCACGACCTCCTCGGAGATCCGCCGGGCCTCGCCGATGTCCCCGTACTCGCGCAGGTAGGTGGCGTAGTCCGAGGCGACCATCAGCGTCCAGGGGAACTCGGCGCCGAAGACCCGCGTGGAGCGCTCCAGCACGCTCCGCAGCCGGGCCCCGGCGCCGGGGATGTCCCCGGAGCGGCGCAGGCACATGCCGAGGTTGTGCTCGGCGCGCAGGGTCTGCGGGTGGTTGGGGCCGAGGACCTGGGAGTTGAGCTTGAGGCCCTGCTCCTGCCGGGCGAGGGCCTCGCGGTAGCGGCCCATCAGGCGCAGCCCCATGGCGCAGCCGATCCCGGAGGAGAGGGTGGCGATGTGCCGGACGCGCAGTACGCGCTCGCGGCGGCGCAGGGTGTCGAGGTCGGTCTCGTACGCCTCCTGGTAGCGGCCCAGCAGCCGGAGGGCGACGGCGACGTTGTTCTCCGCGTTGAGGGTGGTGGAGTCGTCCTCGCCGAGGAGCTCGCGGTAGCGGGCGAAGGCGTGTTCCAGCAGTTCCCGGGCCTGCTCGAACTTGGCGGTGCCGAGCAGGACGCCCGCGTAGGTGCTGGTGGCGCGCAGGGTCTCCAGGTCGCGGTCGCCGCGTTCGGCGAGGAGCCGGTCGGCGACCGCCTTGGCGAGGGCCTCGGCCTGTTTGAAGTGCCCGAGCATGCGCAGGGCGCCGCCGTGGTGGTAGCTGAGTTCGCGGACCTGGTCGTGGTCGTCGCCGAGCATCGCCCGCCAGACGGTGTCGGTCTGCTCGGCCAGGCGCAGGCAGGTGCGGTACTCGCCGGCCAGGATCAGGTAGCGCAGGCAGTTCAGCAGGAAGTTCTGGATCCGCGGGTTGCTGCTGGTCAGCACGCCGGCGGTCTCCAGGTGCGGGATCAGCTCGGCGAAGCGGGGCCACAGCCGGGAGTCGGAGGGCCGGCCGGGGTCGGCGGCGGCGAGGACTTGGCGGACGGCGCGGGCGAGGGGTCCGGCCTCCTCTTCGGAGAGGTTCTCGCGGACGATGCCGTGCACCATGCGGTGGAGCTGTACGGTCTCCAGCCCGCCGCCGCCCTCCTCCACGGACAGGTCGGAGTACTCGAGGCGGACGACGGAGAACTGCACCAGCTTGTTGAGGGCGGCGTTCCACCGGATCTGGTCGTTGATCAGCCCGGCGAGCTGCTCGGGCACGTCGTCGACGGGGAACTCGCGCAGCAGCCGCAGCGGCACCGGTCCGGGCGCGAAGAACACGAACAGCCGGAGCAGGGCGAGGGCGTCGGGGAAGTTCTCGCGGACGTTGTTGAGCAGTATCGCGAGCGCGGTGGGGAAGGGCAGCGGGTAGTCGTCGGAGACGGTGACGGCCTCGTGGGAGTCCAGGCGGCGGCGCAGCAGCGCGAGGTAGTCGTCGACGGTCAGCGGGGAGTCGGCGAGCCAGCCGGCGGTCTGGTCGAGGGCGAGCGGGTAGTCCTCGAGGGCCTCGGCGAGCTGGTCGGCCTCTTCGCCGGTGAGCCGGCGGGCCCGGCGGCGGATGAAGGTGACCGATTCGGGCCGGGCGTAGAGCGGGACCTCGACGAGGCTGGTGTGCCGGGAGGCCCACTCGCGGTTGCGGGAGGTGATGATGACGTCGCCGGCGCCGGAGGGCAGCAGGTCGGTGAGGTCGTCGGGGTTGTCGCAGCCGTCGAAGACCAGCAGCCAGCGGCTGTACGGTGAGCCGCGCCGCAGCGCCTCCAGGACGGCCCGGATCTGCTCGCCGTAGCTGCCGGCGCCGCGCGGCAGGCCCATCTCGGGGGCGAGGTCGGCGAGCCGCTCGCGCAGGGTGGGCCGGTCCTCGGCGGGGACCCACCAGACGACGTCGTATTCGGAGGCGAAGCGGTAGGCGTACTCGGTGGCGACCTGTGTCTTGCCGACGCCGGACAGGCCCAGCAGGGTGACGGTGGAGGCGCCGGGGGGCGCCTCGCTGAGTGCGGCGCGCAGTGTGCCGATGACGTCGTTGCGGCCGGTGAAGCGGGGGTTGCGGCGCGGGACCCGGCCCCAGATTTCCGGGGGGTCGTTGGGGAAGCGGGGGCCGCGGCGGCCGGTCTCGGTGCCGACGCGGTCGGTGGGCAGGTCCAGGCGGCGCAGCACGCGGTACTCGGCCTCGTACGCGTCCAGGCCCCACAGGTCGGTCTTCTCCAGGACGGCGACGGCGCTGGGCAGCGGGGCGTCGGTGAGGCTGACGGCGGCGAACCGGCCGGGGTGGCTGTCGGTGACCTCGCGCAGGGCGGTGTTCCACTCCTCGTCGGTGTGGGTGCCGACGGAGAAGTACCGTTCGCTGAGGATGAGGAGGACGCGGCTGCCGCTGCGGGCCAGGTCGTCGAGGGCCTGGGGGAGGCCGCCCTCGGACTGCGGGTCCCAGCGCTGGAGGGCGACGCGGTGGCCGTGCTCCTCCAGCCGGTGGGCGATCCACACGGCCCAGGGCCGGTTGAAGCCGGCGAAGCTGATGAGGAAGCGCTGCGGCCGCGCGGGGGCCGGGTCGCGTTCCTGCCGAATACCGGTGGTCATGCGGCCGTCTCCCTGGAATTCCGGGCGGTGGACGGGGGTGAATCCGGGTGGTGGGCGGGGGTGAATCCGGGTGGTGGGCGGGGGTGAATCCGGGTGGTGGGCGGGGGTGAAACGGTACCGCAGCCGACGGTCCGTCAGCCCTGTTCGGGCGGGCCGAGTTCGGGGTGTTCCGCGTACCAGGCGCGGCGGGCCCGGTCGACGGCGCGGCGGGCGACGGCGTGCTGGTCGCCGGGCGGCGGCAGCTCGTCCATGGCCTGCTCGGCCGCGGCCATCGCCTCGGTGAACTCCTGCCCGGTCCGGGTCAGTTGCGGGTGGGAGCGGAGTACGGGGAGGACGGCGGCCACCTGGGCGCGGATCCGGGCGTGCTGGGCCCAGGCGCCGCGGGCGCCGTAGAGGGCGGCGCGCTGCCAGTAGCCGGCCAGGGCGAGGTGGGCGTACGCGCCGTGCAGGAGCCCCTCCAGCGGGCGGGGGTCGGCGCGCCAGGGGGCCCAGTGCCGGGGGTGGGCGTCGGCGGTGTGCAGGGTGAGGACGTCGGCGAGGGCGGACAGTTTGCCGTGCTGGACCTCGTGGACGAGGGTGGCGGCCAGTGCGGGCGGGGCCTGGCTGCGGGCGAGGACGGAGCCCGCGGCCGCGGGCAGGGTGGCGCCGCTGGAGCGGGAGCCGCCGGCCAGCGGGACCACGGAGCGCAGCAGCAGGCCCGTCTCGCCGGCGCGGGCGGTGTCGTACCGCTCCAGCAGGGTGAGGGCGCCGGTCCACTGGGTGTCCCAGCGTTTGTGGCCCTTGGGGGTGAGGCGGCGGGCGGCGCGGACGGGTGCGGGGCGGGCGTGGCCGAGGGCCCGGTACGGGTCGAGGTCGTCGAGGGCGGTGCGGCCGCCGGGCAGGGTGTGCAGGGGCAGGGTGGCGGGGTCGTCGGGGTCCCAGGAGCGTTCGGTGAGGGCGAGCGGGCCGGGCCGGGGCGGCCGCAGCAGGCCGAGGGTGGGGAGCACGAGGCGGCCGCCGACGGGCCGCAGGGTGGTCTTGAAGGCGATGCCGGCGCGCAGGGCGGCGGCGACGGCGAGGGCGCCGAGGTGGCCGAGGTCGGCGGCGGGCCCGTGCGGGGCGTGCAGGCGGCGCAGGGTCTCCTCGGCCCAGACGCCTGCGGCCGGGTAGTGCAGGACGTCGTGGACGGCGTCGGGGTCGTGCCGCTCGGCCTCCTCCAGCAGCGCCCAGTGGTCGGCTGCCTCGCCGGACCACCGGCCGGGGGCGGCGTCGAGCACGGCGCGGAGCAGGACCAGGCGTTTGGAGCGGCGTATGTCGCGGATGAGGCGGGTGCCCTCGGCGGAGGGTTCGGTGGAGGCGAGGGCGCGCAGGACGGGCGGGGTGACGGCGAAGGGGGCGGGGGCGTCGGTCATGAGGCGGCCGCCCGGGGGATGGCCGCGCGGCCGGCGGCCCGGTGGAGGGCGGCGGCGATGTGCCGGATGACGGCTTGGAGGTCCTCGCAGTACACGGACGGCTGCCGGAAGCCTTCGCCTGCGCGGTAGCGGTGCGGGTAGTGGCCGCCGCCGCAGACGGCGACGAGTTCGCAGGCGCGGCAGGTGTCGGCGAGGGCCGCCGCCCCGAGCTGGCGGGCGGCCAGCCCCGGATGGTCGAGGAACTCGTCGAAGCTGTGTGTCCGCAGTGCCATCCCGGTGGCGGCCGCCCCCTCGTACGCGGATTTGAGCGAGTCGGCCTGCTCCAGGGTGCCGTCGGTCTCGATCACGGCGGTGGCGGCGGGGGCGAGGCCGAGGGTCTCGGTGGCGGCGGGCAGGCCGAGCAGCAGGGCGATGATCTCCTCGAACATCCGGATCCGGGTCCGCAGCACCCCGTCGTGCCACCAGCGTTCGAACACGGCGATCAGCCAGTCGGCGTACGGGGTGCTGCCCGGGCTGCGGCCGGGCGGCGGGGTGCTCCAGTTGGCCAGCGGCAGTAGCAGGCCGATGCTCGGCGGGGCGAAGGCGAGCAGGGATTCGTACGTCTGCACCGGGTCCTGGGCGGGGTCGACCACGCTCAGCACGCCCGCGTAGCTCTCGGGGTGCCGGGCGAGCAGCCGCAGCCCGCGGGCGGCCGCGCCGAACCCGGGCCGCCCGGCGCGGTCCACGCGGCGGGCGTTGTGCTCGGGCAGGCCCCCGTCGAGGCTGACCCCGACGCGTATCCCGGCGGCGGCGAGTGCGGCGAGCCGGCCGCGGGTGAGGAGGGTGCCGTTGGTCTGGACGGTGGCGGTGACCCTGGTCCGCGGGGAGGCCGCGCGCAGGGCGGCCCGTACGGCGTCGACGGGCGCGGCCAGCTCGGCGGCGGCGGTGAGCAGCGGTTCGCCGCCGTGCAGGACGAGGTCGACGCGGCTCAGGCCGTGCGCGGCGGCGTGCTCGGCGATGCGCTCGGCGGCGCGGGCGGTGGTCGCGGGGGACATGGCGGCGGGCCGGCTGCGCCAGGTCTGGTCGGCCATCTCGTACACGTAGCAGTAGGTGCAGGCGAGGTTGCAGCGGCTGCGGGTCTTGAGCACGAACTGCCGTACGGGATGCGGGCGGTGGCCGGCCGCGCGGAGCGCGGGGACGTCGAGCCGGGCGTAGGGCCAGGGGGCGTGGGCCCGGTGTGCGGGCAGCGCGGACCCGCTCCTGTCCGTGTGCCCCATCGCCTGCACCTCCTCCCCCGGCCGCCTGCCCCGGCGGACGGTCCATCCCTGCCCGGGGTTCGGCACCGGCTAACGGCGGAAACGGGTCAACTGTGGCTGCTCTGCGTGGCCTTGGGAACGCGGTGCGTGAGCATCCGCTCAGCTGACGCCGGAGTCGAAGGCGTTGAGGATCTCGGCGGGGTGGGTCACCCGTTCCACCATGCCCTCGATCACCCGGGCCAGCACGGGGTGGTCGATCCCGCGCAGTGCGGCCAGGTCGTATCCGGACAGGTCGGGGAGGCCGGCCGCGCAGGCGGCCGCCGGGTCGGGGCCGGTGTTGCCCGCGCCCCTGCCCGCGCCCGCGCCCCTGCCCGCGCTGCGGCCCGTCCCCGCCTCCGCCTCCGCCTCCGTGTCCGTCTCGGTGTCCGCCTCCGTGTCCGTGGCCCTCTCCCCTTCCGTCTGCGCGGCCGCTTCCGTGTGCGGTGCCTGATGCCGGATCACCATGGGCTGTCCGTCCCCCTGTTGAGTCGCCGTACCGAATCGCATGTGCTAGCGGTGTCCGATGGCCCCCGTTGAACGTGTTCCCGCGCGCGGGCCCTTCACGCCCCGGGCGCCGGCCTCACAGCCCGGCCTCCAGGGTGCGCACCCGGGAGGCCAGCGCCTCCCGGCGGTCCGCGGCCGCGTCCCCCAGCCCCCGCCACAGCTCCAGGGCCGACCGGTAGGCGTCGAGCGCCGCCCGGGGGCGGGCCAGCCGCTCCAGCACCCCGCCCCGCAGCTCCTGGACCCTCGCGGCGAGTTCGACGGCGGTCTCCCGGCGGTCCGCCCGGTCGGCCTCCAGGGCCGCCCGCCAGGCCCGCCGGTAGGAGTCCGCGGCCCGGTCGAGCCGGTCCGGGGCCCGGGTATGGGCGTGGATCTCCTGCTGGACGTCCCCGTGCTCACGCCAGGCGCCGGCCTGCTCCAGCGGGCTGCGGCTGTGCCGGACGGCCAGCTCCAGCAGGTACTCGGCCTCCCGCAGGTCCACCACGTCACCCTCGTAGCCGTGCCGCAGCCGCAGCCCCGCCGCGAGGCGCACGAGCCGGTGCGCCGAGCGGGCGTCGGACTGCGGGATCGCGGCCCGGCTGTCGCGCAGCACCCGTACGGCCGCCGAGGTGAACCGCCGCCCGCCGGCGGACCGGGCCCGCTCGAGGAGTACGTCGCCCCACTCGGGCAGCAGCTCCGCGTAGGCCTCCCCGTCGCGGGGGATCAGCCGGCGGGCCCTGCGGTACGCGTCGGCCGCGTCCTCCAGCGCCGCCGGGTCCCCGTCCCGCGCGGACCGGGCCCGGTGCACGCGGGCCAGGCAGACCAGCGCGGCGAGCCGGAGTTCGGGGTCCCCGCCGGCCTCGGCCAGCGCCCGGGCCAGCTGCTCGGACGCCTCCTCCAGGCGGCCGGGCAGGTAGCGCAGGGCCGTGGCCAGGTCCACGCGGAGCCGCGCGGCCTGCGCCCGGCCCCTTGCCTGCGCCGGCCCGTCCGCCCGTGCCTGCCCGGTGGCCCCCGGTCCGGCTCCGGCGGCACTGTGGCCCCCGGCGGGTCCGGAGGGCCCCGGTCCGGCTCCCGTCCCGGCCCCGCCCGGGGCGGGAGCCGGTGCCGGGGCGCCGCCTGCCGTGCCCGCGGCGGTGTCCCTGCCCGTATCCGCGCCCATGCCCGCGCCCGTATCCGCGCCCATGCCCGCGCCGGCGCCCCGGCCCGTCCCCGGCGGGGCGTCCGCGCCGGCTTCCGCCCGGGGTCCCCCGGCCGCCTCCGGCAGGCCCGACGCCAGGTGCCCGGCGGCCTGTTCGGCCAGCGCCGTACGCTCCACCGGGTCGGCCGTACGGGGGAGCAGGGCCAGCAGCACCCGCCCCAGGGCCGGCCGCAGGGCTCCCTCCGCACCGGCCCCCGGCCCGGCCCCCTGCCCGGCCCCCTGCCCGGCCAGGGCCTCCAGTACCGCCCGCGCCTGGAACAGCGGGATCGGGTCGTCGCGCAGCTCGCCCAGCCCGACCAGGGCCCGGGCCTGCCGCACCACGCAGTCCAGCCGCAGCCGCGCATCGCCGTCCGGGGCGGCGGCCGCGGCGGCCGCGGCGGCGAACTCCCGCTCGGCGGCGACCAGGAGCTCCGCGTCCGCCCGCTCGGCCGGAGCCGCCAGCGCCCGCTCGTACAGCACCCGGCCGCGCAGCGCCCGGGCCGGCGCGGTGTGGAGCCCGCTCACCGCCTGCTCGGCCTCGGCCAGCAGCTCCGGGTCCCGCTGCCGAGTCCACAGCCGCAGCAGCGCCCCGGCCAGCTCGTACTCGGCCTCGCCCGCCGGGTCGTCGGGGCCCGCGGGGGCGGCCACGGCGCGCCGCAGCACCGCGACGGCCTCGTACAGGCCGCGCTGGGCACCGTCGCCCCCCTGCCGGTCCTGGGCGGCGAGCCGGTCGCGGGCCGTGCGCACCGCCCAGCCCCGTCCGGGCGGGGGCGCGGCGGGCTCCCGGCCGGCGGTGTCCTGCGCGGCCGGTCCGGGCAGGTAGCGCCGTACGACGCGGGCGGAGACCTCGGCGAACGCCTGCGGGAGCGGCGCGGCGGGGACCCGCTCGTCGCCGTCCTCCTCGACCACCGGTTCCCCGGTGAGCTGGGAGACGGCGAGTGCGGGGAAGTTGCGCACCCCGCGCCCGAAGTGGGCGAGTACGTACTCCGAGCAGTGCTTGAGGACGAGGGCGGCCTCGTCCCGGCCGAGCGGCCCGAGCAGGACGTCCTGCACGCCGGGGGTGAACTCGTACCACTCCCCCGGTGCCGGACCGCGCCGCAGGAGCCCGCTGAGCAGCACCTCCGCCAGGTCGGAGGGTTCGGAGTCGGGCAGCATGGTGCGCTGGACGAGCCGCATCACGGGCAGGGTCAGCGGGGCCGCGGACAGGTAGACGGCGAGCTGTACGGCGCGCGGCGAGGCGGAGGAGTAGAAGCGGCGCACCAGTTCGCGCGGCGGCCGCACGGCCCGGGGCGGGGGGACGGGCGCGGCGGGGTGGTCGGCGAGGACCCGGCCCACCTCGGCCGGTACGGGTCCGGTGCCGAACCCGGCGACGACGCGGGCCCAGGCGCCGAGCGCGGTGGCGTTCGGCGGGAGCACGGGGACGGTGAGGCCGCCGCGGAGCCGGCCGGGGCGGGCGGGCCGGTCGGGCCGGAACCTGAGCATGCCGGCGCCGCCCTCGACCCGGGTGAGGGTGCCCCGCTCGGTCGGCAGCCAGCTGCGGTTCCACAGCCGCTGGGGCAGGGGCTGGACGACGACGCAGGGGGTGCATTCGGCCCAGCGGTGCAGGATCCGCTGGGCCGCGCCCTCGCGCCACAGCGGCCCGGCGCAGTCGGAGACGACCATGGTGAGGGAGCGCCCGCCGGGGTCGCGGAGCTGGTCGCCGGAGCGCAGCCGGGTGCCGGGGTCGGGGGCCTGACCGAGGGCAGCGCGGCCGTCGGCGAGCCGGTGCAGGTAGTGGACCTGTACGTCGCGGAAGGCGCCGAGGCGTTCGCAGACGCCGCGCAGTTCCTCGAACATGTCCTGCCACACGGCCATGGAGGGGGAGGCGTCCATGACCAGCCGGACGGTCGCCTCGCGGCGGCTTTCGGGCCGCAGGACGGGGATGACCAGCCCGAGGGCGCGGGCGCTGGCCTCGGCGGTGGCCGGCTCGTCGAGGACGAGGCGGGTGGGCCGGCCGGGCGGGCGGTGCCGCTGCAGGGAGCGCAGGGCGCGCTGTATCTCCAGGATCCGGGGCAGGGCGGCCGCGCCGGGGACCCGTACGGGCACGCCGCCGCCGCTGGGGAAGGCGGCGGCCTCCTCGGCGACGGTGCCGCGCAGGCGGGCGGCGTAGAGCCGGACCGGGTCCTCGGGCCCGTGTGCGGCGGGCGCGGGCCCGTCCTCGGGCGGCGGCTCGTCCTGCCGCACCGGCCGGCGGACGGGGCGGGCGGCGCCGGCGGGGGCGGCGGAGGGGCCGGGCGGGCCGATCCGGCCGGCGAGCCAGAGCGCGTCGGCGAGTTCCTCGGCGGAGGGGTCGAGTCCGGCGGCGCGCAGCAGGCCGGCCAGATCGCGGATCTCGGGGGGTGCCGGGGCGGGCCGCCCGGTCGGGGCGGGTCGCCCGGCGGGGGCGGGAGGGGGCGGCATGGGGGTCACCTCGGGCGGTCGAGGCGCTGGATGAGCAGGTCGGCGAGGTCCTCCCGGGTGGGCGGGGAGGCGTAGTGGGTCAGGTAGATGGCGTTCAGGAGCTGGTCGGCGGCGACGAGTTCGGACTGGGAGCGGCTGAGGAACTCGCGGATCAGGTCGGCGCCGAGCCGGGCGGCGTCCTCGCCGAGGTGGGCGCGGACCATGGTGGCGAGGCGTTTCTCGCCGGGCTGGCCGAGTTTGAGCTGGATGCAGCGGCGCAGCAGGGCGGCGGGGAAGTCCCGTTCGCCGTTGCTGGTCAGGATGATGAAGGGGAAGGCGCGGCAGCGGACCCGGCCGTCGCGGACGGTCACCTTGGCGCCGTCGTCGGTGAGGACCTGCACCTCGGGCTCGGTGTCGGCGACGCGTTCCAGTTCGGGCAGGGAGAACTCGCCTTCCTCCAGGACGTTGAGGAGGTCGTTGGGCAGGTCGATGTCGCTCTTGTCGAGTTCGTCGATGAGCAGGACGCGGGGCCGCCGGCCGGGCAGCAGGGCGGTGCCGAGCGGTCCGAGCCGGATGTACGTGCCGATGCCGGGGGCGCCGCCGGGGCTGCCGCCGCTCGCGGCGATCTGTACGTCCTGGAGCCGGGCGATGGCGTCGTAGCGGTACAGGCCTTCCTGGAGCACGGTCCGGGAGACCACGGGCCAGCGCAGCACCCGGCCGAGTTTGAGTTCGTGGGCGACGGCGTGCGCGAGGGTGGACTTGCCGGTGCCGGGGTATCCGGTCACGAGCAGCGGCCGGCGCAGGTAGAGCGCCGCGTTGACGGCCTCGAGCTCCTCGGGCTCGGGCCGGTGGAGTTCGGCGGCCTGCCGGTGCGCGCCGAGCCGGCGGGCGACGTTGCCGTCGCCCGTGGCGGCGGGTGACGGGGGTTCGCCGACCGGCCCGCCGTCGAAGTCCCGCCACGGCGGCGGGTCGGGCAGGGTGTCGATGCCGTCGTGGGGCTCGCCGACCCCCCGGTAGATGAGCCATTCCTCGTTCACGTCCGTCCCCTCCCGGGTCCCCTCCCGCCCGTCACAGGTCCCCCTGCAGCGGCTCTTCCTCGGGCAGGGCGCGGGCCGGGTCGTCCCAGACCAGGGCCATCCCGTTCGCCCAGTAGGCGTCGGGGTCCGCCCCGTGGGCGCGGGCCCGCAGCGCCTGGAGCCGCACCGGCAGTGGTGCGCCCCGCCCGGCCTCGGTCAGCTCCTCGCGCAGCCCGCGGTGGAACGGCGCGCAGGACTCCCCCGGGTCGGCCGGGGGCCGCCGGGTGACCGCCACCCCGTACCCGGCGTCGCGGACCGCGTACAGGGATCCGCGGGTGGGTTCCGCGTCGGCGGCCCGGCAGTGCACCGGCACGGTGTTGTCCGCGAGTCCGTCCAGCCAGGCGGGGGACGGGGTGCGGGGCCGGCCGCGGGCGCAGTCGGCGCGCTCGTCCAGCAGCGGCCCGGCCTGGACGCGGGCCCAGCGGTCGGCCCTGCGGTGGGCGGCGTCGGCGTCGGCGGGGTGCGCCCCGTCGCCTCCGGCGGGGTAGCGCAGCACGACGGGCCGCTGGGCGCCGAGCGGGACGCGGCCGGTCAGGATCCAGGTGTCCACCGGCAGTCCGAACAGTTCGGGGGCGACGGCGACCTCGAGGACGGCCGCCGCTTCGTGGGTGTCGCAGCGGCGGAAGGCCTCGGCGAGGGCGTCGCGCACCGCCTCCGGCAGCCCGGCCCGGGTGACGCGGACGCCGGAGCCGACCGGGGTCAGCCGTCCGGGGCGGGCGGGTCCGGCCAGGACGGAGACGCGCCAGTCGTAGACGTCTTCCCAGCCGTGCGCCCAGGCCTCCAGCAGGACGGAGGGGCCCTGGGGCAGGGTGCCGCCGGGCCGTCCCGGTCCGGGGGCGCCGTGGGCGGCGCGGGTGCGGCGGCGCCGTTCCCGTTCGGCCAGGCCCTGGTCGCGACGTTCGCCGAGCTCCCGGCGCAGGGGCCGCCACAGCCGCTCGGCGGTGGCCCGGACCCAGTCCCACAGCTCCTCGTCGGCGCCGGGGGCGGGGGGCTCGCGGAAGTCGGCGACGCTGACGTCGGTGGCGTACCGCAGCACGGCGGCGGCCTCGCCGGCGCCGCCGGGCGGGTCGTGGAGCATGCCGAGGCCGTCGCGCCAGCTGAGCGGGGCGGGCAGGGCCGGGTCGGGTTCCTCGCCGCGGGCCGCCTCGACGAGGGCCCGGACGGCCTCGGAGGAGGGGGGTGGCGGTAACTCGGCGAGCAGCCCGCACAGGGTGGTGCGCTCGGCGGCGGTCAGCCGGCCCGCCGCCGTGTACGGGTCGCCGGCGCCGGGGAGTCCGCCGGGGCCGGCGGTGGCCCGGGCGGCGCCGAGGGCGCGGAGTTCGCCGTGCAGGTCGGTCCAGGTGCGGCGGGTGTCGAGGTCGCTGAGGTGCTGGTCGTAGTGGTAGAGGTCGTGGGCCTGCATGACCCGGCGGTAGAGGCCGACCTGGCCGGTGGCGGCCAGGGGCAGGGTGCGCAGCTGGATGACGGACACGGCGAGTCCGCCGCCGCCGGTGTGCCGGCGGGCCTTGACGACGCCGACGACCTCGCCGTGGGCCAGGTCGACGACGGGGCCTCCGGACATGCCGGGTTCGATCTCGTCGTCGTCGCCGAGGCGCAGGGCGGCCCCGCCGGCCGCGGTCCCGCGCAGCCGGGTGGTGCGGCCGGTGATCTCGGGTGTGCCGAGGTCCTCGGTGCAGCCGAAGTAGGCGACCTCGTCCAGGCGCGGCCGGGCCCGGTCGGTGAGGCGTACGCAGGCGTGGGAGACGGGGGCGAGGACGCGGACGAGGGCCAGGTCGGGGAGGTCCCACAGGGCGCGGCGGGCGGGCCGGCGCTCTTCGAGCCGTTCGGGCAGGACGCATTCGACGCGGCCGGTGACGGTCCCGGTGGTGCGTGGGCCGGAGGAGAAGGTGATGCCGAGCTCACGTCCCACGAGACGCACCGCAGCACCCCCTTCGCCGACGACGTGCGCGCACGTCAGGACCCAGCCGGGCGCGATGAAGAAGCCGCTTCCCCAGGTGGGGCCGGTCCCAGGGGGTGCATACCCGTCGGGGGCGGCGTGGACGCGTACGGTCGCGGCCTGGACGAGGGGTTCGAGGAGTTCGTAGGCGCGTGCGGTGCCGCCGGTGCGCGCGTCTGGCATCCCCCGCCCCTCTCAAGATTGGAAAGGCACTCCAGGCTAGCGCCGGGGCAGCTCGGAGGGGAGGGCTCGCCGGTCGTGCGGATTATCCTGGCGGGAAACATCCGCATGCACATCGTCATCACGGCACGGAGCCCGACTTGTACTTCACCGATCGCGGCATCGAGGAGCTGGAGAAGCGGCGCGGCGAGGAGGAGGTCACTTTCGAGTGGCTGGCCGAGCAGCTGCGCACGTTCGTCGACCTGAACCCGGACTTCGAGGTCCCGGTGGAGCGTCTGGCCACGTGGCTGGCGCGGCTGGACGACGAGGACGACGAGGACGAGTGAGACCGCCGGGACCTGCGTCACGCGTGCGCGGGACCCGCTGCGGCAGAGGGGGGGGGGAGGGGGGGGGGGGGGGGGGGGGAGGGCGGGGGGGGGGGGGGGGGGGGGGGGGGGGGGGGGGGGGAGGAGACGGAACGGGTCCTGGACG